>CAZOUP010000059.1:0-31758 GCA_964583035.1 uncultured Akkermansia sp.
ATGGGAGACGATCGCGACGGCATGCCCGGGATCAACGATCCCGCCGGACTGGTGAATGTATTCTTCAATGTCCATCCCGTCGATGAACTCCATCACGAAGTAGAGATGGCCGACTTCGGTCTGGCCGAAATCATGCACCGAGATAATCGCCGGATGGTCGAGGTTTGCCATCGCCCGTGCTTCGAGCTTAAAGCGCTCGGCGTATTGATGCTCGTCGTCGTCGGTGATGAGCGTTTCGGGGAGGACTTTGATCGCGACGGCTCGACCGAGTTGAGCTTGCTGCCCTTTATAGACCGCGCCCATGCCGCCGAAGCCGAGAATTTTCTCGATCTCGTATTGGGGGAGGAGTTGCTGCAACTCCTCGACGGTGGGCGGGGTCCAGCTCTTACCGCCGGTTCCTTTGGTAGATGATGACATTAGTCGGAAAAAGGGACGTCAGGGTTGCTCAATCCAACCGAGGCGATGGATCGGGCCGTCGGTGAAATATGAGAAGGCTTCTTCGGGTGCGCCCTTGAGGTCTTCGAGCGCAGAGCGGAGGTCGGAATGGCGTTCGATCCACTTCAGATCAACGACGACGCTACCGTCATCGGTTCGAGCGAAATTGAAGTCATGCGTGTCCGGCAGCGTGACAAGTGGGCCATATCTCTCCTTCCAGTCAGGATAAGAGTTGGCTCCCGAATCGCTAGACCTCCACCACGACATCATCCCTCCCGCGTTGATGACGCGGAAGCCATTCTTTCTCGCAGAGATATCACGAATGTTCTTGGTGAATCCACTCCCCATGCGGCAAGGACCTGTTGACCTCCAGGCGGTCACGTTTCCTTCTGCAGTAACAGCGACTCCGGAAATGAGATTGCCAAGAACGCGGTCGATGCCCGAAAGTCCGGTTGGGGCGGGAACCCATTTTTCACCACCCGCCGCTTTGCCCTCATAGGCAGGCCCCCAAGTCGTGATCGTGCCGTCGTGATGAAGCGCGATGGAGTGGGCTTCGGAAATGAATGCATCCTTCACATTGTTGATTCGTTCCTTTGGTTGCGCCTTCCCTGAAGCAATAACGATGAGTTCCCCTTCTTTGTCGATAATGCCGAAGGCATCGTCCCAACCCTTCGTGATCCGGGCGATGTTCGGCTTATCGAAATCGCGGTTGCTGGAGACGGCTTCGCCATTTTCGCGCAAGGCGATCCACCCGCTGCGGAACAGCTGGACCTGGACGACATCATCGAGTCCTCGACCACGGGTCAGGCGAATCGCATCGTCGTCATCACGGCTGCTCCACATTTCGAGGCGACCGGGCTTGACGACAACGGTTGGTTGCGTTGACTTTGGAGGTGCCTCTGCTGACGTATTGGCGACCGGCAATGGCGCCGTCACCTTCGTCGCAGCGAGCCCTTCGAAACGACTCGCGAATCTTTCCCGGAGTTCACTCGTGTCTTTTGCCTCCGCGATTTTCCGATTCTTGACCTGTACCTGTTGGACGAACTCGAGAGAGGTATCGAGCGCTTGATACAATCGCGTTTCCGCCTTCTTCATCTTCGTATCGAACGCCTTCCTCGCCGCCTTCAGCGTATCGGGTGCGAGAGCGGGCAACGCAGGGGGTGGCTCGATCGGTTGAACCTCCTTACTCTTCGGCAATGCCTTGATGTGAACAAGCAATTCGTCGGCATTTAGTTTCGCCTCACGAATCGCAACGAGCCCGTCAAGGTCACCCGAACTCCGGGCTAGTGCCTCAGCAGAGACAAGGGCTACCCGATACTCCGCCGCGAAAGTCCCGATCTGGTTTCGACGGGCCGTTTGGTATCCATTGATGCGTTTGGCCACTTCCGGAGAGAGGGCGGTGACTTCCGCCGCAGGAGCGGGCGCGGGCGCCATTGGTGGGACAGGGGTTTCGGAAAGTGATTCATGTTGATCCAATTTGTCATACCAAAGGAAGCGGACTTCGGGCGTATCCGGAAAGCTGATAAATAGAGAGAACAGATTGGTGTCCTCCACCGTCACGTGGGAGAGGGCTGCCTCAAGCTCAGGACAGCGATTATAGGAATCGGTATCGCTTGAGACCGAATGATCGCCTCGAAACGCAGTCACTCCACTTTCGGACTCCTTGAACTGAATTTCTCCAGCACCGGGGAATGGAATAACCGTCACATCGTTCACCGGGAGAGTGATCAGGGTAAGACCGTCACCGCCTTTATTGGGGATTCCGAATACTCGAGTCCGATTAACCGCAAATTGACTGATCCTTCCGACACCAAATTCCGGCGGCAGCTCAACTGGGCCGGAGCTTCTCCAAGCCCTCAGCTCCCCGCTGTCCAGTAACACGGCGGTCAAGTGATCCGTACTCGACATGGCAACTGCTTTTGTTCCCTCGGGAATAGTCGGCTTCACTTTCCATTGCCGTTTCTCGCTAGCGGGATCGTGAGCTGATCCCCAGACAATGAGTTCGCCCTCGTCGTTGATCGCGACACTGCGAAAGGGGGCGAAGAAGGCATCAACGACGCGACCGAGTATGTTCTCGTGCATCCCGGGGCCAAGCTCCTTATCCCTCACGAAGGTATGCAACTTTCCTTCCTTCGAAATCAGCGCGAAGAAGTGATGCCACCCCGGACAGATCCGCTCGATGTTCTCCCGGTCAGCGATTCCGCTGGAAGAAATCGTCTCACCATTCTCCCGCAGCACAACCCAGCCCCCACCATGAGCGTGAACCTGTGAAAGATCGGAGATGCCGGCTAACTTACTCAGGTCGATCAACGGATCATCAGGGACCGAAGACCAGGCGCGGAAATTGCCTTCGCTCCGGAAATGAGGCCCCGTGGGCCAGGTTTTGGAGAGGGAGGGAACATCCTGAGCGGAAAGATTGGCCTCTCCAAGAAGACAAAACACTGAGCAAAGCAGCAACAACAACTTCGACAGGGATCTGCCTCGGTGCACAAAGTTATTTAGATCGCGCATAGCTCCATAGTGGATATTCCGCGAGTGCATTTCAACCGTTGAATTCAATATATCCAGACTCAAATCATATCAGGAAAACGAACCCGGGCCGGTCCTCGCTCCTACGTGAGCGACAAGAGTAGGAACGAGTATATCGAGCAGACGTAATTTCGTTATCCGAAGCAATTGCTGCGAAACTGAACATAGAACCAGCCGTAATTCGGATCTGAGTGTTTACACCAACAAGCGATTTTTTGTGGAAATTGGACCAGCTCAATGCCCCTCAACCTCTCCCGCCTGCCGCGCATCCCGACTCATTTCCTCCTGAAACATCACCGCCATGCCGCGGAGCTTTTTGATCAAGCCTTGCTCGCGCACCGGCTTTGACTCGCCGGGATCGGCTTCGAGATCGTAGACGGTGAGCTGCGGATTTAAATACATCTTATGTTTCCCTGATCTCACTGCCGCGAGCGCTCCGTGGCTTCCGTGGTAAAAGAAAGCATTCTGATAATCTTCCCGGTCGAAGTAGTCCGACCACTCGAGCCCCTGCTCCCAGCGACGCTGAAGCGGCACTCCGGCATTGAGCGAAAGACCCGCGTCCGGAGACGGAATCGTGTCCACCTCGCCGATAAAGAGAGGCCACAAATCCCGACCGTCGATGACGGGATGACCCTCCGGAATCTTGATACCGGCTGCGGTCGCCAAGGTCGGAAACCAATCGAGCGCGTGGACGACTTCTCCATTCTCGACCCCGGCTGTGATCCCGAGACCGGGGCCCCAGAGGATCCCCGGCACGCGGATGCCGCATTCCCAGGTCGTGAGTTTGGTGCCTTTCATCGGCTGCTGCGGATTTCGCCCCGCACCGCGGCCATTGTCCGAGGCATAGACGACGACGGTGTTGTCCGCGATTCCTAATTCCGCCAACTTATCCATGAAGCGCCCGACGCCGTGATCGAGCTCCTGAATCGCATCACCATATTCGCCCCACTCCGAGCTTCCCTGAAATTCAGGACTCACCCCGAGCGGATTGTGGAGCATGGTGTGGGGCAGGTAGAGAAAGAAAGGCTCGTCCTTTTTCCGCTGCACAAAGGCGATCGCTTCATCGGTGTAAAGCTTCGTCAATTCGGCAGGATCAGCGGGACGCTTCACGATTTCCCCATTCCTCAAAATGGGCACTCCCTCCTCACCAAAATAGACCGTCTCGACCGGATCAAGATTGGAGTACATCCCGAAGTGATAGTCGAAGCCCTGCGCCATCGGGACAAATGGATCCTTATCACCCATGTGCCATTTCCCGACACAGGCAGTCGCGTATCCGTTCGCCTTGAAGAGCTCCGCGAGCGTCACTTCGTCGGGATGAATCCCCCGAGTCGAATCAGCCCGCTGCACCCAGGTTTCCATTCCGATGCGGCGTGGATAGGCTCCGGTCAGGAGTCCGGCCCGCGACGGGCTGCAGATCGGGGCGGCCGCGTAGTAGTCGGTGAAACGGATCCCTTCAGTGGCGAGCTGATCGATCCTCGGCGTCTTCACCTCGGTAGCCCCATAGCACCCGAGATCATAGTAGCCCTGATCATCGATGAAGATGATGACGACATTGGGTTTCCGGTCTTCGCCCGCGAGAATGAAGGAGGAACCGAAGATGAAGGTTAGAAAAACTAGCAATCGCATACAGAGAGACTCCGGCGGTCGGTCATATTGCCCAAAGATTCTCAGATCACCTACCGGGATTAATCAAAGATGGGGTAAAACGTGTTGAAAGCCGCCTCTCCAAACTCAGCGGGGTCATTGAATCTCCGATCCCGGTTCATCTGATCGATCGTGAGCATGTCATCAGCGCTCAACTCGAAATCATAGATGTCGAGATTCTCTTTCAAATGCGCCACGGTCTGTGTTTTCGGAATCGTGACCGTTCCCCGCTGCACGCCCCAGCGCAGCGCAATTTGCCCCACGGTTTTTCCGTGCGCTTTCCCGATTTCCTGGATCACGGGATCGGCAAAGAGTGACTCGTTTTCGTCCGCCATGCTCAGCGGCACGTAGGAACTCGCTCCAAAAGGGGAAAACGCGGTCACGGCGATGTCGGCATCCTGACAGTAGCGCAAGAGATTTTCCTGCGAGAGATAGGGATGCATCTCGACCTGGTTCACGGCGGGCTGAATTCGCGCATACGACTTCAGGTCGCGAAGCATCGCGGTGCCGAGATTGCAGACGCCGATCCGCTTCACGAGACCGGAATCGACCAGCTCCTCCATCGCCCCCCAGGTGTCGGCGTAGGGAACGTCGATGTGCTTCATCGCCGGATTCTCTGCTTCCGGATCGAAAAACCAACCCGGCGGATAGCGTTCTTCAAACGGCACGTAGGCGAGCGTGATTGGAAAATGAATCAGGTAAAGATCGAGTTCATCGAGCCCGAGATCGGTCAACGATTTCTCGCAGGCGGCCCTGACATGCTTCGGCTCGTGGTAGGTATTCCAGAGCTTCGAGGTGATCCAAAGATCCTCGCGGCGGCACTTTCCCGCCGAGATCGCATTTTGAATCCCGTCACCGACGGCCGGCTCGTTGCCATAATCGCAGGCGCAGTCAAAGTGACGATAGCCCACCTCGACCGCGTCAGGGATCAGCGTGGGGAGGACTTCATCCGGAATCTTCCAGGTTCCAAGGCCAATCGTGGGAAATAGACCACCGTCATAGGTCGCGAGAGTTTCGGGGGATTTGCTCATCTAGGGATAGCCTTAGCGACGGGGCGGTCATCAATCAAGTCCCGCCATCGCGAAGATCAAATTTCTGTCAGTTGACGTTTCCATGATCGGGACGCTAGAATGAGCGCGACGCTAACAGTCGATCAGGATCATGAAATCATTCTTTGCCATCGCTCTCCTCGCTCTCGCCCTCCCCACTCTCGTTCTTGCGAACACACCGAGTTTGCTCGCTGCTCAAGCGGCGGCGGTGGCGCAAAAGGACCTCGATGATCGAGGCTTGCAAGCCGAAGTGTTCATCGCCGAGATGCGCTACAAAAAGGCCTCATTTGGTGACAAAGCGCACTGGGAAGTCCTCTGGTCCAAAGGTTTCCCTGCTCAAACCGAGGGTCGAAATGAAATCGGTCTGAAAGTGTTTATGGACGGGAACTACACCCGTTCGGTGCGTTAGGCGAATAGCCGACGCGAAAACTGATGATCAGCGGACGAGAATATCGACGGCATCACGGGTCAGGTTGATAAACCGCTCATGGAGCAGCTCGCGTTCCGCCATGTTCAAAACGCCGTCCCGCTTGTAGTAGAATTCAAATCGCTCAAGCTGCTCAAGCTCAAACTGGAGTCGGCCACGGGCTCCGGGAGTGAGTCGGCCACAGTCGCAGCCCCAGGCCACGAGTTCACCCAGCCAGACCTGATACCCATTCACGACCGGAGTGCGCAGCGAAGGGTTGACCTCGTAGAGCGGGAGAGAGTTTTCTCTCAACTCCGTCAGAAAAAAGTAAAGGTTATTGATTACCTCTTCGGGAAAGTTCTCATCGCGAATCTTTTTTCGACTCCACTCCTGGGTTCGGGCGAGCAACTGCCGGTGAACCGAAAGGAGATCCCGGCCATATTCCCCGGTGATTCGGTCTTCCACCATCGCCTTCACAATCGCCGAATAATGAATCGAAAACGCCTCAGCGAGAGGTTGATCAAGACCTTCACCCCGCATTTCGAGTTCGAAAAGGTAGAGCTGCTCCTGAATCGACGAAAGCTGCCTCAGTTGTCGCTCCCACGACGGGGATAGAATAGGAAGCTCTCTCACGAGATCATTGAGCGTGTTTTCATTTGTCCGCGAAACCTCATGAAAGCGCTCCGCGTGAAGCGAACCGGTAAGGAGAATAGAGACAAGAAAGAGAATGGCAGACCTCATCATGCCTCTAAACTGAGACTCAATTATCATAATTGCAATCACTTTCGTAATTGCTTAAATTCTCTTGGCAGAGCCTATTCCAAGACAATCAGGGAAGCCAAAATTCCGATAGGAAGGAATTTTAACGGCTAGTTTCTCGTGAGAAACTCACTGATCGCTCTCGACAGTTCCACCGGGCGTTCCTCAGGTGGGCAATGACCGCATTCAGGAAGGACGATAAGCTGACTCCCCGAAATGGAATCAGAAACTCCGGCACAACTTTCCGCTGAAACCACTTCATCTTTCTCCCCGACAACAATGAGAGTCGTCTGCAGAATCGCATCATAGCGAATCGAAGCCGCCCCATTCCCGCCAAACGCTTTCGCATAACCGAAACAGGCATCACGGAGGCCTTCGATGAGCATGGATCGACGATAAACTTCTGACACCTCCAGAGTGATGACGCCCTCCCCATAGAAAGCTTTGGAAGAGAGTTTGCGAAATTTTTCGGGGTTTGAAAGCAGCGCCCGAATTAAGAAAAAAGCCACCCTGATTCCAAGTCCGTTCCGAACATACCAGGGCGGTTTCCCGGCGAATTCTGAGGGAGGACTCACGAGAATCACTCGTTTCACCAAATCGGGGTGCCGCGCCGCTAAAACTGCACTCACCGCCGCTCCGTAGGAATGGCCAAGCATCACGACCCCGGCAATCCCTTTTCTCTTCAAGATTTCAACAATCAGATCCGCCTGATTCTCAATGAGGTAAGCCTTCGATTTTCGCGGACGCTGCGTGAGTCCAAATCCATTCAGGTCAATCGCGAGGAGACGGAAGCACGCTGACAATGAATCGAATAATTCGCGGAATGAATAAGAACTCGAAGCAAAGCCGTGCAACATCACGATGACAGGGCCTTTGCCAATGTCCTTCACATAAACACTCTGACCCTCGATCTCGATCAGCTCATCTTTCGGGACATCCGAAACCGCCTCTTCGTAGGGAGTCTCAGATTCTAGGCGAATGAAGCTCATTCACTGACGAGAGGAATTCCGATCCCGCGGGCCATCAGGTTAGCTAAGAGTGGCATGAGAAAGAGGAGCAAAAGTTCGATCCGCACACTCCAAACGACCAGCTTTGGAACTGAAATCACTTCATCAGGCTCCCCCTTTTTGTTCTTTCCGAGGAACACACTCGGATAAGCAGAGACCACTCCAACGATCAGGAAAAGAGTCACTTTCACGTGGAAAACGGGATTGCTTGAATAAAAATCAGCCGGTTTCCCCACCCAGAACCACTGCGCAAATCCGGTCGCCAAGACGACCACCACCATTACCGCATAGAGAATATCCAGCCTCTGCACGAGCGCGATCTCGCTGCGTTTCATTGTCTTTTTCAGCAACAAATGCTGCCCCAGCACTGCAGCCATCAGCAGGATTAGCGAAATGAAATGAAGGTAGCGAATAAGGATGTCAGCAATCATCCGGATCAGTTACGTTGGCGACACTGTCGGTAGCTTGGCTCATGCCATCTTTCTTCTCACCACATCGGAACTCAGCACAAATGGCGACCCCGATAAAATAGCCGCAGGCCATGTAGTAAATCCACACGAGAAAAACCACCACCGAGCTCGCGACACCATAAGCGGAGGAAATCACACTGTGCGTAATGTAACTCTGGAAAAGAACCCGCCCGATCATGAAGGCCGCAAAAAGAAAGACAGCAGTGGAAGCGAGCGCCCTTTTCTTCAACGAAAACGGAGTCACGACGCAGAGCAGGACCACGCCACCGACAGTGAGAATCAGAGCATTACCCATTCCCAGCAGCGTCTTCGTCCCCACTGGCCACTCGCGAACCATCGGAGTTGCGAGCGATGAAACGACAAAGACCAGGCAGATCACGAGGCCGACACAAACCGCCAACACCAGAGCGATGCCACGGCCGATCAGATTCTGCCGAATCCGTCGCGTCGCTGTCTCGATTGCTTCGCCAAACATCGTCCGCGTCCCCACGACCAGCCGCATGAAAATAAGCGATGCCGCCCAGATCAGGACGCCCCCGGAGACCACATTCGACCACCATGGTCCGTCAGCGAGAAACTTCACATGCACAATCGAAACGAGCGTTTCCGCAGCCTCCATCGGAATCATGTCCGCAAGCCAGTTGACTGCCGACTCCTTCGCCCGCTCCGGCCCGAGCGCTCGCGAGGCAACGACCACGGCGAAGACGAGCAAAGGCGCCATCCCGAAGACGGCATAAAACGAAACCGCCGCTGCCTGCCCTGGACCATCGGCCCGCATCCAGCGCCGAATCGCCCTGCCCAGAAATTTCACCACTCTCATCTCCTTTAGCTATGGCGTCGCACTCTCTTCCCGCAAATGAAAAACCGGTTCCATCCTCCTCACCGGAGCTTCTCTCGCGATCCGGGCCTGGAAATCACCGAGACCGCTCCAGTAGGTCCTTTCATTTAGATCCACCGTCGCGGTGACCACGGAATCCCATTCCACCGCCGTCGAGAGCCTCTGTCCTTCCCGATCCCAGACCGCCGTTTTCATCCAGTTCATTTCGTGGTCGGTGTAGGTCGAGGTGACGAGGTGAACGCCATTCTCGATGCATCGCGCACTCGCGAGCGCCGGGTTACCTCCCCAAATCGGCACCGCAATTATCTCTGCTCCATTCATCGCCAGTTCCCGCGCCACTTCCGGAAAAAAGACATCATAACAGATCATCATCCCGACCTTACCAAAGCGTGTTTCGAAAACAGGGTATCCCTCCGCCGGCGAGATTCCTTTGGCAATTTCTTCGCGGGGAAGCGTGACCTTCCGATAAACGCCGACAATCGAAGCATCAGGCCCTAACAGAATCGCCGAGTTGAAAACCTGCTCTTTCGCCTTTTCGGCCATACCCACAACGAGGTAGAGGTCGTGTTTCCGCGCGACCGCCCCGAAAAATTTCGTCGTCTCCCCCGGAATTAACTCCGCCACCGAAACATAATCATTCGTGATGCCCTTGCAGTTCAGCAACTCCGGCAAAACGACAAGGTCAGCCCCTTTTGCTGCGGCTTCTCCGACAAGGCCCGCGAGGTGTTCAAGATTTTCTACAAGGGTGCGCTTTCCTCCTGACATTCGCGTGTGGACCGCCGCCATCGTCACTTCGCGTTTTGGCAACGGCTCCGAGGCGAGCAGCGTGGGCTCTTTCCATACCACCGCCCCGCCGGGAGCCCAACGAAGGTGTAACTGCACGACCGCTTCGACGGCATCCACCGGTACGGGGTATCGATCCGAGACCGTCGTCCATCCTTCAAGATCAGTTTGCTTGTCGCGCGGAAAGTCAGGACGCGCCGTCGTCGTTTCGGAGCCGCTGTAAATCGGATTCACTTTCTCACGGCTCGTCACCGCCCGTCCGTCCTCGCCATACCACTCGATCCGCACCACGCACGAACGTCGCGGGTAGGCGACCCGGGTCGTTTTTCGCCTCACGCTGAATTCAACCCAGCTCTCTCCTTCGACGTCGAACGATTTCATCCAGTATCCGTTCGCGCCCTCTTCCGGGGGTGCCGCGAGAGCCCATATATCCTCCTCCTCTCTCGGCAATCCTTCAGCAGCCGCGCCGGGGGCGATGGAATGAAGCGTCCACTCCTCCGCCTTCGCAGCCGCGATTGCCAAGAAGAAAGAGACAACGCTGAGGATTCTAAGAAAAACTCTCATGGCGACAGCCTAGTCACTCAGACCTTCGATAGCGACCCCAAAACCGAAATCATAACGGGAAAGGGATCGCCTCCTAACGAACTCAGCTCCCGTCTATCTTGCAGCCGCCACTTGAAGAAGGAGTGCTAGATCAGCCGACCGCCGCCGCCGCTCACTAATCGATCATCGATTCTATGGCGGCCTTTGATTGCATTCCGCTAGCGCCAACGACGGGTTCGCCATTCTGGAAGACAATCAGTGTCGGCACGGAGTTGATCTTGTATCGTTGGGCAATGTCACGAGCCGCGTCGATATCGACCTTCGCGACGATCGCTTCACCGGCTTTCGCTTCGGCGATTTGATCAATGACAGGGCTCAACATCTTGCAGGGACCGCACCAGCTTGCGTGAAAGTCGACGAGGACCGGAAGAGTGGCATTGGCGAGCGTTTCGTCAAAATTTTCGGAAGTGAGTTCAATGGATTTCATATTCAAATGGGGTTGTTTCATGCTATCAGACAGATTTGTCTGCTATTCCTTACAACCGGAGATCAAAATTCATTCTTTCGCTTTTCACACTTCCATCGAAGGTCCTCACAAGATGCCGACGACATCCCCGAATTTTCAACCTTGCCGTCCCCGGCAGAAAGGCAACGAGACCTTCTGGCGACTCTGGGCACCCCTCGCCCGTGAGGTTCATCTCGATCTGCGGACACCCTCGGGAAATGATCGCCGTCTTCCGATGGAACGCGGTGGCGATGGGTATTTCACCCTCCTGCTGAAAAACGTCGCTGTCGCAACTCGCTACGGCTACTCCCTCGAAGGCGGACCGACACGACCCGATCCGGCGACGGTCTTCCAACCCTCCGGCGTCCATGATTTGTCGGGCCTTTTCTTTCCTGAAACCTGTTCCTGGAAACACTCTTCACCCGTGATCGAGCGAAGTGATCTCGTCCTCTACGAACTCCACCTCGGCACCTTCACCCGCGAAGGCACCTTCGATGCCGCGCTCGAACGCATTCCCGATCTCGTGGACCTCGGCATCAACGCCGTCGAGATCCTACCCGTGGCGCAGTTTCCCGGCGAACGGAACTGGGGCTATGACGGCGTTCATCCCATGGCCACGCAGCACAGTTACGGAGGACCCGCCGCCTTTCAGCGATTCATCGACGCGGCTCATGAATTGGGGCTGAGCGTTTTTCTCGATGTCGTTTTTAACCACCTCGGACCGGAGGGAAATTACCTCAGCGAATTTGCGCCCTACTTCACGGAGCGCCACCCCACGCCCTGGGGCCCGGGATTCAATTTCGATGGGGACGATGCTCAGCCGGTTCGTGACTGGATCCTTGAATGCGTCTGGCAGTGGATTCACGACTTTCGCCTCGACGGCCTCCGCCTTGATGCCGTTCATGTGATGGTAGATTCGTCCCCGGTCCACATCCTGACAGACATCAAAAAAACAGCCAACACAGCGGCTGAATCGCGAGGAGGAAAGGCGATCATCATCGCCGAAAGCCTTCTCAATGATCCGAAGATGATCACCCCGACCGAAGCGGGAGGCCTCGGACTCGACGCGGAGTGGAACGAGGATTTTCACCACGCGGTGAGCGCCTGGATGACGGGAGAGACGCACGGCAAATATGTCGATTACCAAGGCATCGAAACGATCCGGAATGTCATTAACAACAACCTTCACCTCACCGGGCAGCATTCGGAATTCTACGGGCAAAAATGGGGGAAACCGTCGCCGGAAGTCGAGAGCGACCGTTTCGTGATCTCGCTTCAAAATCACGACCATGTCGGGAATCGCGCCTGTGGTGAACGGTTCGCTTCTCTGGTATCGCCCGGCCAGATGCGCCTCGGGGCCTGCCTCACGATTCTCAGCCCGTTTCTTCCGATGCTCTTCATGGGCGAGGAATACGGAGAGACGAACCCCTTTCTTTTCTTTTGCTCGTTCGGCGATGCGGGCGTGGTAAAGGGAGTTCGCCGCGGGCGGAAACGGGACTACGGATTGCAGGGCGAGGTGCCCGATCCCCAGGCGGAGAGTTCTTTCGCGACGAGCCGACTTTCGTGGGATTGGGAAGATCAGGATCGGGCGTCTCTTCGTCAGCTTTATCAGGACCTGATCGCACTGCGAAAGGCTCACCTTGAGTTGCGTTCGGGGACGAATCGGGGCGCGGTTGAATTGAATGGCGAATCGGGCCGGGAACTCCTGCTCCTTGAGCGCGGGGCGCTTCGTTGCTACTTCAATCTCAGTCCGGAAGTCGCGGCTTTGCCGGAAGGTGAAGTCATTTGGCGGTCGGAGGAAGAGGGAAATTCGATCGAGCCCTTTGAATCGCTCGTCGTCCGCCCTGAAGAAACGTAGCGGATGGCGTCAGAGACTGTTGCAAAAGCCGATCAACCTCGAGCTAATCCATGTAATCCTTCAAATCCATGTTCAATCCATGTAAAAATTAGAAGAATCATGGATTTTAACGGATGGAGCCTTGATTTCATGGATTAAGACAGGTTTTGCAACAGTCTCGTCAGCCTTCCGACCGTATTGCCCCTGCCGAATGCACACGCATTCCGGAAGCTTTGCAGCATCCGCTACATTTCCCTCCTCCTCCTTTCCGAACGTAGCGGATGGCGTTAGCCTTCCGGCCGCATTGCCCCTGCCGAATGCACGCGCATTCCGGAAGCTTTACAGCATCCGCTACATTTCCCATACTCTCAAAACGTAGCGGATGGCGTCAGCCTTCCGGCCGCGATGCCCCAGCCGAAAAACACACTCATTCCGGCAACGGAACCTGCACGGGATGCATGAGATACCCGATGAGATCGCGAATTTGTTCTTCTCCAAAAGCGAGGAGAAGACCTTCGGGCATCATCGACACTGGCGAGACCTCACGCTCTTCAATCGCGCTCTTTTCCAGCGTCAACTCATCGGTCGTTTGGCGAAGCGTCACCGTCTTTTCAGATTCCTCCGCGACAACCCCGGTAAGAACCCGTCCGTCTTTCATCGTGACCATCGACATCTGATAATCCGTGCTCACGACGGCATTAGGATCGAAAATATTTTCTAACAGATACCCCAAATCAGAGCGCCCCGAACCAGTCAGATCCGGCCCGATCTTTCCCCCTTCGCCATACATGCGGTGACAGGCTCCGCAGATCCCGGCGTAAAGCTGACGACCTTTCACAAGATCAGCCCCCGCTAAAACCTCAGGCGCGAGCGCTGCGGTCCAGTCCTCGATGAGGCGACGCTTCGCTTCATCGGACTCCCGCACTTCGCCCCAGACCTCTCCAAGAAGCCCGCTCAGTGATTCATCGTGAAAAGAATTAATCTGCCTCGCCTGGAACGCGGTGAGGTCCGTTTTCGGTATGGCACCCTTTTTGATCTGGAGCAAAAGCGCCTCCGCCCAGGCGGGGCGGGAAACCAGTGTCTCGATCACTGAAGGCCGTTCTCCCGGATAAAACCGTCCGTATTGCTTGGCAAGTGACTGCCCCAGCGCCGGGTCATCAAAAAGAGCGAGCCCCTTCACCGCGACGGTGTTGATAAGTCGCTCATTGAGCAGCGATTCACAAATCTCACGAAGATCATCGGGTTGATTCTCGATCAAGGTTTCGAGCGCCGCTTTTCTCATCGCCACATCCGCTTCCGAATTGAGGGCGACTTTTTTGATTTCATCGAGCGCCCGTCCGTCCCCGAAGAGGACGCTGAGTTCACGAAGCAACGCGCTGCTTTCAGAATTTTCAATCGCAGCAACAAGACCGTCCCAGGCTTTCGGCTTGGCTGCTTTTCTCCAACCCTGGAGTCCTTCGTTGACGCCTCGCAGAACAGCGGACTGCATCGCCGGAGAAATCTCTTTCGCCGTCGAAAGCAGTGATTCGAGCGGCTTCTGTTCTTCCTCCCACTGACTGGAGAAGCTTCGTGAAATCCAGCGGACCAAATCGGGCCATTCGGTTACCCCCGCGATTTTCACAAGTGCTTCCGGATCGGAGGCGACAAGAGGACTAATCCCATACCAAACCATCATCGGGAGATTGTGGTCGCCCGCGTCTTCGGCGCGACTCGCGAGCGCGCCGCCAAGCGCCGCGCGCTGCGAAACAGGAAGTCGCTGCAGGCTTGAAGCAAGAGCGAGTCGGACGAGGCCTGACTCATCCTCACGCGCAAGCCGGAGAAACCGCCCCATGGCCCCGTCGGGCTGATTTTGTGGAGAAACCGATGGCCGCAGACCGACAATCGTGTCGATCGGCTCATGATCAAGCATCAGCCGAATCGCCCAGGCCCGCACCGATTCATGTGGGTCAGTCAGGAAATTCGTCCAGAAGAGCGGCTCCTCTCCACTTCGATGCAGCTCCCACATCGCCCGCAGCCGATCTTCCGCCGCCTCCGCATTCGTCGCGGTTGCGAGAACCGATGCGCGTGAAAATTCGAACCCGCCCCGCCTCACGCTCTGAGCATACCAAGGATTCTCATGCAGGAGCCAATCTTCGGCCCGAGCCTCGAACGAAGGCTTTGCGACTTCGCCGTAGCTGATGCGATAAATCCGCCCACTCGTGCGATGCACCCCGGTGTGCTCGTGACATTCACCGGTGTCGCTCCAGTCGATGATGAAGACCGAACCGTCAGGCCCCGGCTGAATGTCGATGCCGCGATACCACTCATCACCCATGAGAAAAATGTCAGGCTCGTGCCGACCGACAAAGCCACTCCCCTCGCGGTCGAGCCGCTCCACGTTGGTCCGCCGACCGTGCATGTTAATCGTGAAAAGGCGATCATGATATTCCGTCGGCCAGTCCCGGCCCTGATAAATCATCATCCCGATGTGGGCGTGGCCGCCGCCGAATTCATTCGCAGCCCCGTCGCGGGACTCGCTCCACTTTCCGGTTCTGTCGTAATGATAGTGATCAGCGTGGGTATCGATCCTCTCATACACATAAGGATTCGGATCCGCCCCGAAACTCTCCGTGAAGTGCGCTCCGGCGATGCCGTGCCAGAGATGTCCATTCACGGTGTTGATATAGAAAAGCTCGCCGTGCCGGTCCCAGTCATGGCCCCAGGGATTTGTCGTCCCGTGAGTGATTCCTTCAAACACCTTTGTCTGAGGATGAAACCGCCAGATCCCTCCTTTGATCGGAATGCGATCCTCCTCCGCCGTTCCAGGCACGCCAACATTCCCGGGGCAGGAATGTCCGGTTCGCCCGTAGAGCCAACCATCCGGCCCCCAGCGGAGACCGTTGGCGAAATTGTGGTAGCTACTCTGCGCGACGGTGAAGCCATCGAGGACGACTTCCGGTTCGCCATCGGGCACGTCGTCGCCGTCGCGATCAGGAATAAAGAGCAACTGCGGCGGGCACATCACCCAGACACCACCCACGCCCGGCTCCACACTCGTGAGCATTTTCAACTGATCGCTGAAGACCGTGCGGCGATCCATTTTCCCATCCCAGTCCTTGTCTTCAAGAATGAGAAGGCGGTCGTTCAGCGAGAGATCGAAACGGATCGACTTCTCCGCGTAGGTGTAGTTTTCAGCGACCCAGATCCGCCCGCGTCGATCCCACGCCATCGCGACCGGGTTCTGCACTTCCGGCTCCGAAGCAAAGAGAGTCGCGGAGAATCCGTCGGGCAAGGCAAACATCGCGAGAGCGTCCTCCGCCGATGGTGGCTGCGCGGTGGGATCCGGCTCACTGTTGTAGATTTCAGGGAACTCGGGGAAAGACGCTGCATTCGAGACCGCCGGGAAGACGAACCAAAAAACAAGGAAGCCAAGTGGCAAGAGCGCTGGGGAGGATTTCTGCACTCCGCAATCTCGCGAAGATGCGTGCCCAAGTCAACGTATCCCACTGGCGAATACATGACCGGAACCTAGATCTGAAGCGGTCAACGTGAACATGGAGGAGCGCGTCCCTCAGACGGCAGTATTTCCAAGTAGGATGGATTGCCTAATCCGTCCCATCAATGCTTCGGCAATGATGGGCTGAGAGCATCCCAGTCACACGTTCGGCCGCCTTAAGATCGACCGCGATCACACTCGACTCGTCAATCCGTCCATCTCGTCCGCGCTTGTCGAGAACCTCTCAAAATCGAGACCGGCCTGGTGGATCGCGCTGAGGTAGAGATTCGGGAGCGGGTAGTTCTCTTTCTGATTGAAGGCGAGATGCCTTCCATGATCAAACCCACCTCCAGCGAAGAGGACCGGCATGTTTTTATTGTCGTGCGAGGAAGCGTTCCCGAGGTTCGAGGTGAGAAGAACCATGGTGTCGTTGAGAAGTGGATTGCCACTTTGCTCAACTCCTTTGAGATTTCGGAGGAAGTTGCCCCACTCATCGATCATCGCCTGTTCGACGATGGCAAGTTGTTCAAGCTTCTCTTCATCGAGTCCGTGGTGACTGAGGCCGTGGTAACTCTGATCGACACCTTCGAGGGCATTCACGGTGTTTCCGGTGCAATGCAAAGTGATAAAACGGGTCGAGTCAGTTTGCAGCGCCATGAAGACGACATCGAGCATAGCCCGCTTCAAATCGGCTGCGTTATTGCGATCTCCGGCCATGATCTTCTCCTTCACGACTGGCTTGGGTTCATGAATCCAGGCTTCGTCAGCTTCGAGTCGCTGCTCCAGTTCCCGTACGCTCGTGAACCAGGCGTCGAGCTTGGCTTTGTCACCCGACCCGACTTCGCGTTCGAGTGCTTTCGCTTCGGCCCCTACGATATCCATGATTGACTTGCCACCACGCACGAGTTCGGCCTCGGTCTTTTTCGCTTCCTTCGAATCATCGATGAAGAGTTTTGCGAATAGCTTCTTCGGATCGGAGATCGCGGGAATCATCGCGCCGTTTTCGGTGTAAGAGGGGCTGCGCTCGTTGCCGGTGTTCAAGACCAGCGAAGGGAACCGCGTCTCGTGGCCGAGGTGTTTTGCCATCAGCTGATCGATCGAGATCGTGTTTCGACTTGTCGCCCCTCTCGAATTCGGACATGCGGAAAAGATACTGCCTTCGGCGGTGTGGCCGCCGGTGACGCCGGGGTGGGACGATCCTGACACGACCGTATATTCATCGCGAAGATCCTGAGCCGACTTAAGGTAGCGGGAGGGCTTGTAGTTCCGGCCTGCGTCTTCGGGAACGAGATTCGGGTTGTGCAATCCGAGAGCGAGACTGATCCCGACAAAGCGTTTCGGAGCGGCGGGAGCCGAGGCTCCGAAGGCCGGATTCATCGCATCAAGCCACGGAAGGCCGAGGGCGATGCCGGTTCCGCGAAGTACGGTGCGGCGGGAAATGTGGGCTCCGGTATGGATGTGGACGCTTTTCATGAGCTTACTTGGATTGGAAAATAGGACTGGCAACGGCAGCATGAAGAATTGATCTCAGGCCGTAACTGTCTTTGGCAGTGGCTTCGACAATATCCTTCAGATATTCATAATCGCTGAAACGCGGATAAGCACCCGTTCCATACGTCAATAGGTGCTTCGCAAAGGTATGCGCGAGCATCTCAGGTCGGTCCGCGTAAACCGCTTTCCACGAGCGAATTCCTTTGAAAGGAACGCCATCCGGCGTCACCCCGCTGGGATCGACTTTCGCCGAGTCTTTCTTCGTGCCGTAGGCACTCCGCCAATTCCCGATCGGATCATAGCTTTCAAGGGCGAACCCGGCGGGGTCGATCTTCGCATGGCAGGCGGCGCAGGATTCATCGGAGCTGTGCTTCGCGAGTTGATCGCGAATGCTGACGGCTCCGCGGATGTCCGGCTCAACCGCAGGCCCGTTCGGCGGCGGCGGCGGCGTTTTGAGTCCGAGGATCCTCTCATTCACCCAAATGCCACGGAGAATTGGCGAGGTCACGGACCCGTCGGCAGTCACTTTTAAAACGGAACCCTGAGTGACAAGACCACTGCGAGCGTCTTCAGGGAGACTGACTTTTTGCAATCCACCGCCCGGCTGAACCTTCACCCCGTCGAACCCATAGTGCGCCTTGAGCCTGCCGTTGAGCATTCCAAAATCAGAATCAACGAGATGGCGCGCACCGAGGTTTTCATGAATGAGTTCGGAGACAAAAGCCCTCGTCTCCTCGACCATCGATTCCTGAAGGACCGTGTCGAAGGTATTGAACCGGCGCGAGTCAGGCGTCGTGAAATCGATTTTGTTCAAAGCGAGCCACTGGTCCGTGAAATTCGCGATAAAGCGTTCCGATTTCGGATCGTCGAGGAGGCGATCCACCTCTCCGGCGAGAACCTCCGGGGCCGTGAGCTTTCCCGCTTCGGCCAGCTTCATGAGTTCCTCGTCAGGGAGGCTGCTCCAAAGCATGAAGCTGAGTCGCGAAGCCAACGCGTAATCGTCGAGCTTACCGACCGGCTCGACGAAGGACAAAAAGCGAGGTGAGCAAAGGATCGCCCGATAGCCCACCTTGAGCGCTTGCTGAAACGAATTCCCTCGATCCAGTTGTTGTTTCGCGAGAGCAAGGTAGGGATCGATCTGACCCTCGGCGAGCGGACGACGAAAGGCCCGCGTTGCAAAGGTATTCAGAAAACGCTCAAGGCTCGCTGGCGACTCATCGACCGAAAACTTGCTGTCTTTGCTCGATCCTGGAAAAAGACTATTCCGAACTTTCCAGCGAGCCCCATTCGGATAAATCCGCTTCACGCTGATCGAATCGAACTCGATTCCAGCGAAGCCTTCTTTGCGGAGGTCGCGCCCTTTGAACGAAACATTCCCGCCCGTCGCGCCCGAGGGCGCCGCCTTCTCCGTGGCATCACCGACTTTGAACTCCAGCATATGCCCTTCGCGAATGTAAGCCTGAAAGATCTGCGTCGTAGGCTTCGCGGTCGCCTCGACGATACCGACCGGGTAGAGAATCGGTTCGTTCGAAGCGCAGGCTCCGCTCCGCAGGGTTCCCCAGACCGTTCCGTCGTCACCGGGGTTGATTGCTTTGAGATCTTTGATCGTGACCTCATACCAACCTGACTCCGGAACCTCCGTCTTCGGCATTCGCCCGAAAAACTGAAGGGTGAGACGCCAGGTCATCGTCTTCCCATCCCGCGAGTCCGGGCCGCGGTAGTTGCCAACGGTCCGGTGCGTCAGCTCTTTGGCGCGATAGGTTTGCTCAAAGGTCGGCTCCCGCTCCAGCACTCTTTCAAAGGCATGATCGAGCGCTTTGTTCGCGGCGCTCAAATACTTATCGAGATGAAAGTGACTGAGCTGCTGCTGATCGGCTTCGGTCTCGAATCCGTGAATGACCTCGTCGGCAGGAAGTCCATCGGCGAGCGGGATGTCGATCCCGAGAAGATCCTGCACCGCATGCTCATACTCAACCCGCGTGAGCCGGCGACCATGAACCCGACCGTAGTCATTGAGAAATTCCCGATCCGCCGCAATGAGCGGGGTCTTCAGGGTTTTCAAAAAATCTTTCAGCTCAGCACCTTCAGGACGCGGCTGTTTCTTCGGCGGCATCTCGCCGTCTTCGACCCGATGAAACACCAGCTCCCACATGCTGAGACTCGCGGGTGAAGCCGGATTAAAATCGAGATTTGTGAGATCGAGATCCGCCTCTGTGGTGAGGTCATCGTGGCACTCATAGCAATGGGTCGAGAGGAAAGCGTCCATCTTTCCAATCAAATCCTCTTCCGCCGCAGCGGGCACGGAGAGCAGCAAACCGAGGATCGGGAGGGCTGCGGGAAGCATGAGTATTTTCACCATATTCAAGAGACAATATCTCTGCTCCGAATCCACATTCAAGCGGGATCGCTGCCGCAAAAAGGGAGATTTCGAGGCGGGAATGACGCATCCGTTTCCGCGCCGGGGCGCCACGAGCAAATTGATTCCGCTTGCAAATCCGCTCATTGCGACGACTCTCCGGCGTCTTAAATCGGGTCCAACGGCATTTCGCAACCCGGTCCGCCCCTTCGGTTTCTTCGGTGAGAACTGATCTGGGTTTACTAAATTTCATCGAGTCCTACCGCTGACCAGCGGCATTCAAGTCCTCTCAGGACATTCGACTCTGGTGACGCCTATCCGGCTCTCTCGTGCTCGTTCTTTTCCCAGCGAAACCAATCTCATTTTATGTCTATTCAATTCACAGACCTCGCCCTCAGCGAACCTCTTCAACGCGCCCTTCGCGACCGCGATTACACAACACCTTCTCCGATTCAGGAAAAGACCATCCCCTACGTCCTTGAAGGTCAGGACGTTATGGGCTGTGCCCAAACCGGAACCGGCAAGACCGCGGCGTTTGCTCTCCCGATTCTTGAGCATCTCACGAACCGTCCCAAAAACAGGACGCCCAAGTCGCCCCGTGTCCTCGTGATCGCCCCGACCCGCGAACTCGCGATTCAGATTCACGACAGCTTTGCAGCCTATGGAACGCACCTGAAGCATCAATCAACGGTCATCTTCGGTGGTGTCGGTCAAAATCCTCAGGTCCAGGCGATCCGTCGCGGTCCCGAAGTCCTTGTCGCGACTCCGGGACGTCTTCTCGACTTGATCGGTCAGGGTCATATCAGCCTTCGCGAACTCGAATTCTTCGTCATCGATGAAGCCGACCGCATGCTCGACATGGGCTTCATTCATGATGTCAAAAAAATCATCGCCGAACTCCCGCGAAATCGCCAATCGCTCTTTTTCTCAGCGACGATGCCTCAGTCGATCATTGAGCTCGCGGGCACGATCTTGAAGAATCCCAAGCACGTCGAAGTGACCCCGCCGGCGACGACCGTGGAAAAAATTCGCCAGACGGTTTGCCATGTTTCAGGCGAAGATAAGCGGGCGCTCCTTGAGCACTGCCTCGAACAACATCCTGGTGGCCTCGCCCTCGTCTTCACCGGCATGAAACATGTTGCGAACCGCATCGCCGAGCATCTTGAAAAATCCGGGATTCCTTCCGCCGCGATTCACGGCAACAAATCTCAGTCGGCTCGCGTCAGAGCGCTGGAAGACTTCCGCAGTGGTCGCATTCGAGTCCTCGTCGCGACCGATATCGCGGCCCGCGGAATCGACGTCAAAGGAATCGACCTCGTCGTGAACTACGATCTTCCCAACGAGCCCGACTCCTACGTTCACCGCATCGGACGAACCGCCCGTGCCGGTGCCGAAGGCATCGCCGTCTCCTTCTGTGATGAGCAGAGCAATGGTCTCCTCACGCAGATCGAAAAGAACATCCGCACGAAAGTGCCAGTCGATACCGACCAGCCTTTCCATCGTGAACCCCGCCACGAAGAGCGCAACGCAACGCCTCCCCGTGGAGGACAAGGCGGCGGACGCGGTGGTCGTGGAGGAGGTGGTGGTGGAAATCGCCGGAGTGGCGGCGGTCAAGGCGGCGGCGGAAATCGTCGTCGCAGCGGTGGCGGTGGCGGTGGCGGAAATCGCCGCTCCTCCGGCTCACGTCCCCGTTCAACCGCGTCGTAAACTCAGTCGTCCTCGATCACCCGGATTTCGATCCGGCGGTTCGCGGTCGTTTCAGAGCGGTCTCCCTCGACAAGAGGTCGATCCGCGCCGTAACCTGCCGTTTCGATGCGGTCAGCTGAGATCCCCAGACTCGTGAGATAATTCATCGCCGCGAGCGCCCTTTCTTCAGAGAGCGATTGCGCCCGAACGTTGCTATACCAGGCGTGTCCTTCCACAGAAATTTTCGCCTTCGGGCTGAAGGCGAGGTATTCGGCTACCTTATCCAGTTCACTGAGTGCATCGGGAGATAGTGAAGCCGAGCCACCCTCAAAGTTCACATCGCCCATTTCGAGCAATTGATTCAGGGTCTCCGGTACCTGGACATTGGTCGCTTCTCCAAAAACCCGGGCGAGTTGCTGAGGCGTTAGCAGCTTCAAAGTCGTCGCGAGCTTGTAACCGTATTCCAGATATTGCTCCCTTGGATTTCCTGAATCCTGAGAGATATAGGTAGCAATCGATTCCCCATTGATCTGCGCGCTGGCGTGTCCTTGAAAAAAGGCGGCCAGTAAAACTGCGAAAGCAATTCTGGGGATAACACTCATCTTTTATTACTATTATTACAAAAATTATGATAATTCAAGAACAGAACTTCACACCGGACCACGTGTTACGATACACTTCGACACACCATGAATGACCTCGAATTGATTCATCACCATCTCATGAGCCGGATTGAGACGACCGAAGAATTCCCTTTCGGTCCTCAGGCGGCGGTTTACAAAGTCGCGGGAAAAATGTTCGCCCTGCTCATCCCCGAAGACGTGCCGCCAAGGATGAATCTGAAATGCGCCCCTGACCGCGCCCTAACCCTGCGTGATGAATACGAAGCCATCATCCCCGGCTATCACATGAACAAGAAGCACTGGAATACCCTCCTTCTCGACGGCTCGCTTCCTGAAGACTTCGTCATCGAGCTAATCGATCACTCCCTGGAATTGGTGGTCAAAGGTCATCCCCGCGCGACTCGGGAACGCCTCACTGAAGCACTTAATTCCTGAGCCACACTGCCAGAAACGTAGCGGATGGCGTCAGCCTTCCGTCCGACGATGCACCGGCCTGTCGCCGTCGGAACTTTTCCAAGTTCCGCTACATTTTCCATCACGCCGTATTCCAAACGTAGCGGATGGCGTCAGCCTTCCGAACCGCAATGCCGAGGCCTGTCGCCGTCGGAACTTTTCCAAGTTCCGCTACATTTTCGCAACGCGGTAATCCGAACGTAGCGGGATTCGCGAGAATTCCGATGGCAAAGGATCGGCCTGATATTCCTTCACCTTTTCTGCGCCCATCCGGAAAAGGGAAAAGACTCTCAGCCGCTACTCAAAAAGCGGCCGACTCATCTCAAACAATTCCTCCGGCGCGAGCTTTTGCACTTCACGGTCATAAGTGATCAGACCATTAATCTCGCCCTCGACGTCTGTCGTCTGCGTGTAAATCCCGGCGGCAATGCCCTGTTTCTTCAGCTCCACTAATTTGCGAATCGAAGTCCGATAGCGCTCGAGCCACTCCTCCTTGTTCTCCGGCAGACCGCCGTAACCCCAGTTTTTTGCGGTCGTATCCCAAACGTGTCCTTCAACCGGGAAACCATGGCCCCCGAACTCGCCCATCACTTTAACAAAATCGTCAAAGCGCCCGCCTTCGCCATCCTCCCAGGGGAACTCCGGATCCGGATAGTGATGTGCATCGACAATGTGGCCGACGGGGAAGAAGTTGCCGCCACTCGCGATATTGATCTGCCTTGTCTTGTCGTACGGCACAACCCACTCACCAGTCTTCATCGTGTTGTGCTGTCCCCACCGCTCGTTGTAGGGAACCCACTGCACGATCGAAGGATGACTGAAAAGCGTGTCAATCATGAGCTTGTGCTCTCGCAGATACTGCTCGTGCGCTTCCTTCGGCCAAGTCAGGGTCGGCGGATTCGCCTTCAGCCTCGTCCACTCCGGATCATCATTCCGTTTTGCACTGACTTGATCCTGCCAAACCAACATGCCGATCTTGTCGCATTGATAATAGTAACGCCTCGGCTCCACCTTGATGTGTTTCCGGATCGTGTTGAATCCCGCCGCTTTGAGAAACTCGATGTCGGAAACCATCGCCTCCCCGGAGGGCGGCGTGAGCAACCCGTCAGGCCACCAACCCTGATCGAGCGTGCCCCAGTGATAAATCGGCTTTCCGTTCAGCGTGAAACGAAGATGTCCGTCTTCGTCCCTTTCGATGCCGGTCTCGCGGATGCCGAAATACGAATGCACGACATCTTCGCCAAACTCGATCTTCACCTCATAGAGCGTCGGAGAATCCGGCGACCAGAGCTGCGGATTCGGAATGGAAAGCTCGATGCGGTCACCCTTGATCCGGGCCGAAGCGATCTCGGTGCTGCCTTGCGTCACCGTTGCTTTGCCTTTTGCAGGCCCTCCCCCTTCACTGGACAGCTCGATCAAAACACGTCCGCTCGTCTTCGTCGTGATCTTCACTCCCGTGACATGAGTATCGACGACCTCCTCCATCCAGACTGTCTGCCAGATCCCGGAAACCGGCGTGTACCAAATGCCCTTGGGATTCAGGCGCTGCTTTCCATGCAGCTGATAGGCGCTGTCCGTTGCATCCGTGACGCGGAGCTGAATCTCGTTTTCTCCCAACTTGATCTCATCGGTGACATCGAAGGAGAACGGAAGATTTCCACCCTTGTTCATCCCGACCTCGATCCCGTTCACCCAAACGGTAGATTCGTAATCGACCGCCTCAAAATTCAGGCGATAGCGGCGGTCCTCTTTTTTCTTAACCTCAAGACTTCGGCGATACCAGAGAACATCGTCCGGCATAAATCGCTCCTCGACACCGGAAAGCGGAGCCTCGATCGCAAAGGGAACGAGGATTTTTCCGTCCGATTTTTCGGGCATCTCTTTAACATCCATCTCCGTGACGGCGAAATCCCAGTGACCGTTTAAGTTGGTCCACTCATCGCGACGCAGTTGCGGCCTCGGGTATTCGTTCCAGACATTCTCAGCCGTGACCTCATCAGCCCACGGTGTCTTCATCAAGACTTTCGGGATCAGTGAGATCACCTCATGCCGGACAATGCGACCATTGAAGCGATTTGGAACATTATAGTCGCCCACCGCGTGAACGCCGTCTGCACCGACGAACATTCCTAATCCAGGCTGCTCTGCCATCAGCTCCTTGATCGGCATCGTCGCGACGTCGTTTCCATTCACCTTCAGCGTCACTTTGTCTTTCTCGACACTGACCTCTATATCAGTTGGTCCACTAACGGCCTCGTCGCCACGAATCACAGTCAGTTCGGTGCGATTCCGCCACGCGAAGGCCGGCTTTCCCGCCTTGAAGAAAAGCGAGTAGCCAAACGCATTCCCTCCTTGAGAGAGGACGACACCGTTCGGCTTCGGATGACGGACTTTCGCTCTGATCGTAAACTCACGCCCGCCGATCTGCGGCGTCATCGCCTCCGGGGTCGGATCGCCCGGCCTCGGACTGTTCCCCCCCCGGGGATAGACCTTGACCCGCTCCGCCCACTTTTCCCACTTCGAAGCGAGCTCACGGACCTTCGGCGGATCTACGAGTGCCTGATTATTTGTCTCCGTGCGGTCCGCCGCCATGTCATAAAGCTCCCACTTCGCCTTATCCGTGCCATTGATCGTCGAAACCGTCTTCCCGACCAGCTTCCACTGACCGTCCCTGACAAACGCATTCATCTCGTGTTCCACAAAAATCGGCTCCTCGCGCCCGAGCGGCTCACTTGAAAAAGCAGGCCGCAGTGAAATACCGTCGAGCGATGGAACCGCCTCCCCTTTCCGCTCTTCCGGATACTCCGCACCGCCGACATCAAGAAGCGTAGGCACCACATCGATCAGTTGCGCCGGATCGTTGAACCATTCTTCACGGGATCCGATCTGAGACGGCCAGTGCATGAAGAACGGAGTCGCCGATCCTCCTTCATGAGCGAAATGCTTGTAGTAGCGAAACGGAGTGCTTCCCGCATTGGCCCATGCTTCGCCATAGCTGTTGTTATCCTGCGAATTCCGCTTTTCAATATCATAAAACTCTCCGCGCCCTAACATGCCTCCCTCCTGACAAGCTCCATTGTCGGAAAGAAAGAGGATCAGAGTGTTCTCAAATGTTCCCGCCTCTTTGAGATGTGCGACGAGCTTGCCGACATTCTGATCAACACGATCGACCATCGCCGCATAGATCGCCATCTTGAGATCCATCTCATCCTGCTTTTTCTCATCAAGAGAATCCCAATCCGGAATGCCCGGCGTCTTTGGAGAAAGTGGCCACGATTCATCGATCAAGCCCAGTTCGATTTGCCTCGCATATCGCTGCTCGCGAAGCTTCTCCCAACCCATCTTGTATTTTCCGCGATACTTGGCAATGTCGTCCTCGAAAGCCTGGACTGGCCAATGCGGTGCGGTGTAGGCGAGATAGAGAAAATACGGATCGTCCTTTGTTTCACTTTTCCGGTGGGAATCGATGAAGCGGATGCCGTAATCGGTGAAGGCATCCGTCGTGTAGTAGGCCTCCTTGGTCGTGCTCTCGACCGTTTCGAGAAGCTCGTTGCCGAGCGAAATACCGCGATCACCCTCAGGAGAAAAAAAGCGAGTCGCTCCGGTGATGCAGCCATAAAACTGATCGAATCCGCGCTGCATCGGCCAGTCTTCTTCCTCATAGAAGCCAAGGTGCCATTTTCCTGACATGAGCGTCGCGTAGCCACTCGCTTTCAAAGCCTCGGCCACCGTGACGCATTGATCATTGAGGTGTCCCTGGTAGGCCGGCGGCTCATTCGTTTTCCGCTTCCCTTTCGGCGATTCCGTCATGTGCCCGATCCCTGCTTCATGCGGGTGAAGCCCTGTCATGAGCGTGGCGCGAGTCGGACAGCAGCGGCCGGAATTGTAGAATTGAGAAAACCTCACCCCGCCATGAGCAAGCGCATCGAGATGCGGCGTGTCAATTTCCCCGCCCTGATATCCGAGGTCGGAAAACCCCATGTCATCCACCATGATGAGGATGATATCGGGACGCTCAGCGGCGTTCGAAGGCGCCACAGAACCAGCGAGGAGAGCGGCGGCAAGAAAAAGAGGAAACAGAATTTTCATGAGAGAGGCGAAAACCAAACAGGGTTAGATCATCAACCTAACAGGGTTGAGTCATCGGATTTTGTCTCGATCTTGCCGCGAATGCAGTGCGTGCGCAAGACGCCGCCCTGAAGCATTCGGGCGAAATTTTGGGAGAATCGGACAGGACAAAAGGCAGCGCGTTACGGCCCCTTCCCCCTGCCGCAAGCGGGACGCTCGCCGCTTCCCCTTTACGCTTTTTCCATCAACGACTGCGCCGCATACTCACGAATGCGCTCAATCATGCCGAGGAGCCCGTTACGACGGGTCGGGCTGAGGTGTGATTCCAAATCGAGACGCTTCAGTTCTTCCGGAGCATCGAGATCGAGAATCTGCCGGGCAGTCATCCCGGAGTGAAGACTCAAGACCGTCGCGATGATCCCGCTCACGAGAACTGAGTCACTCTTTCCTCGAAACTTAAGGATATCAGGCTCCGCCGTGTCCTCATAAGGAACAATCCAAACGACGGACTGGCAGCCAAAAACGCGAAAGTCATCCGTCTGTTCCTCCTCGGATATCGCGGGAAGTCTTTTGCTCAAATCGATCAAAAACTGATACTTAGCATCCAGATCAGGAAGGTATGTCATCGTCTCGGCGATGTCCTCGAAGTCGGGCAACGGGCTGGTCTCGGCACTCATGAAAATCAGAATTCAGTTCGACGCACCGTAGACGGAAAACGTCTTCTTTCAACGATACGGTTCGAGCTGCGTCCGGTCTGCGGCGATTACAAAGTTTTCAGCCGAATCCGACGGTATTCCATCTGTCCTCGATCTCCTTCCAGTCCAATCGGGCCGGTCGCGGGCACTTCCATGTCATCGGTGAGCAGCTCGCCATTGCAGGTTGCGTGGGCAACGCCTCCTTTAACGGTCACGATCAATTCATTCCAGTCCTGTGGCTTGTAGTTTTCCAAATCTTCATAAGGACCCGCGAGAGGATAATCGCGACACTGCAGCTGAGGCTTTCGGATGAAGACGCCGCTGTCCGCATTCGGTGTCGCGCGGAACTCCAGCTTCAACACAAAATCATCCCCGAATTCCGCTGTCGTCCAGAGCTGCTGGATGCGTCTCCCTTCCGCCGGAGTCTTCACAACAAGCCGTCCGTTGATCGCGGCATAGCGGCCATCGTTGCTCTCCGTCTTTCCATCGAAAGAGACCGCTTCTTTGATTTCGACAAAAGTAGGCATGTCAGGGCGTGGATTCTTGGGAGCTTTTCTCGGAGGCGTTGGGAGATAGCCCCAGCCAGTGAGGTCCTTTCCGTTGAAGAGACTGACAAATCCTTCCTCGACCTCGAAATCATCTTTCTCCGTATCGACGAAACCAAGCGTTGCGAGGACCGGATGAATCGCCGCCGCCCAGCGGTGATAACCTTCCGGATTGAGGTGCAGAAGATCTTTGAACCAGCGGGGATCTGCGTTTCCATCTTCATCCGCAAACAGCATCCAGGTGTCAATAACCGTGATCTGCGGATCTCCTTTCACAACAGCATCGAAGAGCGCGTTTACCTCGTCGATCGTTTCACGGGGACGATTCTTTTCCGGCGAACTTGGGAACATCCGACAGAGAACAATCGGCATCTCCGGATTGTGCTCTTTCATCGCGGCGATGATTTTTCCAAAATTCCGCCCGATCGCTTTCGGGGCAATATCCACTTCGATGTCATTTGTTCCCATCAGCATGACGACGGCACCGGGGTTGAGAACAAGCACGTCACTCTCAAGACGGATGAGCATCCCCCGCGTCGTGTCGCCGCCGATCCCCCGATTCGCGAGCTTGGCTCCTTCGAACTTCCCTTTAAAATCGAGCCCCCATCCCTGTGTGATCGAGTCTCCTAAAAAAACGACCGCGCCCTGATCTTTTTTGATCTGACCCGCCCATATCTCACGCTTCTCGGGCCATCGTTCAGCGTAGCCAGAGTAGCGACGTAGCAGTCCTTCGCCAGGGTAGTCGTTCTCGGCGTCAGGATGAGGAAGCTCAAACGAATCAGATTCTTGAGCGAACACCGTCGATGAAAGCATGATAGCAAAAAGGGCCAAGAACAAAAATTTCATGACCGAAGACTACAAAAGCCACGACCATTGTCCACTACCGCAATGCGCCTCGTTGATGCCGTGACAGCCCGTCCTATCGGACTCATCATCAAAGGCATGAGATCCGCCATCTGCATTCTTCTCGCCATCATCGGGCTTGTGCTTTCGACCGCCATATCACAAGGGGACGACCGCCCCAACGTTCTCATGATTTCGATCGACGATCTCAATGATTGGGTCGGCTGTCTCGGCGGGCATCCTGATGCCATCACGCCACACCTCGACGCCCTCGCGAGAAGCGGCCGCAATTTCACGAACGCCCACTGCTCTGTCCCCGTCTGCTCCCCGTCGAGGGTCAGCGTGATCTCCGGAGTGGCCCCGACCACGAGCGGCAGCTATGAACTCGGCCCCGCTTACGAAAAAATCCCAAGCCTCGATTCCGTTCCGACGATGCACGCCTGGTTTAAGGAGAACGGCTACACAACCCTGACTGGGGGGAAGATTCTCCACCACAACTTCGGAGGCCGTCTCGCGGCCGACATCGACACCTTTCTCACCCCCTCCAAAAAGGGAGGGCCCAGGCCTGAATCGCCCATCAATGAAAAGCCACCGTGGGACTGGGGCGCGTTCCCCGAAAATGATTCGGAGATGTTTGATCACCAACTCGCCGAATCCGCCGCCGCTGAACTCGGAAAAGAACACGGAAAACCTTTCTTTCTTTCCGTCGGGTTGTTCCGTCCTCACGTTCCGATGTATGTCCCGCAAAAATGGTATGACCTTTACGACCCTGACAAGATCACGATGCCGAACGCTGACCCGGCCGACATGGAGGACATTCCCGACAATTTTCAGTATCAAATGTATGTCGCCCCGACTTTGAAAGAGATTCAGGAAAAGGATCAGTGGCGAAGTCTCGTCCACGCCTTCCTCGCCAACACCAGCTTTGTTGATCACTGTCTCGGCATGATCATGGATGGCCTTGCTAACGGCCCTAACAAGGACAACACAATTGTCGTGCTCTGGAGCGATCATGGATTTCATCTTGGCGAAAAACAGAAGCTGGCGAAGCGCACCCTTTGGGAGGAATCGACACGCGTTCCTCTCATCTTCGCGGGTCCTGAGATCAGTTCCGGGGACTGCGCGGAGCCGGCCAGCCTCCTCGACATTTATCCCACCCTCGTTGATCTCGCAAAACTTCCCGAAAACGAGTATCTCGACGGAGTGAGCCTCGCTCCACAATTGAAGGATCCCGACACGGTCCGGGAGCGCCCTGCCCTTTCCTCAAGCTACTTCGGAAATCACGCAGTCCGTTCCCGTGACTGGCGCTACATCCGCTATACAGACGGCGCTGAAGAACTCTACGACCATCGCTCCGACCCGGAAGAATTGACCAACCTCGCCGGCGATCCGGAATACCAATCAATCATCGCAGACCACGCCCGCTGGATTCCGAAAGATGCGGCGCCAGAGGTGAAGCCGCTCGAGACACAGGAAGCCTATCGAGCTGGACGACTCTGACTCGATTCCGCCGCCCACTTCAGCGCGAGTTCCCGCACTTTGTCATGCAATGGTTTCGCGGTCTTGCTGCCTGACTGTGTGAGAACGATACCGATGAGATCGTTTTCGAAATCGATCCAGCAATCGGTGCCGGAAGACCCCGAGTGTCCGATCAAGGCGAGCCCACCTTCTTCATCGCGACGGCGAATGTGAAATCCACCACCCGTCGTCTGACCGAGGGGTGACGGTTTCAAAAACGCTTCCATCGTTGGCGGGCTGAGGTAGACGGAATCGCGATGATTCCCTCCGTCTCTCACCATCTTCAGCCAAATCGCGAGATCGTCTGCTGTGGAGATGATCGCACCGCCCGAGGAACTGTATTCACCTGCCTTCGGCATCGGTCGTGGCTTCGACTTTCTCAACTTGCCCGTCTCTTCATCTTTGAGGTACCGGGTCGGCATCTCTTCACTCCTGCTCCCGGTCTCTCTAAATGCTGTGTCTTTCATACCGAGAGGCCCCGCCACTTCCGCGAGGAAATATTCGTTTCTCAGTTGCCCCGCTGCGACTTCCCCGACACGTGCCGCGATATCAGTCCCGATGCCACTGTAGGCGTAGCGAGCTCCGGGGACTGACTCAAAGATTGCCCTGTCTGCATACCCTTTCGCGACTTCAGCAAGAGTCACTTCGCGTGTCCACGAAGCAAACCATGGTCGACCTCCCTCCGAATAGAACGAAAGCGCTCCACCTGAGTGCGAGATCAATTCCAAAGTCTTTGGCCCTCTTTCCAACCCTTCCCCATTCACGAGCTTTGCTTCGGAAAACTCCGGTAAGTAGTGAGTGATCGGCAGTTCCAGATCCAGCTTCCCCGCATCGGACAAACGGAACAGGGCGGTCGCCAGGAGCGGTTTACTGATCGACGCCACCACAACCCGGTCATCAACGGAAAACAGTCGCCCGGATTCCAAATCAGCGTAACCGGCAGCAACGTGATATACCGGCTCACCACGATGCAGGATGAGGACAGTCCCTCCCGCAATCTTGCCCTCATCGACTTCCGTTCTCAGAAAATTCTCGATCTCAGCGAGAGCGGTCTGCTCTTCTTTCTCACCCCGGCTTTCGGTGATCAGAAAGAAAGCAAACAACGCAAGAAAAAGACGGAGGAATACCATCTTCGAATCAAAGCGCTCAGGAACCCATCGGGCAATCCTATTTTCCTTCTGCCATCCAGCGCTTCAT
>CAZOUP010000060.1:0-31671 GCA_964583035.1 uncultured Akkermansia sp.
TTTGACCTCGTCGAGGGGGAGATTGTAGCCCGAAAGATGAAGCCAACCATAGAGGAACATTGAGCCGTGCCCAGCCGAAAGGATGAAACGGTCCCGGTTGAGCCACTTCGGCGCGGTTGGGTCGTAAGTCATCGCGTGGCCGTAAAGGACGGCTCCGATGTCGGCGGCACCGAGGGGAAGGCCGAGGTGGCCGGAGCTGCAGGCATGGACCGCGTCAATGGCGAGACCGCGGGCCTCGTTAGCGGCGGTGGAAAGGGCGTCTAGGTTCAGTTCACTCATAATTCAGTTTCGGTTCCGGTTTGGATATCGATTTTGCGGCAACTTTTGGCCCGTTTGATGGGCTTCGCAAGCGCCTTATAGAGTCAGCTTCTTTGAATTCATTGATTGGATCTCATGAAAAAGCCACATGACAGCACCTGAATTTTCGGGCATGTAGCGACCAGCATGGCAGAAGACACCAACCAGATTCTAAAAATCGGATTACCGAAAGGAAGCCTCTTTGAGCCCACTTTGGACCTCTTTGAGAAAGCCGGTTACAACATCACGGGCGCGGCACGCTCCTATCGCCCTTCGATTGATGACCCTGAAATTCAGGTCCGCATTATTCGTGCTCAGGAAATCGGGCGCTACACCGATCATGGCTTTCTCGACTGCGGGATCACCGGCATGGATTGGATCGCGGAGAATGGCGCTGACGTTCATGTCGTTTGCGATCTCCCGTACAGCCGCGCGACTTCCAACCCGACCCGCTGGGTCCTCGTCGTCCCGAATGATTCGCCGATTCAGTCAGTCAAAGATCTCGAAGGCAAGCGCATCGCGGCCGAGGCGGTCGGCATTGTCGAAAGGTATCTTGAGAAAAACGGGGTCAACGCCGAGGTCGAATTCAGCTGGGGAGCGACCGAGGTGAAGGTGCCTGAGCTCGTCGATGCCATCGTCGATATTACTGAGACCGGTTCCTCGCTCCGGGCGAACAATCTCCGCATCGTCGATGAAATCATGCAGAGCTACCCGCAGTTTGTCGCGAAAAAGGAATCCTGGGAGGACCCATGGAAGCGCGCCAAGATCGAGCACATGGCGGTTCTCCTGCAGGGAGCCCTCACCGCTCGTGACATGGTCGGGTTGAAGATGAACCTTCCGGATACCTCACGGGAAGCGATCCTTGATTTGCTGCCCTCGATGCGGAAACCGACCGTCTCACGCCTCACGCAGGATGGCTGGGTCGCGGTCGAAGTGGTCCTCACTGAGCTCCAGGCGCGCGAGTTGATTCCGCAGCTCAAAGAACTCGGTGCCGAAGGAATCATCGAATACCCCTTGAATAAAGTGATCGGTTGACCGATAGTCGCCACCCGTGCGATTTCGGAAGGTTCCGACGCCGGAAAACACTGAACTATTTCTGATTATGGGATCCCTCAAAAAGAAGCGGAAAACCAAAATCAACAATCACAAGCGACGTAAGCGCATGAAGGCTAACCGCCACAAGAAGCGTTTGCGTTACAAGAGCTGATCGTTGATCTTTGACGCATGAATACAATGCAGCGTGGTGGCCTTCTCTCGAAAGCACACCGCTGCATTGTTGCGTACGGCTTTTCACTGTTCCTCTTCCCGGCATTCGTTTCGGTGAAAGCGGAAACCGGGCTGACGCTGGAGGATTTCGCCGAAATCAATATCAATCAGTACTTTGAGCCGAAGGAGGAATTGATCCTCTCCGGTGAGGGAAAGAAGAAGGCGCAGGCGCTTGCCCATTACTCGCTCGGTCGCAGTCATGAGGCGAAAGGCCAGCTCGATAAGGCGATTGAGTCTTACCGCCTCGTTCTCGAAAACCAGCCTGATCAGCATTTCCTGGCCCGTAAAACCGCCTACCTACTCGCGCGGAACGGCAGCAATGATGAAGCCCTGAAGTTGCTTGAGGAAAATTTGGAGAACAATCCAAACGAGCCCTTCTCCCACATTGCCCTCTCTGAATATCTCGTCACCTACCAGTCGAATGAGCAAAGCGGCCGGGACCGGGCTTTTTCAGTGATCGAAGAAGCGGTCGATCAGTTTCCTGACGAACCCGCCGTTTACGAGCATCTCGTGAAGCTCTACCTGATGAATAATCAGCGGGACAAAGCGAGGGATTTGATCGCGAAAGCAGCGTCACGGGATAATCCGGAAGTCGGTTTCTGGCTTCGCCTCGGTGCCATCGCGGTCCGGGCCTGGCCCCGACTCGACAACGCCGGCCCCGATGCCCAGCGCCAGATGGTGAATGACATCTACGCCAAAGCCCTGAAGCACGCGGGTGAGGACATGAGGGCGGTGGAAACCGTCGGGGACTACTACCACGCGACACAGCAGTTTGATCCGGCGATTCGATCCTACGTCGAAGTGATTGAGGCCAATCCCGATCAGTTGAATGTCAGGGAGAAGCTCGCGCATGTCTACGGGGCGAAAGGGGATGAAGAAAAAGTCATCACGACGCTGAAAGAGATCCTCGAGATCGATCCGGAAAGTTTCGAGAACCATAAACGGCTCGCGCAGATTTATATGCGGAACGAGGACTACCTCGCAGCGATCCCGCACCTCCGGAAGTCACTCGAAATCACGAAAGGAAGCGCCACCGAATACGGCGCCCTCGCCCGCATGATGATTGAATCCGACGAGCACGAAGCCGCGATCGAGTTCCTGACCGATTCCGCGTATCTCTTTCCGGAGAATCCCGATTTCCCTTTCCTCCTGACTTTTTCCCTGGGTCGGCTTGAGCGCTGGGAGGAATCGATCAAACAGTTTGAAAAGACCGCCGAACTTGTCGGAGATGAAGAATCCCCGATGCTCAACGAGTCATTTTTCTTTCGCTATGCGGCGGCCCACGAGCGCTTCGGTAACATCGAAGAGGCAGAGAAGCTTTTTCAAAAGACGATCGAGATGATCTCGAATAAAGATCCCGATGAGCAGAACTCGCAGTTCGCCGCCACGGTCTATAATTACCTCGGATACATGTGGTTGGAGAATAACATGAATCTCGACGAAGCCGGGGAACTCATCAAAACGGCGGTCGATCTCGACCCCGAAAGCGGCGCGATTGCCGACAGCCTCGGCTGGTATTATTTCAAACGGAATCGCTTCGAAGAGGCGAAAGCGGAATTGCTCCGCGCTGAGCAATTGATCGAGGAACCCGATCCGGTGATTTTTGATCACATTGCGCAGGCGTTCTACATGCTGGGAGAGCATGAGGAGGCGCTCGATTACATGAGAAAAGCCGTCGAGATGGACCCTGAGAATCCGGAGTTCATCGACCGGCTCAAGTCCTACGAGGCAAATCCGGCGACGGCTCCGAAACCGGAATCCTCGAAGGTCGTCCCCGTCAAGCCGGTCCCCGCCGAAGTGGAGCCTGCTCCCGTCGAGCTCAAACCGGCGGCCTAGCCTGATTTATTCATGAAAAATTCCGCCGCTACTTCCCAATCCTCGAAACTACTGCGTTGCGCTCCGATTTTCGTCCTCGATGTATTCCCGAATACACCTGCGGGTAAAACCGGACCGCGCCTTGTTCTTTTAAGGATTTGCCGCGCATCACCAAAACTCTCATGAATAAATCAGGCTAGCGTTTCCATGGAGTTCTCCGGCTCGCGGGCTGCTGCCGATCTGCAATGGCTTGTGAACTGCCCTGCGCTGATCGAGTCTCATGAAACTCTCGTGTTCAGAGCGATCGAATCGGAGAATCCTGACTGGGGTCCGGTGAGGCAATTTCTGGAATCAAAAGCGGCGCACCGCGTCGGCTACTACGTTGAGGCCCTCACGCAAGTTCTCCTCGAATCTGACGCTTCGATCTCAGAACTCCGGCACGGGATTCAGATTCGGCGGGAAAAGGAGACCCTAGGTGAACTCGATTTCCTCTTTTCGCAGGCGGGGCAACTTCACCATCTCGAAATCGCTCTGAAATTTTATCTCTGCTATCCTGAGGGAGCGGAAAACGGTAGTCACTTCGTGGGGCCGAATGCGACTGACAGTTTTGAGCGGAAACGGGATCGACTCCTCGGAAAGCAATTGCCCTTTGGTCGGGAATCGTTTCCCGAGATTGAGGAAAGTCACCACGCCGTGAAAGGCATGATCTTTTATCACTGGTTGGCGCCGGGAGAGGTTCCCCTGCCTGATCTTCTCAATCCTGAGCACGCTCGCGGCACCTGGATTCGTGAAAGAGAACTGGAGGCCTTTCTCTCCGCGATGCCATCAGCAAGGATCGGTCGAATTCTGAAAAAGCCCTACTGGCTCGCCGCGCACGGGCCGGATCTCGATCGTGAAGCGATTCGCGAAGCCGCCCGCGACCATTTTGAAAAATGGGACGGCCCCGTTTTCCTCGCGCTCTTCGAGAATGGTCAGGAAGTCGAGCGGGTTTTCGTCATGCCCGACTTCTGGCCCGCGAAAAGTTGACGGCGCAAGGTATCCGCTATCGTCCTGCTCACAGCGCGTAAACAATCAATGGGACAACGGTCCGCTTTAGGATATCCCCTTCGCAGCTGAGGATTCAGTCGCCTCAATCCTTCACGGGTTCAGCACTTTCTTAAAGAGCGTGACGAAATTTAGACCGAGTATTTTCTTCATCTCGTCTTCACTATATCCCCGACGGTTTAATTCGATGGCGACATTCTTCCAGTGACCGATTTCGGAGAGCGCGGGTGTCGTTCGGTGCGGAGAGAGTCGATCCCATCCATGCATTGGGCTGTCGCTCGAAACCGCGACATGATCAATTCCAACGAGATTTTTGATGTAATCGACATGATCGCAAAACGCGGGGACGCCGCGGTCTTTCGTTACGGGGTTCTCAATGATCCATCCCACACAGGTAACGCCGATGACTCCACCGGTTGCCGCAATGGCCTTGAGTGCTTTGTCTGATTTATTTCGGCTCCGGTCAGTAATCGACAGTGCTCCTGCGTGGGTGCAAACAACCGGCGCGGTCGAGAGGCGACAAGCATCGAGCGTCGTCATTTCATTACAATGAGAGATGTCGACAAGCATGTTGAGACGGTTGAGTTCGGCAATTGCCTGCTGTCCAAGAGGCGTTACGCCTCCTTCCTGATCGCTTCCATATCCAAGAACGTCTCGAGGTGACTGATCGGTATGCTGCGCACCGTAGGCGAGTTGAAAAACGCGGAGGCCGGACGCGTGAAGTTTTTCAAGATTCTCAATGCCGCCATTGAGAGGGTAAGGCTTCTGCACATACATCATGACTCCAAATTCTCTTGAGCTCCGAATCGCAAGGATATCTGAAAAATTACGAATGATCCGGGCATTCAAATAGGTGCCATCGCTCAGGAGCTTAGCCTGATATTCAAAACTTTTTTGGGTCCGAAAGCTCATCACAATCATATTGCAGCCTGAGTCTTGTTTCAGTGGAGCAAAGTCCCATGGGCCTTCAGGAGATGGATAAGGGTGGCCCTCTTTGCCGGTGACGTTGTTGTAGTAGGTTCCGAGACCATCAACGATGAAGTTCTCTGCGAAGAAGGCTTCAACATCAAAGGCTTCGCTGGGAAGCGGGGCGCAAAGTAGCACGGCAAAGATGGCCACGGCTTGTTTGAGTTTTCGGTAAGGCATCGATCAATGTGGCTTCATTAAAGCGGAGAGGAAATTTGGAGTCGATTGCTAAAATGCGACGAAATCTGTCGGATGTAGAGTGCGGATAATTCTGGTGCGCGCGCGTTGCAGGGAGTTTCGATTCCGGTTCATTGCGCGAAGAGATATCGATCAGTGACCTGACCCTGTTCAGTTTCTGACTTCTGGTCCGCGAAAAGTTGACGGCTCAAGGTAGCCGCGGTCTTCCTGCTTGCTGAATCGGTGTTCATGGGGAATCCGCACACAGCACGATCCAACTCATCGCCGCTGCCCCGTCTTTTCCTTCACTCCGCCGCAACCACATCCATGACACACCGAAACCCAGTGTGGTTGGACGGCGACTCGTTGTCGATTTGCTGACGGGAGCCGGGTTGATACCCTTTGCACCAGACGTCGGAGCAGAGAAAGGATCCGCCCTTGGTGACCTTGTAGATAACTTTGGCTCCAGGCGGGATCGCGACCTTTTCTGACGGGCCGGCGGAGTTGGGAGCCGTCGCTGAAGCGAGTTCGTAGGCGTTGGGATGGTAGAAATCGGCGACCATCTCCCAAACATTTCCTGACATATCAAAGAGACCGTAGCCGTTCGGGGGGGAATCGCTTCACCGGTGAAGTTGTAAAAAAGCCGTCCTCCTCGGAGTTTTCGTGAGGCCATTCGCCCTGCCAAATGTTGGCCATCCAGACTCCTTCTCCTTTGGGGAACATCTCGCTGCCCCAGGCGTAGGGCTGGTGTTCCAAACCGCCACGAGCGGCTTTTTCCCATTCCGCTTCGGTCGGAAGTCGCTTCCCTGCCCACTTCGCGTAGGCGGCGGCGTCTTTATGCGTCACGTTGACGACTGGGTGATCCTCCAGTCCGTCGAGGGACGTTCCGACGCCTCCCGGCGTCCGCCAGTTCGCCGCGGATTCCAGTTTCCACCACTGGGAAATGTCCTGCGGATTGTAAAGTTCGCCTTCGGGCGTCGCGAAAATCATGGATCCGGCAAGGATGTCGAAGGTAGAAGCTTCCTTAATTCGTTCGATCGAGGCGAGGATTTCGTCGCGATCTCTTCCGGTTGCCCTGTTTGCCATCAATTCGAGGCGCTCAATATTTCGTCGCGCGTCTTCCTGTAGTTCTCTTACTCTTTCTGGCGGAAGGGGGCGCTCGGCGAAAGTCACGTAGCCGATTGCTTCGACAAAGGCGGCGAACTCGCGATTCGTGACTTCAGTCTCGTCAATCCAGAAAGCATCGACTTGCACTTCGTGGATCGGATAAGCCGACTGATGTGAGAAGGAATTCCCACCCATCTCACCAGCATCGCCCCCCCGCTGGTAGGTCCCGCCCGGGATGAGGATCATGCCTTGGTGAGGATCTGCCGGAGCAGAGGAGTCAGTCGAAACGGGTGAAATTTCTTCGGCCGCGGACTCGCTCGGCGACTCTTGTGAGCAGGCTCCGAGTAAGAGCATCGAAGAGAGGAGCACTGGAAATCGGGTGTTCATGAACTGGTCGCAGATTACGGTTGTTGCAGGGATTTTTTTCAGGCTGCGACAGCGATCGAGGTGTCTCAGCTTACTCTTCGTCCCGGACCTTGGATACTCTCTCCATGAGTTCAGGGTAGAATTCTAAAAAGCACCGCTCAAAGAGGGAATCGTTCGCGACGATTTCCTCTTCAGCGCCTCTCAGGTTCGCCACGGCTGGGCTGACGCGGCTGACTCTCCGAAACGTGAGCGCTTGACCTTCGAGCGTGCCATAAGCAGTCAGCCAGTCGCCCATTCTCATTTTAGAAACCAGGGTCTCAGTTTTTTTGCTCAATCCGGTGGAAGCGACCATTGCGATAGTTGCGTATCCTCTCGAGATCGTGTTCTCCCGCTTTTCTGTCGAAAATTTCTTCCAGTGCCGGGTGAGATAATAATCGAAAGCGATATCAAGAATGATTCCTCCCAACCTCTTTCGTTCAGGCGAAATATGATGGCAAGCTTGCGCGACGACCGGATGCTGATCGGTGAACTGGTCAATTTCACGGTGAAGACGAATTCCGGGCATGAGCCGCTCCCGCATTGACTCCGACATCTGATCGACTGACTCATATCGACCGAGATAATCAGCCAGGACATTCCCCGTCAGCGTGTCAGGATCGCACCCGTGGGATAAATGAAGATGAGCGAGGAGATTCAAATTTGTGAGAAGGGGATGACTGGAGGGCTAGGTTTGGATCAAAATTCACTTCACTCCTATTCCCCGGTATCCGCCAACAACGAGATACCTAACGCCTTCCTGACCGAGAATGACCAACAGATCGTCGAAGTCGGAGTTCATTTTCATTGAGGCCTTCAATATCTACCCAGTAGTCTCGTGCTAGCTCCCATGCGCACCATCGGTGATAGTGCCTGCCAGTCGGCAATCTGCTGCGGCCGCATCGCTTCGTGGCTTTCGAGTTTTCGGACGGGCCAGTTCTTGCGCTTTTTGGCCCACTCTTGCAATGAATCCATGGGGCCAATTTAACCGATCTGTTGATAGATTCCAAGCACCGTTCTTAATCCGCCATGTTCGGAGCCAACCACTTCTCAGCCTCTTCAATACTCATCTTCTTCCGTGCCGCGTAGTCTTCCAACTGATCGCGCTCGATCTTGCCGACGTTGAAGTATCGGGCTTCTTCGTTGAAGAAATAGAGGCCGCTGACGCTGCTCGGGGGGAACATCGCGTAGTTCGTCGTGAGCTGCATTCCGGTCTTTTTCTCGACGTCGAGGAGGTCCCAGAGGGCGGCTTTTTCGGTGTGGTCAGGGCAGGCGGGGTAACCGGCGGCGGGGCGGATTCCGCGGTAGCGCTCTTTGATGAAGTCTTCGACCTGCAATCCTTCGTCTTTGCCAAAGCCCATGAAGTCGCGGACACGTTTGTGGAGGAGTTCGGCGAGGCCTTCGGCGAAACGATCGGCAAGGGCCTGGATGAGGATTGCGGTGTAGTCGTCACCGGCGTCTTTGAAGGTCTTCGCGTATTCTTCGATCTCATTTCCGGCGGTGACGGCGAAGGCTCCAATGTGATCGGATCGGTCGCAGTTGGCAGGAGCGATAAAGTCAGCGAGACTCTGATAAGGCGTGCCTTCTTTGATCTTTTCCTTTTGCTGGCGCATGAAATGGAAAGTCGCGAGCTTTTCGTCCTTCGCTTCGCTGGCGAAAAGATCGACATCTTCGCCGGTGGAGTGGGCGGGATAGATCCCCCAGGTCGCGCGGCAGTGGACGCGATCATTATCGACGAGGTCTTTGAGCACTGTTTGGGCATCATCGAAGAGTTTCTTCGCTTCTTCACCGTGGTTCTTGTGCTCGAAGATTTTCGGGTAAACGCCACGCATCTCCCAGGCGTGGAAAAACGGAGACCAGTCGAAGACTTCGACGATATCAGCGAGAGGAACACGTTCCCAGTCGAACTGTCCGATGTCGGTTGGAATCGCGAGATCACTTTTTGCCCAGTCGATTTGATAGGACTGTTTCTTTGCTTCTTCGAAAGGGAGGTAGACGGCGGTGGAGCCTTTTCCTGCGTGGATCTCGCGCTCGCGAATTTCCTGTGCGGCGTGCTCGGTGAGAAACTGATCGCGCATGTTGTCGGAGAGCAGTTTGTTGCAGACGCTGACGACAAGGGAGGCGTCGCCGACGTGGACAACGGGCTTGGTGTAATGCTCGCTGATCTTGATCGCGGTGTGGGCGCGGGAGGTGGTGGCTCCGCCGAGAAGAAGGGGAACGCTCCAGCCTTTTTTCTCGAATTCCTTGGCGTTGTAAATCATCTCGTCGAGTGACGGGGTGATCAGTCCTGACATGCCGACAATATCGGCGCCGTGTTCGATGGCGGCGGCCATGATTTTATCGCAATCGACCATGACCCCGAGGTCGATGACTTTGTATCCGTTGCAACCTAAGACGACGCCGACGATATTTTTACCGATGTCATGGACGTCACCTTTGACGGTCGCGATGACAAAAACGGGGGCCTTGTCTTCCTCGCCGTCCTTCTTCTCGGCGAGCATGTAGGGCTCAAGGTAGGCGACGGCTTTTTTCATGACCCGGGCGCTTTTGACGACCTGCGGGAGGAACATTTTTCCATCGCCGAAAAGGTCTCCGACGATTTTCATGCCGTCCATGAGCGGGCCCTCGATGATGTTGAGCGGTTTGCCGAGAGCTTGGCGCGCTTCTTCGGTGTCCTCTTCGATGTAATCGGTGATGCCTTTGACAAGGGCGTGGGAAATGCGTTCGCCGTAGGTGCCTTCGCGCCAGCTCAGGTCCGGACCGGTGCTTTTGCTGCTGCCCTGGACTCCGGCGGCTTTGAGCTCTTCGGCGTGATCGATGAGGGCCTCGGTCGCTTCAGGGTTGCGATTGAGGAGAACGTCTTCGACGAGTTTGAGGAGCTTGGGTTCGACTTCGTCGTAAACTTCGAGCATGCCCGGATTCACGATCCCCATGTCCATGCCCGCTTTCCCGGCGTGATAGAGGAAGGCGGCGTGCATCGCCTCGCGAACGACGTTGTTGCCGCGGAAGCTGAAGGAAATGTTGCTGACACCACCGGAGACTTTCGCGCCGGGGAGGTTCTCTTTGATCCACCGCGTCGCATTGATGAAATCGACGGCGTAGTTGTTGTGCTCCTCCATTCCCGTCGCGACGGTGAGAATGTTAGGGTCGAAGATGATGTCGTTTTGATTGAAGCCGACTTCGTCAACGAGGATGCGGTAGGCGCGCTCGCAAATGCGGATTTTACTCTCAAAGCTGTCCGCCTGGCCCTTCTCATCGAAGGCCATGACGACGACAGCGGCACCGTACTTCATGACCTTGCGAGCGGAGTCGCGGAAAGCGTCTTCGCCTTCTTTGAGCGAGATTGAGTTCACGATGCCTTTGCCCTGAATACACTTGAGACCGGCCTCGATGATTTCCCACTTCGAGGAATCGACCATGATCGGCACCGCGGCGACATCCGGCTCGGAAGCGAGGAGGTTGAGGTAGCGCGTCATCACAGGGACGCCTTCGATCATGCCTTCGTCCATGCAGATGTCGATGACAGGCGCACCGTTTTCGACCTGCTGGCGTGCGATTGCCACGGCGTCTTCGAGGTTGTCCTCTTTGATCAATTTTTTAAAGCGGGGCGATCCAGCGACGTTGGTCCGTTCACCGATCATGAGAAAGTTTTTCTCGGCGGTGTGATTGTAGTGCTCTGACCCTGACAAACGCATCACAGGCTCGGCGACGGGGATTTCCCGAGGGGCAAAACGGCCGGAGACGTTGGCGATCGCGGCGACGTGCTCGGGAGTATTTCCGCAGCAGCCGCCGATGAGGTTCACGAGTCCGTCGTTGGCGAATTTGCCGAGGAACTCTTCCATGTGATGCGGCTCAAGATCGAAGCCGGTCGGTGCGAGCGGGTTGGGGAGGCCCGCGTTCGGGTAGACGGAAACGTTGGTCTCCGCGACTTTAGAAAGTTCGGCGAGATGCGGCTCGATCAGGTCCGGCCCGAGAGAGCAGTTCAGTCCGACCGCGAGAGGTTTGACGTGGGCGCAGGCATTCCACATCGCTTCGATCTTCTGAGCGGAGATCATGGTTTCTCCTCCGCGTCCGACGGCGGCGGAAATGATGATCGGAAATTCGACACGGTCTTCGTCATAGACTTCGCGGAGAGCGACCATCGCGGCCTTGGCATTAAGCGAATCGAAGATGGTTTCAACCATCATGATATCGGTGCCGCCTTCGATGAGAGCGCGGATCTGATGTTTGTAGGCGTCGCGGACCTGATCAAAAGTGACGACACGGAAGCCGGCGTCATCGGCGTCGGGCGAGTTCGTGAGCGAAACCGTCATCGGCCCGATTGCTCCGGCGACGTAGCGTTTGCGACCGGTTTCGTTGCTGATGCGGTCGCACCATTTGCGGCAGAGTTTCGCGGACTCGACGTTCAGTTCCCAGGCGAGGTCTTTGAGGAAAGGGTTGTTGACGACGTCGCGATCGAAGAACTCCGGGTCCTTGCGGCCTTTTCCTTTTTCACGCGGATCTTCGACAAAGAATTCGCTCTGCGCGAGGTAGGTCGCAGAGAAGGTGTTCGTCTCGATGATGTCAGAGCCTGCTTCGAGGAAACGCTTGTGAATATCACCGATCGTGTCGGGCTGGGTGATCGAGAGAATGTCCCCGTTGTTGAGGAGGTCTTTTTCGTTCTTTTGAAAGCGGTCACCCCGAGCGTCTTTTTCCTCCAGCCCGTAGCCACGGATCGTCGTTCCCATGGCGCCGTCGAGGACAAAGATGCGTTCTTTCAACGCAGCGCGGATTTCATTTTCGAGTTCGGAAGGCATGGCGCGGAATTAAACAGGGTTGGGGGGAGTAGGAAAGTAGGAAAGTAGGAAAGTAGGAAAGTAGGAAAGTAGGAAAGTAGGATCGGCATCCTGCCGATGATCCGGGGGGTGATGGAATTTGGTTTTGGTCGCAACTCTCACGTTTAGCTTTCCCTGGGGTTCATGGGCAGGATACCCATGCTACTGCTGGTTACCGCCCAATCAAAAAACGGGCACCGATGAATCCACCAGCGCCGGGGGCTTCGAAGCCGGCGACATGGTCGTATTGTTCATTAAATGCGTTTTCGAGGCGGGCATAAATCTCTACGTTTTCATTCACTTGAAAGCTGCCGAAGAAGCGTGCCACGGTAAATCCTCCGAGGTCCTGCTGGGCAGGGCCGCCGAAAAATCCACGGTCAGTGCGGTCGAAGGCTCCGGTGATCTCCGCTCCGATCTGCCAGCGATTTGCTGAATAAACGGCCCCGGCTCCGAGAGTGTGGCGAGGGCGGCGAATGAGTCGTGAGCCCGGCTGGTAGGCGAGGAGGTAGGAACCGTCGGTGACGCGGGCGTTGAGGTAGGTGTAGTTGGCGTAAAGGTTGAGGCGATCCGTCGCCGCCATCCTGAATTCAAATTCGAAACCGTCCGACTCGGTATCGACCTGAGCAGCGCCGAAGGTGATCGGGTCGTTGTCGACGAGGTTTTCGATCTCGTTGTTGAAATAAGTCAGGCTGACGATGCCGTCGCCGCTGAAAATTTCCTGCGCGAGGCCGAACTCGTAGGTGAGACTTTCCTCCGGCATGAGATCAGAAGCGCTCGTGAGGCTGTTCGTGAAAAGCAGATCCTGTCCGGTTGGGGCCTTGTAGCCGGTCGCGACTTTTCCGAAGACGGTGGTGCGAGTCGGCTCGATGAGATGGCTGAGCTGAGCGGTGTAAGTTCCCTGACTCTCGTAGGTGTCGTGGTCGTCGTAGCGACCGGAGGTGAGGAGGTGAAAATTCGCGGGAAGGTCGATTTCGGCCTGAGCGAAAACACTCGTGAAGCCATACTCAAAATTCGACGGCTGATTAAAAGGACCGCCGGGAAGTGGGGTCCGGTCGAAGGTGTATTCGTAGCTGCCGCCGCCGAGGGTTAGGGTGAGGTCATCGGACGGGCGATAGTTGAAGACGGCCTCAAACTCGGCCCCGTCCTGCTCAAGGCGGTTGTCATTTCCGAAGGGAGCCTGCAGGGCCGTGAGCTCATTAGTCGTGTAGCTGTAAAAGGTCGTGAAATCCCACTCGTCGCGAATGATCGAGAGTCTCGGCGAGAAAAGGCCTGACTGGTTTTCGTTCGTCTGCTGCTCAGGGAAGCCAAGATTTGGCGATCCATCGAAGGCAAAGCGTGAGCCGGGCACCTCGAGGAAGCCGCTCTGGATCGAGCCAAGGATGTCGAAGTAAATGCGATCACCCAGCTCGACGGCGACATTTCCCCGGAAAGTGGAGTTGTCGTAATCAGAGCGGACGCGATCATTTTTCGTGTCGAGGAAACTTCCATCGAGCGCGATGCCGACCGCTCCATCCCGAATCGCAACTTTGGCACCGCTGCGGAAGGTATTGAAAGAACCGGCTTCGGCGTAGGAGGAAAGCGTGTTCGACTCGACAAAGCGGGCGTCGGTGGTGCGCAGGTCAATTGCGCCGCCGAGGGCATCAGATCCGTAGAGCGAACTTGTGGCACCGCGGGTGAACTGAACCGACTCCAGATTGGAAACATCGAGAAACTCGACCTGGTAGATCCCGGCGAGGCCCCGGGGGAGGCGACGTCCGTTGAGAAGCACGATGGTGTGATCGCTCTCCATGCCCCGGACGAAAATGGAAGTCTGGGTGCCTTCTCCTCCGGTCGAGCTGACGCTGACTCCGGCGGACTGGCGAAGGATCGAGGCGATATCGTAGCGCTGAAAGGTCCGGATTTCGGCCCCGGAGATGGTATCGACTGAGGGGAGGAGAATCGTCTTTTTCTCTTCCTCGGTGAGCGCCGTCCGCGTCGCAACACTCGGGACGACGAGTTGCTGGGTCACTTCCTCACGAATGATGACCGACCGGGTCGGGGAATCGTCGGTGATGTAGGTCACGTCGAGCATCGCGACCTCGTCGGTGAGAGTTGAGGCGGTGTCCTCCTGCGCGGTCGCGAGGAAAGGGGTGAAAATGGCGGCGGAGAGTATGAGTTTATTTCGCATCAACAAATCTTGATTTATGGATATGTTCTAAGGGAGATCCAATCAGTCGCAAGTAAAAACTGATTAAAATGCGTGGCCATTGTATGACACAAGAGGGTCTTGCCATTTTCCTCCAAACGGTTATTCTGTACCCAGCATCAGGAGTGGTTTCACGAAAGTGGAGTCCGGCAACCTGGTTTGGAAAAGCCAAGGTGCCTTGATTGCGACGCAGAATTTCCCCGGAAATTCACGGCGCTATCGATGTGCGGATGAAATAAGCCGAACAGAATTTTTCCCGGGCGAGAGCTCGACCTGATGCGGTCACTGAAAAACTCAGCAACTGCATCAAACAATGAAAGACCTCAATGAAACAACGCTCGCCGATTTCGGACGGGCCGACAATCGCGGGCAACTCGCCGCGCGGGTGAATGAAGACAATCCGAACCACCATCTCTGGAACAACAGGGGAACCTGGTGGTGTCATTTCACGATTCACCGACCCGACTACACCTCGGAGCGGATCCGCATCTCTCTGAAGACCCGCGAGGTGGAAAAAGCCCGTCAGCGGCGGGATGAATTGCTCACGAATCTCTGCGCATGAACATTTCGTCAACTCGATCTGCTCTCCCTCGCAATTTCAACGAGTGGCCCGAGCCGATGAAACGCCGGTATTTGACCTGCAATGAAGTCGTTCCTCCAGTGGATCAATCGACCTCGGCACGCGGGGCGAGGCCGAGTCTTTCCCGTTCCGAATCGAGCTGGTCGAGCAAGGCATTCAGCTCCCTCAATCGTTGTTCGGCAATCGAAGTGGTTTTGTTAGAAAACTCGAGATAGATCGCGGCGGCATCGATCATGTCCACGGCATGAGTGTGATAGTTTCTCGCTTCGGCAGGAATTTCGGGGCGAAGTCTGGAGAGTTCCTGATCTGCCGCCGCGACTTGATTTCGGAGCATGTTCATGTCAGCTCTGAATTCTTTCCGAAGGGTAAAGTAAGGATCAATTACGGCGTCGATTGCGACGATAGTAGGGTTCAGGATAGCTGTGTTTGAGGCGGGCTTTCTCCCAAACTCCAGCATCGCTTTTGCGGAGTAGTGGTTGGGGACCAGTTCAAGGATGGCTTCGAGGCGCTCCTGAACTTTGTCGTTTCGAGCTAACTCAGGCAGGGGCATCCTCGCGGAGACGCTTTTGATCTCGGCGAAAATCTTACTCGCCTCCACCAGCGGCGTCGGAAGGTCGGTAAGCGTCAACACTTCGTAAGCTTGCTCCATCGTTTCGTAGGAAAGCAGGTCAGAGAGAAAGAGCGGCCCGAGATTTTCGTCAGAGGAGAGGGTTTCAAGAAGGGTGGGGAGAGTGTCGGAAGGGATCAGGAGGTAGGGCTTATCGAGTTGCGCTCCCAGGGTGATCACTTCGACGGGATTCAGAATCGGCAACTGGGTTAATTCCCTTCTTTGATAGGCACCAATGAGGCCGATAGACGGATTCAGAGGTCGGGATTCGCTGATCGATTTCAGACTGAGTATGAGCGGTAGGGAAACTGGGACCCCCTCTCCGCGATCTGGATCTTCCGGCAGGTTGCCGATGACTTCGAACCCGGCGAGTCCAATCGCGCCCTGTTGCCAGGTGATCCCATAGGCTTCGTTCCGGTCGGTGTCGAAGCGTACGCCGATGAAAGGAAGATCCGCTTCGCCCGTTACCAAAATTGGAAGAACGGGGTATTTTTCGACTTTTAATTCATGAAGGAACGGGAAAGAAGCCGCTTCTTCGGTGCTTAGCGGGGCGCGCACTTCGAGGGAAAAGGTGCCAACATAAGGACCGGCGGGAGCGGGAAACACGCCGGAGATTTGACGCTGATCTTCGCGGATCGTTCCGGCGACCGGAAGCATCGCGGCAGGCACTCTCGGCTTTGGCGCTGGTTTGGGGTTTGGCTCGGCAATTTCCGTGGTTACCATCTCCTCCCTGCGAGCGTTTTTTGCCTCCCGTCGCAGCAACTGTAATCGTTCATTCGAGACGTAAATGTTTTCCTGCAGAGAGACGAATCCTTTCCAGGCGTTCTCTTTTTCGTCGGCAAGTTGGTCGAACTGCAAAATCCTCGCGATGGTGGGAGCGGGGTGAATCAGCAGCGAGATCTCCATGAGGAGAGGGGCGAGTTTTTTCGCCTCCGGTTCGACAGGCGGGGTGAGGAGTTGGATCGCGGCTGCCCAGAGTGCTTCTGCCGCCGCGCTGCGGGAGTCGAAATACGGTGTCCCCGGCGGGGTGTCCCCGGCGGAGAGTTTCTCATGAGCCTGGCGCGAATTACCGTGAAAGGGGTCAATCGTGAGGGCGATCGCCAGCGCTTTCTCGACCAGATCTTCATCGACGCTGCTGGAGCCGGGAAAATTTGCGGCCACGGAAGCCAGGGCTTCGAGAAGTGACTGGCGGTCGCCGTCTTCGAGAAAAATGCCGTCACGATCAAAGGGAGCGGCGTGAAATGCGGGGACATCGTAGGCGGCGACGTCTTCGATGAAGGCAGTGGTGGCGAGGACCACGAGGAGTTGCAGTCGATGGAGGAGGCGTTGAAAATTCATGCAATCGCTGGCGCAGGTGGTGCTATGATCACCAACCGGCTCTTTCTATTCTGCCATCGTTTTACCCTGTGATGAAACAAATATCTATCTCAGAAACGGTCATGTTTTACGACACGGATTGTGGCGGCGTCGTTTCAAATATTGCCTATCTTCGATTCGTAGAGCGAGCACGATCTGCCTTATTTGCCGAGTTGGGCATGGACATCAAATCGATGAACGAGAGCCAGCTCTTTCCGGCGGTGATTCGGACGGAGATCGATTATCGTTCTCCGGCAAGGTTGGGAGACGAGATTGAAGTGACCGCGACTCTCGTGGAAGTGCAGAAGGTGAGAGTGAGTTGCGAATTTCATTTGCTCGTCAAATCGGACGACGGCGAGGGCAAAGAAGTCGCGAAGGCGAAACAGGTCGTCGCGCTGGTTCAGATGCCATCCGGAAAGCCTCGTAGAACTCCCGAAGAATGGGGGAGTTATATCGAAGAATAAGGCTAAGTTTCTGCTTGCCGACCTGAAATGGCTAATTCACAATGTAAATACATCAACTAATTCACTCGCATGAGCACGGAACCAGCTGAAGACCCTACCGGCATTCAATTTTCCATTTTGCGTCGCGGATCCCGCGACCCGGAAGGGCCTTACAATGAGCACGACCTCCTCCAGCTTTTAAATGCCGGATCGGTTTCAGTGCATGATCTCGTTTTTTACGAAGGGCTCGGCGAATGGAAGCCGTTGGGCGAGGTCTTCGACATTCAGGAGCAGATCAGCCATTTTATCGATGATGGTCAGGATACCGTCAGAGTTGGTCAGGCTTTCCGCGAGGTCACTGACATCGTCGGGAATACCGAAAATATCTTTTACATCGCAGTCCAGGCGAAAGCAGGTTTGCTCAGCAAGACGAAGCAGTGCGTCGTCATCACCGAAAAGCACATTTACATCCTACATGAAAAGCGCGTCGGCTATGAGTTGGAGGCGCACCTTTGGAAAACGATCACGAACACGCTGATGCGCGATGAGGGCAAAAGTCTCGGTACGTTCTCGATTCTCCTCGGAGGGGAAAAGCGGATCGATGTCTGCCACATCCCGTTGAAGCAGGTCCAGCGTCTCTTTCAGCTCTCTCAGGAGATGAAGGAAGCGACCGACTAAAATCAGCGACGGCCGAGATATTTGGCCATTGAACGAAGAATCGAAGCGGCGAGCTGCGGTGTCGTCTTCATCGCTTCGTGGAGAGCTTCCTGCGGAATTTTCAAAGCACTCACTTCGCCTTTGCTCTGCACCGTCGCTGTCGCGGGAGTCTGTGAAACGGCACTGATTTCGCCGACGACACTTCCTTTTTCGGTGACCTCGTTGACGAGATCTCCATCGACAAGCACGTCGAGCTCACCCTCGAGCAGCAGCCAGATTGATTCACCGGACTTTCCTTGATTGATGAGGGGGTCGGCTTCGCCAAGGCTGACCACTTCAGCGGCTGCCACAAGCTGCTCGAGAGCTTCCTGCGGCGCAGCTTCAAAGGCGTCATTTTTTCCAAGGAGGCTGACCAGTTCCGCTGATTCCATTCGTATGATGATCGGGTGAGAAAGGTATTATGCCAATTTCTCAGAGAATTGCCATTCGCGAATTTGCGGGAAACGGCTAATCTTGCGCCGAAAAATTGTTTTGATGGAGAACGAGCCAGTAGAAGAGGCGGTCGAAGTAAGATGTTACTTTGTCCGTGAGCGGAACGCCCTTCTCGTGCGCGCTTCCTTCAGTCCGATTTACACCGATTATTATCTGCATCTCATGCAGCATAAAATCAGGTATGAGGGGACACAGGATAAGGCGATTAAAGATGGGCTCGCGGTGCTCACCCTGCATCTTGCCTCGCGTCCCTGGAACGAGGCCGTGGCCTGGACCCTGAGCTGGCAGAATCCCCGCGAAAGCCTTTTTGTGACGGGCAGCAATCGTGAAGGGATCGTGACGGCGCGTCTTTTCACCGAAGATATCAGGGAGCGTGAGAAAGACATCCTTTTCTCCCAGATCAGCGTCGTAGGTCAGGAAAGTCGGCAAAGCATGATTGAACTGCTGTCGAAAGATCTCTTCGAAGTGGGAGAGAATTACTATGAGCAAAGTGAGCAGCGTCTCGGGCGATACTTCAGTCACTCAGAGGAAGACTTCGTGTTGATCACGGCGCAACCGGATTGCGATGAGGAATGGCTGGCCGGTCTCAATGAAGAGGCGATCCGGGAAATTGATGAAAAAGAGACCCTCAGCCTGCTCGAAACGCGAAGTTATCGATTCGAGTGTGGCTGTAGCCAGGATAAAATTTTCCCCATTCTCGCGGGCATGGGCGGTGAAACAATTGACTCGATCTTTGAGGGGCAGGAAGTGATTCCGACGAGTTGCCCGCGTTGCGGGGCAAAGTACGCCATCACGCGAGAGGCGCTGGAAGCGTTCGTGGAGGAAAACGCGTGAAGGCTTCTAAAAAATCGGAGGCGGTGAGGCGCGAGCAGGAACTCGCCTGGATTGGGGATACCGTGCTGGACCTTTTTGCCCGCAGTTGGATTCTGGAGCATCAGGGAAAGTTGTGCGGGGAAATGCTTCGGCGCATGACTTCGAATCAGTTTCTAGCCTGCTTCGGCAATCCTACCAGTGTCGAAGCGAAGATCGGGACAATCTATCGCGAGGAAGGGCTTTCTGCAGCGTTTGCCTGGATCGAAGCGGAAATCCTCCCTCTTTTTGAAAAACAGGAGCGAAATCGGCGGTAATCTATTCCTTTTTATAAAAAAACAGGATTTTACTAATGAAAAGTGAGGCCGTAACGTCCTCTTTCTGCCTGCCGCCTTTTTGTTAAGACGCCTTTATGAAACACGACACGAACCGCTCCGATTCACGGGGGCTTAGACTCGTTTTTGGCCTGATGGCCGGCTGTTCCGCGCTCATCCTTTCCTCGTGCGCGACGACATCGTCAACGGGTTCCGGGGCCGGGACTTTGCCTGCGACAGCCTTGAGTCATCCGGCTGTGAAATCCAGAAATGCCCAGATTGCCCAGGAGGCTCCCGGAAATTATTTCATCGGTCGCCGCTGGTGGACTGACGGGACTCGCTTCTGGGGATACCTTCGCAAGCCGGGCGAGCCCTGGTCACAGGCAAAGCTCGTGATCATGAATGAGAGCGTGATCAAGCAGCCTGACCGCGTCCCCGAGGAAGGTGTTCCTCAGCCCCACGGTTACGATCACAATTACGAGTATCGGATTTGGGGAAGTTTCACCGGAGTGACGGTTTACGATCCCAATTCAAATTTTCGACTTCCGGAGTTCCGGCTTTCGAAATATGAGCTCCTGAACCAGAACCCCGGTTTCCTTTTCTGGCCCGGTGAACAATACAGCTCGCGCCGCTTGCCACCAAAGCATCCGGCGACATTTTAACGGGTTGGGAATCTTTCCACCCCGTTCCTACGTGTCCCGTCATGCCTTCGTCTCCGCTCTCAGTTCTCATTGTCGAGGACGAGCCGGCGATCGCTGAGACTCTCATTTACGCCCTCGAATATGAGGGCTACCAGGTCGAGCATGTCGGGACCGGTTCCGATGCGATTCAACATTTCAGGAAGGCCGCGCCGGATTTTATCGTGCTTGACGTCGGGTTGCCTGATATCACCGGTTTTGATGTCTGCCGGGAGATTCGCAAAACCTCCGGCGTTCCCATTTTATTTCTCACCGCGAGAGAAGGGGAGATTGATCGCGTTGTAGGCCTCGAAATCGGTGGGGATGACTACGTCGTGAAACCTTTCAGCCCCCGCGAACTCACCGCGCGGATTCAGGCAATTCTGCGGCGGACGCAGCTGAGTTCGTCATCCCAAGAGGAAGGTAAGCGCGAAGTCGATTCTATCGTCAGTGGCCGGCTTTCGCTGCTCCTCGATCGCTACGAAGCCCGGTTTGACGGAAAAAATCTGGAGTTGGCACGCTATGAGTTCGGTATGTTGAAAGTTTTCCTCGCTCACCCGGGTCGGGTTTACACCCGGGATCAGCTCATGGAGTTGGTGTGGGATGAGCCTGATTCAGCCTCGGATCGGACCGTGGACGCGCACATCAAAACGCTGCGGAAAAAGATTCATGAGGTGGATGGGAGTTTCGAACCAATCCGAACTCACCGGGGGATCGGCTACAGCTGGCATAGTGAGGATTGATTGGCGATGAGAATCACACTGCTCATTATCGCGGGTTTTCTGCTTATCGCCGGGGGAGGTTTTTTCTTCCTCATGACCACGATCAGTGAAGATGTCGAGCGGCAGTATTCCCAGGCATCCGAAGAGCCGCTCGTCGATTTTGCACATCTTTTTGCCGCGCTTCTGGAGCAGGATGTTGAAGAGGGAAAAATCGACATCACCAAGTTTAGGGAAGGCTTTTCCAATGCTTACAAACGGGAGTTCCTCGCCCGAATCTATCAATTGGAGAAGCGGGAAATTCACACTCATGTCTATGTGACCAACGAAGCAGGGATCGTCATCTTTGATTCCGAAAACGGCGAGCGCGAGGGCGAAGATTTTTCAAACTATAACGATGTCTTCCTGGCCGCGCAGGGGGAATATGGAGTGCGGGCTTCGAGATCAGATCCGAATGATTCGAGGACGACCGTCTTCTATGTCGCGGCGCCGGTTTTTCACGGGGAGAAAATGATTGGAACGCTCTCCGTTTCGCGGCCGGAGACGGCGATGGCTCCCTTCGCCGAGGAATCGAGGAAGCTTGTTCTCGAAGCGGGATTGATCACCGCTATCGTCGTCTTCGTTTTGGGAACGTTGTGGGCCTATCTCGTGCTTTCCCCGATCCGGAAAATCACGCGCCAGGCCCTCCTCATTGCGAAAGGGGAAAAGGAAAGTCTCCCCGCCACGGGGCTGGGAGAGCTTCGTACGTTGAGCATTGCGCTCGAGGAAATGCGGCGGGAGCTGGAGGGTAAGCACTACGTGGCAAATTATGTGCAAGCCCTGACCCACGAACTGAAAAGCCCGCTCGCGGCGATTCGCGGAGCGGCGGAGTTGATCGATGATTCGATGCCTGAGGAAAACCGCCGCCGCTTCCTCGTCAATATTCTCAGTGAAACGACGCGGAGCGAAGACATGGTGCGCCGCCTCGTGCAACTGGCCTCGGTCGAAAGCCAGTCCACTCTTGCCAAAACCGAAAAAGTTTCGCTGGGACAATTAATCTCCGAAGAACTCGATGGCCTCAAACTGGTTGCCGAGACGAAGCAACTGAAGCTGAGCAAAGAAGGCTTCGACGCTTTGGATGACATTGATGGCGATCCGCTCATGATTCGAATCGCGGTGCGAAATGTTCTCAACAATGCTTTCGATTTTTCCCCTTCCGGCGAAAGCGTCGAGCTCGAGATCAGGGAAAGCGATGCGACTCTCGATTTCTATATCAGGGACCGTGGTCCCGGCCTCCCCGAGTATGCGGCAGGGCGGGTTTTTGAACGATTCTACTCGCTGAAAAATGAAGTCACCGGTCGCAAAGGCTCCGGGATCGGGCTGACCTTTGTGAAGGCGACGGCGGAGCTGCATCGCGGCTCGGCAGAGCTGATCAATCGCGAGGGTGGGGGAGCGGAGATGAAGCTCAGTTTCGGTCGATAGAGCCGTTCAGGGCTTTTTCGTTTTTTTCTTTTTTCTGGATTTCCCCTGATGCTCAAGAGCTGCCATTTCGGTTGCCGCGCCAAGATCGCCCTGGTCTTTCATCCAGGCGTCGAGTTTTGATTGAAGCGCTGCTTGGATCGCGGTGTGTTCCTCCGAGTCAGCGAGATTTTCCCAGTTGTGCCAGCCGTTTCCGACCTCGTAGAGTTCTATCGCGGGGCGGTGGTGATAATGATTGACGAGCTGCGCGGCCCGCTTTTTACCACTCTCAGCTCGCTTTACCCAGGAGAGGAATTCGGGCGATTTAGCGCAGGCGTTCATGAATTTCTCTTCGTGATTCAAGTTTACGATAAGCTGGTGCGTTTTACTGCGCACACTGCGGATCCCGTAGGCTTCGGAACCGTTGTTGATGCCCCGGGTGGTCATGATTCCATAGACGTGAGACTTATGCTCTGTTGCTTCACCGAGAAGAACAGGGAGAAAGCTAAGACCGTCGAGTTCGCCAACGGGTTCAGTGCCGGCGGCATCAATGAGCGTCGGCACGACATCGACGTATTCGACCATGGCGTCGGTCTTTGCGCCTGCAGCAATTTTGCCTGGCCAGCGGGCGATAAGAGCGGTTTGGAGACCGGGATCGTAGTTCGTCCATTTTGCGAAGGGCATGCTGCTTCCCTGCTCGCTCGAAACCATTACGAGGGTGTTTTCAGTGAGCCCGTGTTTGTCGAGAAGGTCGAGGATTTGTCCGATTTGATCGTCGTAGTAAGTGATCTCAGCGAGATACTTGCTCATGCCTTCCCTGGTCTCTTTGGTATCAACAAAGTAGGGCGGCAGCTCGATCTCATCGGCCGGATACCGTGAAGGGTCGCCGAGGTTCCATGGTGTGTGTGGCTCGTTAGAGCAGGCGAAGAGGCAAAACGGGGTTCCTGCTGCTTTTGACTCTGTCATGAGGGCTTCAACCGCCTCCATGTCAGGATTGTTTTTCAGTGAGGAGTATTCGAAAGGAAAAACCTCCTTGGGAGAGACATGATTCTTTCCGCTAAGGGCTACCCGATAGCCCAACGGTTTCAAATGATGCACAATGCTCTTCGTGCCATCATTGGCAAAGGTGTGGTTCGGATAGGCACCGCTTTTGACCGGATAGATCCCGGTGTAGAGGTTGTGGCGTGTCGGGGAGCACATTGGCGCAGCCTGGAAGCAGTGGGAAAACTGCATGCCCTCTGTGGCGAGGCGCTCCAAATTAGGCGTGTGGGCCTGACCTCCGTAAACGCTGAGGTCAGTATGCGTCAGATCATCCGCATTGATGAAGACCATGTTCGGCAGCGGAGCTGCTGTCGTGGCTTGAATCAGTGCGAAACTGAAGGTGGCAAAAGTACACAAAAAAAGTCGGCAGCGTTTCATGCTGCCGACTTTAGAAGAGCTGAACTATTTTTTATAGGGACTGATCGACGTAACGCGGTAGCGCTCGGTTTTACCGTCGCCGAGGGGGAATTCCACCTCGTCGCCGGGCACCTTGTCGAGGATCTCGTTTCCACGCTCGGAGAGGTAGGCGATGACTCCTTTATCCGGGTCGGAATCCCAGGCACCAAGAATGGTGTAAGTGAGAGGGTCACCGGAACTGGCGACCGGATCCAGCGCCACGATCGTTCCGATCGAGACTTTGGAAGTGTCGGGATTCGCGAAATCGGTGGGCTGAGCAATCTTGAGCTCTTTTTCCCAGTCGCCCTGCTTCTTCATGAGGACACGCTGGTATTCCTTGGAAGACTTGTATTCGAAGTTCTCGCGAAGGTCGCCGTAAGAGCGCGCGATCTTGATGTCTTCGCGGTTCTGTGGGATTTCCTCTTTGATGAGTTTGTCGTAAGCCGCTTTGCGCTCCTTGAGGCTTTCCTCGGAGACAATGAGATTTTCTTCGACCTGTTTTTCGCGACCCATGAGAAGGTCCTGAATTTCAGGGTGAAGCTTCACGACGCGGGCCATGAGGGACTTTCTCGTGAGTTCGTCAAAAGAGGCGCTGTTGAGGAGTCGACCGGCAAAGTTGCGGATCGTGTTGATGTTCGCACCCGAGATGAGGTCGGGAATGAGATTACGATCATCACCGACGAGATCGCGGAGACGGTTCGCGGAACGAACCGCACCCTCGTCGTTCAACTGGTCGGACTCGAGCGAACTCATCACATTGAGGCTGAGAGTGTCGCTGAAGAGAGACTGACTGAGCCCTTTTCGCTCGCGGCAAATCCAGGCGAGAGCATCGGAGGAAAGGCTGCGTTGCTGGAGACCTTCGGCCATGTAGCTGATGAGGGCTTCGCGCTGATCGGAAGCATCGAGGAAGCTTGCGATCTCGGCGATGGAACGAAGGTTGCAAACCGGAATGAGTCCGAGAATCTTATCGACCCACTCTTCACCGAAGGCAGCAGGAAAGCTTTTCAAGACCTGTCGGAGACGAGTCAGGGAAAGATCCTCAAAAAGTCCGGGGATCGCCGACTCATCCGCTGCGAGAATCTCAGCGACGGTAATTTGACCTTCCGGCGCTTCGTAGGCCTTGATCTTGCTCTGGAGCTCTTCGCGAATCAAGATCAGCTCGACCGCTGGTGCGTACTGGAGTTTCACCCCCTTCTTCGCGATATCGGTGATCTCGTCGGCGAGATCCTTGAGTTTTTGCTGCTCTTCTTTGAAAGCGCCGATGTCTTTGATGACGGCTTCCACGGCTTTTACTTTGGCCTTGAGATCGCGTGCCTCACCGAAGTCGTGGATTAGACCTTCCGATGGGTCAAAGTCCTCCTCGCGCATTTCGAGTGGTTCGGTGCGTTTGGCAGGGACGATGAACTGGTTGTTGTCGCGAAGCTTTTTCTTCGTGCTTTCCCACCAGCTCTTGTATTTGCCCTCAGCAACGACGCGACCTTTAATGAGTTCCTCAAGTTTATCGAGGTAAAGACGATCGCCGTGACTGCTCAACGCGAGTGTGACGAGACCGACCGGATCTTCCTTTCCGAGAGCCTGAAGCTCTTCGAGAGCAGAGAGACGTCTCGCGAGAAACGAGTCCGGTGTGATCGGGCACAATGAGATTCCTGCGAATTTCATGCCCATCTCATGACCGGGCTTATCTTCGAAGTCGACGACCACTTTGAGATTGAGGCGGTCCCAGTCGGCAATCTGCCCGGCCCCCCAACTCTTGTGCTGACAATAGGTGCCGGGAGAGAGTTCCTCCAACTGCTCGGCAGTATCAGGTTCTATTTTTCCTCGGGAAACTAACTTTTCTAAATCGGGATGCATGGACCCTCAACATATGAGTAAGCAGGTTCATTCCAAGTGAATTTTTTTTTTGGTTGCCAATTTACTGCCCCCTGCCTAATCTTCGCCCAGTTATGAAGAAAATTTTGGCAGTTTTATTGCTCGTCGCAGTGGGTTCAATCGGTTTGGCCGATATTCACGAGCCACCTAAATCAAAATACACCAAGGTGCGCAAGTTCAGCCGGGGTTTAGCTAACGTCGTTTACGGCTGGCAGGAGATCCCGACAACGATGATGGAGTGGCAGCAGCTTCACACAGAGCAGAATGTGGGAATTTTCACAGCTGGCTTCTTTACTGGAATACAGCGCACTGGAGCGCGGATGAAGTATGGCTTCTACGAAGTGATTAACTTTCAGCGCCCGCTTTACAAAGACAGCTATCGGCCCGCAATGCCGGATATTAATTACCTCCCGATGTCAGGCTATGAGGAATTTCCGCCGCAGATCGGTTTTCTGACAACGCCGGGATACACTCGCGGGCGCACTTGGTGAAGAAATTGTCAGAATTTTAAAAAAAGCTGCCTGCGAAGGCGGCTTTTTTTGTGCCCTGATTCCCCGAATTAACCTTCTAAAATTCGAAATTACGAGTGGGTGAGAAGGAATTTCCGGTAAAAATCGACGCCGGAATTCAGATCACTGATCTCCAGAAACTCGTCTTTGGTGTGCGCCTGGGCGATTTTCCCGGGACCGCAGGCAACGGCGGGGAGGCCCAATTCGGCAAGTCTCCCTGCATCGCAAAACCATGGAGCAGTCGTGAGACTGGATCCGATTGACTTGAGTCGCTGAATTCCGTCGACTTCAGGGTCGGTGAGGAGAGGGAGCGAATCCCCGATGATCCGAACCGAGATGAAATCGGCGATTTTCATTTCTTCGAGGATCGAAGCAAGCAGTGCAGGGCTTCCGCCCGCCGCATGAAGTTGCGGCGTTTCGCGGAAGTCGAGCGTGGCGCGACAACTCGATGGAACGATATTTGGACTGGTTCCCCCTTCGATTTTTCCAAGACTGACAGTAGGCAACCCGAGAACCGGATCGACAAATTGCGGGAGTCGGTTCTTCAGCTCAGAAACGAGGTCCGCAAGAATCGGGGTCAGTTTGAGGATCGCATTGTCACCCAGTTCCGGGGTCGAGCCATGACAGGACCGACCTTGCGTTGAGAGTTCGAGCCAGACGCAGCCCTTGTGGGCGTAGACTGTATCGAGGTCGGTGGGCTCCCCGACGACCGCGAATTCGAACTCGTCTGCATGCGCTTTTGCGAAATGCTTTGAACCCGGCTGGCCGGCCTCCTCTCCCATGAGCCCGACAAAGGTGACGGCGGTGCTCAGCTCCGGGATTTGTTCTCTCAACTCAAACATGGCCCAAAGCATTGCGGCCATCGTTCCCTTGGTGTCAGAGGCACCTCGCCCGTAGATTTTTCCGTCGATAATTTCGGCGCCGAAAGGATCCACGGTCATTCCTTTGATGCTGACAGTGTCGGTATGGGGGGCGAAGAGCAGCCCGGGTTTGCCTTTTCCTCCTCGAAATCGACCAATGACATTAGGGCGACCGGGGAGGACTTCCTCGTAGGAGACGTCGGCTCCGCAGCCATCAAGAAAGCGGCCGACGGCGTATGCCATCGCACTTTCCCCTGTCGCATTCTGCCCCGGGGCCCCGTCCGGATTGACGCTCGGAATGCGGATCAGTTCCTGAAGAAGTTCGGTGGCGGATTGTGCGGAAATCATATGAGGTATTGGCCTTAACAGGATCTGAATCACTCTCGACTAATTTTCAGTGCGAAAAAGAGCATTTTCGAGTCTTAGTTCGGATTAAGCTGTTGACATTACGCGCTCTAGCGGTCCTTAATGTGAGGCTAAATTTTTAAAACTTGTTTGTATGAGCGATCAAAATCCACCGAAGCCTTCAGTCAGCACATCGACTGTTCCTTTGAAGAAGGAGACGGTGCGCATCAGCCTTCGCGCCCAGACGGAAGATTCCGGACCTGTTGCTCCCAAGGGCTCGACCGCACCGCTTCCTGCCGGTGGACCCTCGACGGCACCAGTTCCGCCATCGACGCCGAATACTGATCCTATCGACGCCACGGCCCCGCTGCCTTCCGGCGGTCCTGAGACGGGTTCGATCGACGCAACGCGCCCGCTCCCGGCCGACGCGCCGACGACAGCCCCTATTGGTGGGATTGCCCCGTCCCCGAGCGCACCGACGGCCCCTGCCGCGCCGACCCCTCCGCCCGCGCCAACTCCTCCCCCAGCCCCTTCCGGCGGCGGGACAGGTGGTATTCTTCCCCCGGCGGCCCCGACTCCTCCCCCCGGAGCGGCGAAAACGATTCCGCTTACGAAGGGGCCTGACCCACTCGGTCCTACCGCTCCGGTCGGTCCACCAAGGGGACCTGATCCATTGGGCGCGACCGCCCCTGTTGCGATTGCCGCCGCAGCCGCTGCACCGAGTCCGGTTGCTCCTGTCGGGGCGAAGACAATTCCACTTTCGAAAATGCCGGGCGCAGGTCCCGGACCTGTTGCGGCACCTCAGCAGCCGGGAGCGGCGAGGCCTCTCCCCCAGGCGACGGTCAAGATGACTCAGACCGGGGTGCTTCCCGGGGGTCCGACTGCGACGAAAACTATTTCTGACAAGCCTAACATTCAATCGACCGCCGAGGAGGTGGAAGAGGAATGGGAGGAAGAATACGAAGAATCCGGACTCATGCCATTTGCAATCATTGTTCTCATCCTCGCCCTTTTGGTTCTCGGTATCGAGCTGTTCACCAAAATGGGTGCAGGCGGCTGATCCCAGGCCGGCGATCTCACCCAGCGTTTCTGCCTGGCTCTCCGTTTGGGGTGCCTGACGAAATTGCTGTATCCCAAAGAGTTCGCCCCGTTTCTTGGATGGTTGGCGTATTCTCACTTGCCCGGGACCGGTTTTTATAGGACTGAATCAGTGCTGCAGGTGGAATTCGATCTCGTCCTCTGCAATCTCAACCACATCAAATCATGGCCCACGAATCTATCGTCAATCTCACTAGTGATAACTTTGCTGTCGAGGCGGAAGGAGCATCTGCTCCGGTCGTCATCGACTTCTGGTCCGAGCACTGCGGTCCCTGCAAAATGCTTGCCCCCGTGCTTGATGAAGTCGCCGCCGAAATGGGGGACGCAGGCAAGGTCACGAAAGTGGACGTTATGGCGGAGCGTGAATTGGCGATGAAGTTCGGGATTCGGGCCGTTCCGACTTTGATTTTCATGAAAGACGGCGAGGTCAAAGAGACCAAGACCGGTATCATGATGAAAGATGCCATCATCGAGAAGCTGAAATCTTTTGCCTGATCCATCTGATTCAACAGGGTTAAGTCACTCACCTAACCCTGTTTGTTCTCTAACGTGATGATTGACTCCCGAAAGGCGACTTCTCTACCCGCTCGGAGCCTTTTTCTTATCGGGCTGCTCTTGCTGGTGACGATTGTCTATCGCGTCATTGCCTCACACTTTGATTTCCTCGGGAACACGGCTCCGCTCATGGCGATCGCCTTCGGGGGGGCATTGCTCCTCGGTGCGCGATTTTGGTGGATTCCGGTCGCGCTTTTGATTGCGAGTGATCTCATCCTCGGCGTCTGGCACGGCTCCGGGGGGATCGGTCGCTACACCCTGATGTCAGCCGTTTTCTATCTCGGGGTTGCCTGGGTAGGGGGAAGAGCGGCCCGGACAGGCAAAGTCTGGCCGGTGATGTGGTGTGGTACCCTGCTCTGCAGTGTTTTGTTTTACGCGTTCGCGAATACCTTCAGCTGGATGGTTTTTGCCGGCTACGAAAAGTCTCTCGCGGGATGGTGGCAGGCTCAGACAACCGGTGTGCCGGGGATCAACCCTCCGGCGTGGATGTTCCTGCGGAATGCTTTGATCGCTGATTCCATCTGGTGCGCCGCTGCCGGGCTCCTTGTTTTTCTTGGAAAAAAAGATCCGCTCGCAGATCGTGCCGTCGAAAGACCTGCATAATTCTTACCCGCGCCCCTTTACGTGGCGCGAGACCTGCCTAATCTTCCGGCATGTCTCAAATCTCCCACCCTTTCCTTCAGGACGAATTTCATATCCGCTGGTCAACTCTCGTTCCCTCGGCGATTGAAGAAGATATCCAGTTGGCGCTCGATGAGGCGCAAAAAAGTCTTGATGAGCTTTGCGGCGACTTCGATCAGGCATCACTGAGTTTTGAAAACACCCTGCTCGCACTCGAGAGTTCGACCGAAAATCTAAGCAAAGCCTGGGGATCAGTCGGCCATCTCGATTCGGTGAGAAACAGTGACGAGTTGCGCGAAGCCTACAACGCGATGCTCCCGAAGGTGACGCAGTTCTATTCCCGCATCCCGCTGAACGATGCGCTTTGGAGAAGGATTAAGGCCTACTCCGGGTCCGAGGAAGCGAAGTCACTCAGCGGAGTTCGGGCACGTTTTCTGGACGAAACGGTAAAGGACTTCGTTCGCAGCGGGGCGGATTTGCCCGCTGACAAAAAGGCGCGTCTCGAAGAGGTGCAGTCCGAGTTGGCCAAGGTCACGCAGAAGTTCTCGGAGAACGTGCTCGATTCCACGAATGCCTGGGAGCTCGTCCTCGAGGATGATTCAAGACTCGCGGGGCTTCCCGGGACGGCGAAAGCAGTGCTCCAGTCCGAGGCGAAGTCGAAAGATCTCGGCACGGACGAGGCTCCGGTCTATCGCATCACCTTGAAAGCGCCTGTGTATTTCCCCGTCCTCGAATATGGGGATGATGCCTCTTTGCGCGAAGAGGTGTGGCGCGGCAGCATCACGGTGGGACGCGGAGGTAAGTTCGATAACTCGGATTTGATCGTGGAAATTTTGAAGCTCCGCCGTGAGAAAGCGGAAATACTCGGCATGGCGAACTTTGCGGATCAGGTTCTGGAAGAGCGGATGGCGAAAGATGGCAAAACGGCGCTTCATTTCGTCGAAGATCTCGCGGAGAAAACGAAACCTTTCTTTGCCCGCGAGGTGGAGGAGCTCAAGGCGTTCCGGCTCCGGCACGATCCGGAGTGGGGTGGGGTTTTTGAACCCTGGGACGTCGCCTACTGGGCGGAAAAACTGCGGAAAGCGCGGTATGATTTCGATGAGGAGGAAGTCCGTCCCTACTTTGCGATCGGCAATGTCATCGAGGGGATGTTTCGCCTCACCGAGCAGATTTTCGGCTACAAAATTGTCGAAGTGGACTCCGTCTATACGAAGCCGGGGGAGACGCCCGCGAGCGCCGGGGTCGAGGTCTGGCACCCCGAGGTGAAATTTTATGAACTGCGCGATGAAAAGAGCGGCGAACTTCTCGGTTCGTTTTACGCCGATTGGCACCCTCGTGACGAAAAGCGGGGTGGTGCCTGGATGAATTATCTCCGGACCGGCTCACCGGCAAAGGATGGTAAAGCCCGCGTCCCTCATCTCGGCATAATCTGCGGCAACCTGACACCTTCCTCGGCGAAAAAGCCGGCCCTGCTCACGCATGGGGAAGTGGAAACGGTGTTCCATGAATTTGGCCATCTTCTTCATCACCTTCTCGGTGAGGTGGAGATCAAATCACTCAACGGAGTGAATGTTGTCTGGGACTTTGTGGAACTGCCGTCGCAGATCATGGAAAATTTCTGTTGGTCTCGCGTCAGTCTCGATTTCTTTGCCAAGCATTACGAGACCGGTGAGCCAATTCCGGACGCGCTGTTGGAGAAAATGTTTGGAGCGAGAAATTTTCAGTCGGCGATGGGGCAAATGCGTCAGCTTACCTTAGGGAAAATGGATCTGGAGTTGCACCTGCGTTCTCCGGAGGCCCTTGCGGGTGTTGATCTCGACGAACTCGTTCGCGAAATTCTCGACGGTTATCTCATGCCGATGGCGACGAATCCGCCCACGATGGCCCGCCGTTTTACGCATCTTTTCGCAAGCGCGACGGGCTATGCGGCGGGTTATTATTCCTACAAGTGGGCTGAGGTACTGGATGCAGATGCCTTCACCCGCTTTACGGCTGCCGGGGTGCTCAGCCCCGAAGTCGGGCACGAATTCCGCGCGAAAATCCTCAGTCAGGGAAATTCCCGCGAAGCCGGCGAACTCTTCCGCGATTTCATGGGACGTGACCCCGATCTCAATGCGCTCCTGGAGCGGAGTGGGTTGAGCGGCGAAGTGGTGGTAGGAAAGTAGGAAAGTAGGAAAGTAGGAAAGTAGGAAAGTAGGAAAGTAGGAAAGTA
>CAZOUP010000061.1:0-24005 GCA_964583035.1 uncultured Akkermansia sp.
CGCGGCTGTCCTGAAATGTAGCGGAACCTGTGAAGGTTCCGACGGCGACGGGCCGTGGCAAATGCCGGACGGAAGGCTGACGCCGTCCGCTACGATTTTCCTCGCGGTTGCGCCGGAATGTAGCGGAACCTGTGAAGGTTCCGACGGCGACGGGCCGGGGCAATGTCGGACGGAAGGCTGACGCCGTCCGCTACGATTTTCCTCGAGGCTGCCCGGAAATGTAGCGGAACATGTGAAGGTTCCGACGGCGACGGGCGGGGGCAATGCCGGACGGAAGGCTGACGCCGTCCGCTACGATTTTCCTCGCGGCTGTCCGGAAATGTAGCGGAACATGTGAAGGTTCCGACGGCGAGGGGCGGGGGCAATGCAGGACGGAAGGCTGACGCCGTCCGCTACTTTTTCAGCAGCGAGATTCCGCCGTCTTTCATCTCGATGAGACGCTTGCGATACAGCGCGCCGAGGGCTTGCTTAAACGCCTTCTTGCTTGTCTGAAAAGCGCGGCGGATTTCGTCGGGCGAACTTTTGTCTCCTACGGCGAGATGTCCGCCATTTTGCTCCAGTTTTTCGAGGATCTGTCCGCTCAAGCCGGTGACGCGACCATAGCCAACCGGTTCGAGGGAAAGGTCGATCTTTCCGCCGTCCTTCATTTCGGCGATGTAGCCATCAAAGGTTTCCCCGATGCGGAGGGGACGGGAAATCCGACTTTCATGAAGGAGCCCGCGATGCGCTTGATTCACGATCGCCATGTAGCCGAGAGGGGTGCGCTCCTGAATGATAAAACTCACCGCCTCGCCGTTCTGGTAGTTCGCCCGAGTCTTATCGAGAAAGCGATTTGTCTTCAGGGTCGCGACGATGCGGTTCGAGACCTCATCGATCATGACGTAGACGACGGCGAGTTGACCGACGCGGACATGAAAAGGCTGCTCGCGAAAAGGGAGGAGTAGGTCCTTCGTGAGACCCCAATCGAGAAAGGCTCCGATGTTGGAATTGACCGAGGTGACCTCAAGTGCCGCGAATCCACCGACCTCGACGACGGGCTTTTGCACGGTCGCCACGATCCGGTCCTCGGAATCACGACTCACAAATACTTCGACCTCATCGCCCTGCTCGACGCCTTGCGGGACTTCCGCATTGGGGAGGAGGATCTCCCCCAAGTCACCGCCGTCGAGATAGAATCCGAAATCGGAATCACGGACGATGAGGAGGGTATTCGTTTTGCCGAGTTGGGCCATTCGCCATCATAGGCGGATCGCTATCGCCACGCAAGGTCCCGGATTTCCCCGTGAGCTGGATGCTCCCGATCAAGGGCACGAAGCTCCAGCTTCATACCCGTGTCAGAGATCGTCGCCCGAACCCAGCCGTTGGGGCGGACCTGATCAAAAACGTAGGCGGTAGGGGGAAGGTTCACGCGGTGGAGTCCATGATCGTCCTTCTCAATTTCCCAACGATGGCTGTGGCCGAAAAGATAAGCTTTCGCGGAAGGATGCGTGTCGAGGAGTTCGATAAATGGCTGGCTGTCAATGAGGCCGCTGATCTTGATTTCCTGATCGGCGGGAATCACGTCCGTGCGGTAGACCTGCGGGTAGTGATGCCCAATCAAACTCGCCGGTTTGTCCGGATTCTCGGAAAGGTAGTTAGCGATCCACTGCAACTGTCCAGCACCGATCTCGCCCTCGACTTTATTCACGAAACGAAGCGTGTCGATGAGGATGAGACTGACATGCCCGGTTTCGATCACGCTGCAATGTTTGTCATCCACCGCAGAAGAACCGGCTGACTCGGGATAGGCGGTAAGAAAATTCACGCGATCATCATGATTGCCCAGCGTGCAGTGGATCGGGAGTCCGGCATCGACGAGCGGCTGGAAGAGTTTTTTGAGCTGCGCATAGTCGCCCGGTTGCCCGTCATCGAGCGCAACATCCCCATCAATGATGACTCCGCTGAGATGCTCACTTTCCTCCAGGACCTCGGCGACGACGCGCTCGAGGTGCGTTGACATATTCGCCTCGCGAACAATCCGTTCCGGATCGGCGGCAATGTGGGTGTCGGAGAGGAGCGCCCAGGTTTCGGTTGAAGTGGCAGCGCGAAGCGGGAGGCCAAAGCTGGTCGCAGTGAGGATAGTCGCCCCTTTAAAAAAGCGACGACGGGAAACTGAATCTAGATGAATCGGCATGAGAGTAGTTTTACTCAAATTCGGGAACGGGGGAAGTCGGAAAAGAAATTCAAGATGGCACATTTCCGTTTCGATGGAGCTTTACCGACGGTTAGGACTCGGGTTCACTCCCAGTCATGAAAGCCTCGTTGATTGCCCTTTTTCTGACCTTTGCTGCCTCTGCTTTTGCCGCCGAAAAACCGAACATCGTTTTCATCCTCGCGGATGATCTCGGTTTCCATGAACTCGGGAGTTACGGGCAGGAGAAAATCAAGACGCCGCGTCTCGATCAACTCGCGGCGGAGGGGATGCGGTTCACCCGGGCCTACTCGGGCAATGCGGTCTGCGCGCCTTCGCGTTGTGTCCTCATGACAGGAAAGCATCCGGGTTTCGCCGAGGTGCGGACGAATAAGGGTGGTTTCGAGCCGGAAGGACAGCACCCGATCCCCTCGACCGATGTCACAATTGCGGAGCTGCTAGAAACGGAAGGCTATGTCAGCGGTGCGTTTGGAAAGTGGGGCCTCGGCAATATTTGGTCGGAGGGCAGTCCTCACAAGCAGGGTTTCGAGCGTTTCTTCGGCTACAACTGCCAGAGCCATGCACACTCTTATTACCCGGCGACCTTGTGGGATAATGAAGAAAAATTCCCGCTCAAGAACGATCCGCCCGTTCCGGGTCATGTCGGTCTCGCAGAAGGAGCAGACCCGGCGGATCCGGCGAGCTACGAAGTTTTCAAAGGGCAGGACTATGCCTCGGATCACATCAACGATCAAGCGCTGGAGTTCATCAAAGCGAATCAGGAGCGCCCCTTCTTTCTCTACTACCCGAGCCTGATTCCCCATGTCGCGTTGCACGTTCCGGACGAGCAGCTCGAACCGTACCTCGCGGAGAAATGGAACGATCCCCCCTTCACTCGCGAGGGCGGTTATGGCTACACGCCGCACTTCACGCCGCGGGCGGCCTACGCGGCGATGATCACCCGGCTCGATACTTACGTGGGTAAAGTGTTAGACCTCATTGAGGAACTCGGATTGACCGACAATACGATTGTGATTTTTTCCTCGGACAACGGGACGACGCATCTCAAGGAAGAAGTGGACTATGACTTCTTTGCCAGCGTCGGTGAGCTTCGCGGATTGAAAGGGGACCTCTACGAAGGCGGAATCCGCGTCCCGCAGATCGTGAAATGGCCCGGCAAAGTGGAAGCAGGAAGTGTCAGCGATTTCGTGACCGGGTTCGAAGATTGGCTCCCGACGATGTTGGATCTCATCGATGCCGAGAGTGAGATCCCCGAAGGGGTGAACGGTATCAGCATCGCTCCGACCTTGCTCGGCGAGGATCAGGGCGAGCGTGATTTTCTGTATCGGGAATTTACCGGATACGGCGGGCAACAGGCCGTTTGGTTAGGAAATCAGTGGAAGGGAATTCGTCGGGATTTGTTGAAAAAGGGAAACAAGAATCCGCTCGAGGTCGAGTTGTTTGATCTCAAGGCCGACCCGTCCGAAAGCACTAACGTCGCCGCAGAGAATCCGGAAGTTCTCGCAAAGATCGAAGGACTCATGAAGTCCGAGCGAGTTCCCTCGGAGGTGTTTCCCATCCCCGTGTTGGACGCGTTGGCCGATTGAAAATGTGGAGTGCGGCGGCTTGACGCCGCTCTGAGTTTGATGACCAAACAGGGTTAAGTTAGCGATCTAACAGGGTTAAATTGCCTTGAGGTTCGTCCGAGCGAATGAGCTTTAGGAAAGCGTTGTCAAGCCACCGCATTCCCCGTCATCGCACTTTCAGGTTTATCTAGGAAATCTGACTTGGTAATGAAGGTGCATAAGAGCTACTCTCGACCGTCAAGCCAGCTATGAATCGCTTTGTTTTTACCACCCTGTTCGCTTTGGTTGCCTCATTCTCGAATGCTGAGGAATATCACGGAATCGATTTTCCTGCTGGTGCGATCAGCTTTGCAGACTCGGTGATTTCATACGAGCCTGATTTTGCTCAGGGGGCTGTTCCTACAAATAAGAACTTCTTCAATCCTGAAAAAAGCCTCTCGATTCCTGATTACCCGATTGGGCAGGACCTTCAGCCGGGGAGTGTTTCGCTTGGATCCGGTGGAAGGGTGACGCTGAAATTTACCGATAACGTTTTAACTGGCAGCGGGAGCGAAACACCTGATCTACATATTTTTGAAGTCGGCACTGATGTCGAAGACACTTTTGTTGAGATCAGTCGAGAAGGTCGAAAATGGCATTCGGTTGGAAAAGTAACCGGGTCAATTTCGTCCATCGATATTGATGCTTTTGGTTTTTCGGAAGCTGATCAGTTTCGTTTTGTCAGGCTAACGGATGATGCGAACGAGGGGATGACATCAGGGGAAACAGTCGGGGCGGATATTGATGCGGTCGGTGCGATCAGCACGATAGCAAAGCAGGATCGTTCAAGCTGGTGGGTTCTGATCCTCGTTGTCCTCCTGATTCTTGTCTCGATTCTAGTTTTTTTCTCGAGCCACCGACGGTTGCGGACGTGCTTCAGCTTTGCCTCAGCTACGATGGTTCTTGCCATCACTTTAATTAGCTTTTGGTGGTTCGGGTTTTACTTGTCGTGGGCCTGGACCGTTTGCCTGGTAGTGCTGTCCCTGGCTGTCATTCTTTGCTCGTTTTGGTTGATCGTAATGGTCCGGCGTCAGTCTTTGCCGAAGTGGTTGAGCGTTTGTGCGTTCGTTGCGATTTTGATCGGTGTTTTGATTATCCTCCTTCTTTTTGTGGGCGGATTACTTTGATCCATTCTTCTTCCTTCCGGTCCCCGGCGGAGTGCGATGCTCGCCGAAATACTTCTCGCTTCGATAGCGGAGCCAGACGCGCAGGACCTGAGGGATCTGCTCTTTCTCGGCTTTCGTGAGGCGCTCATACAGTTTGAGCGCCCGCTCGCGTTCCATACGGCAGGCACCGTTTTTGTGGGCATCCCAGTGAGTCCGTGCGAGACGAATGCGACGGGCGGTCTCTTTCACGAGCGCGGGGCCGGATAGCTCGTCGTCGGAGAGTTTGCGCTTTTTCGGCATCGGGAGAAGGTGGATTCGCGCTATATGAAGCGTGTCATTTTTATCCTATCGTCACCTCGAATTTATCCAACTTCTTTATGAAAACCTCATTGATCCTTCTCGCCGCGCTTTTTGGTTTAGAGACTCAATCCGCGCAGGCGGAAAAACGTTTTGTCTATTCTTCAGCTGGTGGCGCAGTGACGGTCTACGAGGTCGATCTGGGAACGGGGAAGTTGAAAGAGATTCAGACGAACGAAGGCGCAGGGCTGACCGCGATATCAAACGATCAGAAATTTCTCTACCGCGTCGGTGGTGGCGAGATCGAGAGCTATCGTATTCAGAAGAGCGGCAAGCTGAAGTCGATCGGCAAAAATTTGACGACGGAGAAGGCTGGCTATCTTGCGATTGATGGGACCGGTCGGTTCATGGCGGGGAATGACTATGGTGGCGGAACAGCAACGATTTGGGAGATCGGAAAAGACAAGATCGGCATCGGTGAGCCGGTCGCGACGATGGCGCTGGAAAAAGCGGCACACTCCTCGCTCTTTTCTCCGGGTAACGGGTTCCTCCTCGTGCCGGCGACGACGCCGAACAAAGTCTTTCAGCTCAAGTTTGAGGCGAAGACGGGCACCATTGAAGCGAATGATCCTCTCTCAGTTTCCGGCCCGACAGGCGAGGGGACCGCACAGCAGCCGAGGCATATCATTTTTCACCCGAACGGAGAGATCGCCTACACGACGCTGGAGAGGGAGTCGCCCGGGGTCGGGGTTTGGAAATGGGATGAATCGAAGGGGCAGTTGGCGCTGATGCAAAACATCATCACGTTTCCTGAGAACTGGGAAGGTGCGATCACGACGGCGGATCTCCATCTCACGCCGGATGCGAATTTTCTCTACGTTTCGAATCGTGATCTCACAGATCGGAAAGCGGTCACGGGGGACAGTTCGATTGTCGGGTTCAAGGTCGATCCTGAGACTTTCATGCTCGAGATGATCGGTAATACGCCCTGCCCGCAGGTCCCGCGTTCCTTTGCGATTGATGGTGCCGGCGAGTTTGTCTATGTCGCCGGACAAACGGCAGCGAAGTTGGCGGCATATCGGCTCAATGATCAGACTGGTGAGTTGACGTTGATCGAAGAGATCGACACCGGGAAAGGGCCGAACTGGGTGAAGTGCGTCACGATCACAGACTGATCGGCTCGTTGCTTTCTATCCTGCCGGATTGGCCTTATGGGTAGAGCGATGCCTCTGCCACTGCCTGAACCGGGTTCTCCCTCTCTTTCCAACGACGAAATCCTCGATGCCTTTCTCGGCCATCTTGTCGAGGATGGGGTCGAGCCGTATGACCATCAGGAGGAGGCGATCCTCGAACTCTTCGCGGGGAACAATGTGATCCTCAACACGCCGACGGGGTCGGGTAAATCGCTCGTCGCGCAGGCCCTGCAATACCGCTCGATCTGTCTCGGTCGGCGCTCTTTCTACACCGTTCCGGTCAAGGCGCTCGCGAATGAGAAGTTTTTGTCGCTTTGTCAGGTTTTCGGGCCGGAGAATGTCGGGATGATCACCGGCGATGCGACGGTGAACGCCGACGCTCCCGTGATTTGCTGCACGGCGGAAATCTTATCGAACCTCGCTCTGCGTGAAGGCGACACGGCTAAGGTCGATGAGGTGATCATGGACGAGTTTCACTATTACTCGGATCACGAGCGCGGCGTCGCCTGGCAGGTCCCGCTCCTGACTTTGCCACAGGCGAGGTTTCTTCTCATGTCGGCGACGCTGGGCGAGACGGCTTTTTTCGAAAGCGGTCTCACCGCGCTGAACGGTCTCCCCACCGTGCTCGTGAAGTCCGGGGAGCGCCCCGTTCCGCTCGAGTACGAATACAGCACAACGATGCTGGAGGAAAAAATCGAGGAACTCGTCGAGGCGGATCGCGCGCCGATTTATCTCGTTCACTTCACCCAGCTTTCCTGTGCGAAGACGGCGCAGAATCTGATGAGTCGGAATTTCTGCACGAAGGAGGAAAAGGACCACCTCGCGTCAAAACTCGTCGATGCAGATTTTCGCAGTCCCTACGGCAAGGAAATGAAAAAGCTCCTTCGTCACGGACTCGGGATTCACCACGCGGGGCTTTTGCCGAAGTACCGCGTCCTCGTTGAAAAGCTCGCGCAACAGGGCTTGCTCAAGGTCATCTGCGGGACAGACACGCTCGGAGTCGGGGTCAACGTTCCGATCCGGACGGTGCTTTTCACGCAGCTCTTTAAATACGGCGGGCAGAAAACGAAGACTCTCGCAGTACGCGATTTCAAACAGATCAGCGGTCGCGCGGGGCGTCGGGGATTCGACACGGTCGGCTACGTCGTCGCGCAGGCACCACCGCATGTCATCGACAATATCAAGGCGGAGCAAAAGGCGGCGGACAAAGGGAAGAAGAGCAAGGCGGTAAAAAAGAAGCCGCCCGAAAAAGGATTCGTGAACTGGGATGAGGGGACTTTTTTGAAACTTCGCGAATCGGAATCCGAAAAGCTGAGTTCGAGTTTTTCCGTGAATCACGGGATGCTCCTCAATGTTCTGAGCCGGTTCCATGAAGATGGCTGCGAGGCTCTCCGGGCAATCATTCGTGCCTGTCACGAAACTGAGGTCGGGAAGAAGAAGCTACGCCAGCGTGCCTTTTCTCTTTTCCGCGGCCTCGTCGAAGGGAATGTGCTGATGATTATTCCGAAATCGGATCGCGGCGGGGCTTACAAGATTGGCTTGAACATTGATCTGCAGGAGGACTTTTCGCTCAATCAGGCGCTCGGGCTTTACTTGCTCGAAGCGATCCCGAAACTGGACCGCGAAGATCCGGGGTATCCTTTGCAGATTTTGTCGCTCGTCGAAGCGATTCTCGAAGATCCGACCGCCGTGATTCGCAAGCAGGTCGATAAGGTGAAGGGCGAACTCATGGCTCAGATGAAGGCCGAGGGAATCGAGTACGATGAGCGAATTGAGCGTCTCGATGAAGTCGAGCATCCCAAGCCGGGGAAAGAGTTTATTTACGCGACCTACAACGAGTTTGTCCTCACCAATCCGTGGGCGAAAGAAGCCTCAGTGCGTCCGAAATCAATCGCCCGTGAGATGTTCGAGAACTGGCAGTCCTTTGAGGATTATGTCAAAGTCTACGGGCTGGAGCGAAGCGAGGCGGTGCTCTTGAGGCACTTGTCAGAGGTATTCAAGGTGCTCGTGCAAACAGTGCCGCCAGCGGCAAAGACGGAGGAAGTTTTAGAGGCGGAGTCGTATTTTGAAACAATGCTGCACGGGATTGATTCGAGCCTCCTCGACGAGTGGGAAAAACTGCGGAATCCGGACTACGCGCCCGATGTTGGTGCGGAAACGAAGCCCCCGAAGAAGATTCTCATCACGAGAAATCGGGAAGCGTTTCAGCGTTTGGTCAGGGCGAAAGTGTTCGACGTCGTGAAGGCGCTTTCGCGAAAAGACTGGGAAGCTTCTCTCGTGATTCCCGGCAGTGACCTCTCGTCGTCGGAGTTGAGCGATCTCATGACGGGTTACTTCGGCGAGCACGGCCTGATTCGGCTCGATCCGGAAGCGCGAAACAGGAAACACTGCCGGATTAATCAAGACGGCGATCCCGGAAAGTGGGAGGTGGAACAGGCTCTTGTTGATCCCGAAGAGTTCAACGATTGGTCCATCCGTTTTAAAGTCGATTTAAAGGCGTCGGACGAGCAGGACGATGTCGTCCTGTCCTGGAAAGGAATCGGCCCGGTCTCGGAGTTGATCTAGGGCTTGGCTCTGTAGCCGAAGATGCTAAATCTTCGGAAGTGTGGTGACCGAATCGCCTGAATTTTTTGCAAATCCAGCTACTGTCGCGCCTCGAACATGACCCGCAATTTTTCAACCCGTTGTGCATTGGCCCCCATATCGGAATGCCCGACGCGGGAAGCGGAGCGGATCTCGATGCGCTCTGAATTCGGGCGCAAAAGCAGTTCGAGGTCATCGACGAAGCCGAAAATCGCGCTGCTGCATTCGGCGTGTAGATACTCGCCCTCAGTGATCACGAGCTTTGTTTTCGGCAGTTCGGCGACGGCTTCTTTGGCGGCTTCCCAGGCAGCGGCGGGATCACCGGTGAAAGTCAGTGGTTCAATGAGTTTTGCCTCGTCCCGGGTCACGCTGGAGACCCAGTTCGGTTTCGCGGGGCCTTCGGCGAGGTGGCTGCGTCCGACGTTCTCGGGTCGGTTTGCTTTCGAGTAAGAAGCTAAAAACCAAAGACCGCCGAAGATGATCACGTCCATGAGGACGAAGGCGGCGATGAGGGCGTAAACGTAAGTTGGCATCGGTCTAAAGTGGTCACATTTTTATAATTGGATTTCGCGTTTTCGCCAGCGATGGTTGCTATGAAATGGAACCTACACACAGCAAAACAATTGGATACATCCTCTGGATCTTCGGATTTACGGGAGCTCACCGTTTTTACTTTGGCAAGCCGATCACCGGAGTGATTTGGTTCTGCACGCTTGGTCTTCTTGGAGTCGGTTGGCTCATTGACCTTTTTCTCATTCCTGGAATGGAGCGCAAGGCGGAGCTTCGCTACAAACAGGGCGAAACGGATTACTCCGTGGCGTGGATTCTCCTGACCTTCATCGGTTACCTTGGAGTGCACCGCATGTACATGGGCAAATGGCTTACTGGAATCTTGTATCTCTGCACCGGCGGACTGTTCCTCGTAGGTTGGGCTTATGATTTTTGCACCCTGAACACCCAGATCAGCGAGCGGAATGCGGCAGGCCGCGACCGGGCTGAGAGATCAGCCGATCGGCTCATCGAAGAGTAGAAATCTTATTTTCCCCTTTCGTTCACTCGGATTTGGGACGATCAGACTCCGTAAAATCATCACGATATGGCAAAGACTTTTGAGATAGAAGGGACCGTTAAGGTCATCAGTGAAGTGCAGACCTTCGCGAGTGGATTTTCGAAGCGTGAATTCGTTGTCGAAGTCGAAGACGGAAATTATCCGCAGTCGATCAAGTTCGAATGCGTCAAAGAGAAGACTTCTCTCACCGACGGCCTTTCGATGGGCGACCCGGTGAAAGTGAGTTTTGACATCCGCGGTAACGAATACAACGGAAAGTACTACGTGAATCTGAATGCCTGGAAGCTGGAAAAGGCGGGGGGTGCCTCAGCGCCGCCAGCTGAGGGAGGCTTCAGTAACGACGGCCCTCCTGCTCATCTCAGCGAGCCGCCGGCGGATTATGGAAAAGAGTCTGACGACGACATCCCGTTTTAAGGCGTCTCCGTTCTGGTCGGGGAAGTCCCCATTTTGTTGCAGGTAAATGACTTGCTCAACGGAGTCGCTGAATTAGGATGGCGACTCTTAATGGCACGGGGTGGGGATTCCTTTCCACTCGCTGCCGTCCGGTTTCCGTCACTGTGGAGGGAGCCTTTTTATAGAACGAACACCTTATTTGTATGGAACCATCATCGTCTGACAGGGATCGCAAGCCGCGCTCCGGATCATCCCAGAATCGCAACCGCTCCGGCGGTAACCGAAATCGCGAGGGCGGTCGCTCCCGCCGTCCTGAGCCGAAACCAACCGGTTTTCAGAAATTCATCAAAGCAATCACTTTTGGTCTCGTCGATCCGACGAAGAAAAAAGGAAAGGGTCGCATGTCTTCCGGTAAGACTGACGGCAAACCGAGAGAACGCCGTAGCATCATCGAAGAGCCGACCACTCCGCGTCTCTACATTGGCAATCTGAATTACGATCTCACCGATGAGGAATTGGAAGCTGCCTTTGCTCCAGTGGGGAAAGTGGTCAGCGCAGCGGTCGTTCGCCATGGCGATTCAGGACGCTCCAAAGGATTCGGCTTTGTCGAAATGACGAGCCTCGATGACGCGAAAGCAGCGGTTTCGAAGCTCAACGACTCGGATCTCAAAGGTCGTCAGATGCTTGTCTCGGGAGCGAAAGCGGAGAAGCCGCGTCGTGACGGTGAAGAACGTTCTCCTCGTGGCGAGGGCCGCGAAGGTGGCGGACGCGAGCGACGCAGCCGCGAAGGAGGGGATCGTCCTCCACGCCGTGACGGAAGATCCGGCGGAGATCGTGAGCGTCGGGGTGGCGGTCGTTCTCCTGAGGATCGTATTGAAAAACCGACTCACCAGGTGCGGCCGGCGGAGATCCCGGTGGTCACCGGCACCAAGCTCATCGTGACCAATTTGAACAGGGAGGCTTCCGAAGTGGATGTGACCGATCTTTTTGATGGGATCGGTGAAGTCACATCAACCTCGCCGATTTCGGTGAACGGCGATTCCTCGACCGGTGAACTCATCATCGAATTTTCAGAAGTTTCCGCGGCTCAGAAGGCGGTTGAAGTCATCGACATGAAATTTTTCATGGGACACCAACTCAGCGTGAAAGAGGCAGGAGGAGGCGAATCTTCGGCGGCACCTGTCACTGAAACGGCTCCCGAGCCGGAGGCCGAAGCTCCCGTGACTCCGGAAGAGCCAGTCGCGGAAGAGACTGAAAAGTCCTGAAACGTAGCGGAAGATGGAAATCTTCCGGGCGAAGCAAGGCGACGGAAGGCTGACGCCGTCTGATCCGACTGCGCTCAGTTCTTCAACTCCTCCAGCATTTCAAGCAGGTGCTCTGTCAAAATGACGGACGCCTCCTTCTCCACTTTGCTTGTTCCGAGCCAAGTCTCGTAGCCCCCGAGCTCATGTTGATGTGGCGGGGGCAGGTAGCCGAAGGCGCCGTTCGCCAGTTCCACCAGCAAAGTTCGCGGAAACGGGCTTCGTTGTTTCAAATCGAGGCCGATTTCGACGAGCACCTCAAAGGGCAGCGCGACGATGGCTTGATCCCCGATTCGGATCGCCTGAATCGCCACCTCGGTTGCATCCGGAACGTCGTTTAGATTCAAAATCCGCAGCGCGTAGTGCGAAGCCAGCCGCGGCTCCGCTTTCAATTCCTCGCCGGTCATTTCGAGGATGCGCTTTGATTTTTCGACGAGTTCAGGATCAGGCTTTCGATTTTTTAGCGTGACGCGGCGCTCGATCATGCCGATGGGCAGATCGGTTTGGTAATCCAGCTCACGCGTCGCCCGATAGGCAGCATCGGCGGCTTTCGTCGCGACTTGCCGGATCTGCTCGAAAGGCGCTCGCGGGGCACGCTCCCCGGCGAAATTGATGTTATTAATGTCGCCGCTCGCCCCGTTGGACATCATCGCAACGAAGTCTTCGGGCGGGGTTCGGCCCGCGATACGATAGGGAACGAGCCGCGCAAACTCACCGAAATAGTCGGCGGAGACTTCGCCCCTCGGAATCGAGCCGACATAGTGCAGCGCGTAGTTCGCGAAAAGTCCTAACGGTTTTCCATTACTCCGCTGCACGGAAATCACCGCGATTTCGGGATCGGTAGGGCCGGCGGGTTTTTCGATAAAATTACGGGGAGGGTTCATTTTCACCTGATCGATTCCACCGAAGGGATTCGGCGGCATTGTCCCGTCTTTCAGGAACCAGCGGCGGTTAAAAACTTCGGAGGGTTCTTCATTTGACCCGAATCCGAGGCGTGCCGGTTCGAGATTCTGAATTGCCTCCTCAATCGAAGTGACAACCCCTTCAAAAAAATGCTTCCGAAACGCGACCTCGGCGGGCTCGTCCGAGGTTCCCGTCGCCGACGGAGCCGAGTGGGTGTGCGTGCCCGCGATCAACATTTCGGTCGCTCGCCACCCCGTTCGTTTTGCCGCCTCCGCCTTGATTTCATCCACTGTGTCCTGAGCGATGTAGAGAATGTCGACAATCGTGATAACAGCGCGGCCGTCGTCGTTTTGCACCGCGAAGGAGCGGGCGTGCAGCGGGTCGTGGGCGGCCTCCGCTTTTTTCGGATCAAACGATCCCCGCAGTGTCACGGGCCATTCCGGTGGAGTGACATCGACGGCGGAGAGACCGGCCTTGAACTCAGCCGATCCTGCCGCAGGGAGACAGAGTAAGGACGTGATGAGGAGCCGCTTGAAAAGTTGGTGAAATTGAATCATTCCACCCAGTGTGAGATTCACCGGGCCACCTCATAAAGACTAATTTAAGCCGCAAAGACGGAATCCTAACGGGTCCGCCGATCCCGCCGGTCCGTCGAGGTCTCGATGAAGACGACTGCTTCGCCGAGACTGCAGGCGTGGAGGCCGATATTTTCGAGCGCGTGGATCGCATTGACGGCCTCGACGAAAGCCGGAGCGAGAGAAGGGTTGCCCGAGACAGCGGCAGAGATGACTTCGCGTGAGTCGCTCGCGAGAGTTCTCACTCTCGATTTTGAATCACCGATCGACGCTCCCTTTTCCGCATCGTGGGAAGTGAAGGCGTCGCAGGCGCTGGAAAGTAATTCGTGGCTCAGCGTCCACTGCTTTTCAAGAACTCCTCCGGCATCATAGGCGATCCAGGCCCGGAGGTCTTTGGCGTGGAGGAGGATGCGACGGGCATCGTCACCGATCTGCTCGAAATCGGTCGCCATACGCACACCACCGGTCACTTCGCGAAGATCTGTCGCGACGGGCTGATAGCGAATGATAATGATCCGGGCCTGCTGATCGACCTCGGCTTCCATCTGATCGAGGTTTTTTTCGTGCTGCTTTGCTTTCGACGCACTCGGCTTTGTATCGTGACTGAGAAGTCGTCCGACCTCGTCCACCATTTCCATCGAGAGAGAAGCCATGGAGAGCACTGCACCTCGTATGCTTTGAAGTTCCAATTCGAAATCTTCAAGCGTGTGGGGAGTGTTGGAACCGGCCATTGTCGAATTTCGACCTAAACATTCGACTGAAAAGCAGAATTATTGTCACTTTCGAAGAATCCCGTCCGTTCCGTTTTTCGATCCCGTGATCGCGGAAGGGAGCTTTTCGTAACATTAGGGCACCTGAGGCATGTATTAGGACAAGATGCACGTTTTGAGAACCAGCGATTCCCTGCCCTCCGATTTTGAAGCGGAGCTTGCCGGCCTGCAGCCACAGCTTCGATACTTTGCACTTTCGCTGACCGGCTCGATGCATGATGCCGAGGAAGTGATTCAAAATGCCAACCGCATCGCGCTGGAGAAGGCCGGGGAATTCGAATCCGGTTCAAACCTCAAGGCGTGGCTCTTTAAGATCGCCTCGCTCCAGGCGAAATCTTTTCACCGGAGTCAAAGCCGGAAGCGGGGTTACGAGATCGTTGATGACGCCCTGCTCGAATCGATCTCCGAAGAGCCTGCGCCGGTTGATACGTTTGAAAAAGAGCGCGATGCGCTGCTCTCCTGCCTCGAGCAGCTTCGCCCCGCGCATCAGGAGCTCATTACCTCACGTTATGTCCATGGGCGCAAAGTGTCAGAACTCGCCGTCGAGCAGGAGATCCTGCCAAACGCCCTCGCTCAGAAACTTTTCCGCATCCGCAATCGACTCGCGGACTGCATTCAATCCCGACTTAAAGAATCATGAAATCCACCTCAGGAGATGATCGCGAATTTGAAAATCTGCTCGCTGCTTTCAGCGAGCGGGAGCTGACCTCGTGGGAACACGACCGGCTTTGGACTTTGCTCAAAGAATCACCCGACCGGGTCCGGCGCTGGAAGCAGGAGTGCCGGTTAGTGGGCTTGTTAGAAAGCATCAGCGCGGAGGAACTGACCTCGCGTGGAATCGTGGTCGCTCCCGGAAACGTGACCGCGATGCCTGCCTCGCGTGTCACTGCCCGCCCCTCAGATTCTCGCCGAGTCGCGGTGGCTCTTGCGGCTTGCCTCACCCTTGGCGTGGTGGTCGCTTTTTGGGTGAATTCGGGCGGAGAGCGCGAGGCTCCGGAAGTTGCCCTGGCAACGGACAAGACTGGAGAGGTGACGCTAAATCCTCTCTCGCCCCCTGAAGAACCTCAGGAAAAATACGAGCGCGTCATCGCAACGCTTCCGATCTCCGGTTCGCAGTCGCGTCCGGCGAGTCCGATCGTGAACGCGGTCGCCGATGCCTCGACGATGACGGTCGATTTCAATAACGACGTCCGCCCGATCCTTGCGGACAAGTGTTTTCACTGTCACGGACCGGACGAGCATTCGCGGAAGGCCGACCTTCGCCTCGACACGGAAGAGGGAGCTTTTGCTGATCTCGGCGGATACTTCGCGATCAAGGCCGGTGACGCTGAATCAAGCGAGGCCGTCATGAGAATGTTTGAGGACGATCCGGACTCGATCATGCCGCCGCCGGAGTTTCACAAGCCGATGACGGCGGATGAAAAGGCGAAGATCATCGCCTGGATCGAAGGCGGTGCCGAGTGGGCCGGGCACTGGGCTTTTGAGCCGGTCACGGTTCGTGAAGTGACCGCGAGTGAGACGGAGTGGGGCCGGAATGGGATCGATCCGTTCATCCTCACACGCATGGAAGAAAAGGGGCTCACGCCCAATCCCGAAGCAGACCGCTACGCCCTCGCCCGTCGTGTCGCCCTTGACCTGATTGGTTTGCCGCCAACTCCGGAGGAACTCGAGGCTTTCCTCAACGACGAGTCGGCCACCGCCTACGAAGACTACGTCGACCGTCTCCTCGCTTCGAAACATTACGGTGAGCACCGCGCCCGCTTCTGGCTCGATGCAGCGCGCTTCGCCGACACCCACGGAATGCACCTCGACAACTTCCGTGAGATGTGGCTTTACCGCGACTGGGTCATCGATGCGTTCAACGCCAACATGCCCTTCGATCAATTCGCGACCGAGCAGCTCGCCGGGGATCTCTTTGAGAATCCGAGCGACGATCAACTCATCGCGACCGGCTTCATCCGGAATAATATTTCCACTTCCGAAGGAGGTTCAATTCCGGCGGAACTCGCGGCCCGCTATAAGATTGACCGGACCGAAACGATGTCGACAGTCTTCCTCGGTCTCACGACCGGTTGTGCGGCCTGTCACGACCATAAATACGATCCGATTTCGCAGAAGGAATTCTACTCCCTGACCGCGTTCTTTAATAACGGAACCGACCCGGCGATGGATGGGAACATGCGGGACCACTATCCGACCCTCGTGATCCCGAAGCCGGAGAATGCGGTCGAGTGGGCCGAACTCATTGGTAAGCGCGAAAAACTGGAGTCTGATCTCATCAGCGTGAGGAAAAGCAGCGCGGCTGCGGCCTGGTGGGACAATCACGATGCGAGGCTCGAGCTCGGTCATCCTGTTTCGGCGGAGGATCTCGTCCTCTATCTGCCATTCGACCGCTTTGAAGAGGGAGAGACCTTTGGTGAACTGTTAGGAAAACCGATCACGGTGGAACTGGGCCAGACTGTTCCGGCCGGTGAGAATCCGAACGGCAAGCGCGGGGTGCGTTTCCCCGAGCGTGGGGGCATGACCATTCCGATGGAAACTCCCTTCACCCCCGGAAGCCAGGTCACCTTCAGTTATTGGCTGAGAACTCCGGATCAAGTGATCGGTCAGGACATGCTTCGATTCGATCATCTGGGAGACAAGGAGAAGAAAATCCCGGCAACAGGATGGATCCTTTCCGGTGCAGATCGTGGTGATTTAACCTTCAGGATCCTTGATGCGAAGGGCGCTCAACTGCGGAACTTAATGCCGGCGGAGACTCCGCTCACTCCCCGTGCCTGGCAGCATGTCGCGATCCGTTACAGCGGGGGTCAGGCGAGTTCTTCGATCACATTTTATGTCAACGGGGAGCGTCGCCATGGTCGTCGTAATGTTGACGACCAGACGGAAATCGACGGGTTCGGTGAGCATCTTCCGAAGCTTCTCAAGATCGGAAATTCCGCTCCGACTGGTGGGATCAGCGATCTGCGCATCTTCTCCCGTAGCCTTTCAGCGGAGGAAATCAGCCTCCTTGCCGATGAGTTTATCGTCAGTGATCTCACCGGGAAGCGACCGAACTTTGCGACTCTCAGCGCAGAAGATCAGGAGCGTGTCAGGAAATTGTATGCGCATCGTTTTAACGAAGAATCCGTCCGCAAAACGCGCGAGCTCATGGCCTCGCAGAAGCGTCACGATTATCTCTATGCGAGAAATCCCACGACGCAAATCTATCAGGAGGAGTCGGGCGAGGCGATGGCACAGGTCATGATTCGCGGCGAATACGACAACCTCGGTGACACCGTGCCCGCAGCGGTTCCGGCGGTCTTTCCGGGGATGAAAACCGATGGCCCGGCGGACCGTCACGATCTCGCGAACTGGCTTTTCGCGCCGGGGCATCCGACAACCGCCCGCGTCACCGTGAACCGAATCTGGCAGAGCATGTTCGGCACCGGCATCGTAAAGACAGCGGGTGATTTCGGGATCATGGGCGAGAAGCCGACCCACCCCGAGTTGCTCGACTTCCTCGCGGCAGAGTTTGTCGAAAGAGGCTGGGATGTCAAAGCGCTCCTCCGGCTCATGGCGACCTCGGCGACCTATCGCCAGTCAGCGAAAAAGTCGCCGGAGATGTTGGTCGTGGATCCGGAAAATCGTTTTCTTTCCGCCGGTCCGCGCCGTCGTCTCGATGCCGAAGTGATCCGCGATCAGGCTCTCGCCGTTTCCGGAGTCCTCGACCGGACGGTTGGTGGCGAGAGTGTAAAACCCTATCAGCCGCCGGGAGTGTGGAAGCCAGTCGCTTTCGCGGGAAGTAATACTCGTGAGTTCAAACAGGATTCGCTCGACAAAATCCACCGGCGCTCCGTCTACACCTTCTGGAAGCGGACCGCGATCCATCCTGCCTTCTCCGCGTTCAACGCACCGAACCGCGAGGCGTGCTCCGTCGTCCGAGAGCGGACGAATACGCCGCTGCAGGCGCTCGTGCTTCTCAACGATGTCCAGCATGTCGAAGCCGCCCGCGTCCTTGCCGAGACTTTGCTGAAGGCTTCGACCGAAGCGGAGCGCGACGACACGGCGATGATGAATGAAGCTTTCCTCCGCGTTGTCGGTCACCCCGCCGAAGCAGCCGATCACACCGATCTTGGAGCGCTTCTTGAAATGGCGCGAAACCAGTATGGTAGCAATATCGAAGAGGCGAAAAAGCTTCAAGCGACTGGCGATTTGCCTCACGACGAATCACTCGATCCCGTCGAAGCCGCGAGCTGGACGCTGATCATCAATGCGCTCATGAACCGTGACGATGTCATCAACCAAAGCTGACTTAACCCTGTTCAATCGACGACCTAACCCTGTTGAATGAAGAATATCGAACAAGGAACTCCGAGTCATGAAGGGCTCCCGGACTTGTCCTTCGAGATTCTTTATTCCCTGTTCGACATTTGATATTCCTCATTTCCCCCAAACCACTTCCTGACATGAAAACAAACGACCCCATCAATCAGTGGATCAATCTTGAAACCCGTCGCCAGTTTTTTGGCAAGACAGCAAAGGGCCTTGGCAGCGTCGCCCTCGCCTCGATGCTGGGGCGTGATACCGCCGGAGCGGCTCAAGGCGTTCTTCCGGGAGGTCAGGGGCACATCGCGCCGAAGGCGAAGCGGGTCATTTATCTGTTCATGTCAGGAGCACCCTCGCAGCTCGACACCTTTGACTATAAGCCGGGCCTGCGGGAGAAGTTTGACGTCGATCTTCCGGATTCGGTTCGGGGCAATCAGCGACTCACGGCGATGACTGCTTCGCAGGCGCGTTTCCCGATCGCGCCCAGTGTTTTCGATTTCAAACGCTACGGCGATAATGGTCGTTACGTGAGTGACCTCTTGCCAAAGACAGGCTCGATGTCCGACGACATCACCTGTATTCACTCGATGTGGACTGAGGCGATCAACCACGATCCGGCGATCACTTACATTCAAACCGGTAACCAGATCCCGGGCCGTCCCAGCATGGGCGCGTGGATCAGTTATGGCCTTGGTAGTCTGAATAAAAACCTGCCCGACTTCGTCGTCCTTAACTGTGAGCCTCGTGGTCAAGCGCTTTACGAGCGACTCTGGGGAAGTGGTTTTTTGCCATCGAAGCATTCGGGCGTTGCCTTCCGCTCGCAGGGAGATCCGGTCCTCTATCTTTCCAATCCGGGCGGGATCGATCCGAGTCTGCGGCGCAGCATGCTCGACAAGCTCGGGAACATGAATCGACGGATCTACGATGAAGTCGGTGATCCCGAGACACAGGCCCGCATTGCCCAATACGAGATGGCGTTTCGGATGCAGTCAAGCGTGCCGGAGTTGGCAGAGATTTCGAGCGAGCCGCAGCACATTCTCGATATGTATGGACCAGATGCAACGAAGCCGGGAACCTTTGGCTACAACTGTCTCATGGCCCGCCGCATGGCGGAGCGTGATGTTCGCTTTGTGCAAATCTTCCACCGGGGCTGGGATCAGCACTCCAATTTGCCAAAGGACATCAAACGCCAGACCGGTGAAGTCGACCAGGCGTCCTGGGCGTTAGTGCAGGATCTCAAACAGCGCGGTCTTCTCGAAGACACGCTCGTGATCTGGGGCGGGGAATTTGGACGGACCGTTTACAGTCAGGGCAATCTCACGAAGGAGAATCACGGTCGGGATCACCATCCGCGTTGTTTTACGACCTGGCTCGCCGGAGGCGGCGTCAAGCCGGGTCTCGCCTACGGAAAGACCGATGAGTTCAGTTACAATGTCGTCGAGAATCCCGTTCACATCCGCGACCTGAACGCCACCATTCTGCATCAGTTAGGTATCGATCACATGAAGCTGAGTGTGAAGCACATGGGCCTCGATCAGCGCCTCACCGGAGTCGATCCGGCGCGGGTCGTGAAAGAGATCCTCGTCTAAGGTTGGAGTGAGGCCTTCAGGCCTTTTCTCAGGACCTGAGAAACGACTATAGCCGCCACTCCAACTCCGAAACTTGCGCTATGATTCGTGTTCTTTTCATCGCTCTTCTCTTCCTCTCCGTTCCTGCCTTCGGCGAGGACCGCCCGAACGTCATCGTCATCATGGCGGATGATCTTGGCTATGGAGATCTCTCCCCGTATCGCAAAGGCGCACCGCGCACCCCCTCGGCGCAGCGACTCGCGGATGAAGGGATGTTCTTCACCGACGCGCATTCTCCCTCCGCCGTCTGCACGCCGACGCGCTATTCACTCCTGACGGGCCGTTATGCATGGCGCTCGTACTTGCAGGACTGGGTCCTCAGCGAGCGAATGCCGCTACTGATCGAGGAAGGGACGGAAACGCTCCCGGCGATGATGCGTTCTGCCGGTTACAAAACCGGCTGTGTCGGAAAGTGGCATCTCGGTTTTGGTCGTGAGATGGATTCCTATCAAAACAACGATTTCTCCATCGGCCCGAACACGGTGGGATTCGATTATTTTTTCGGGGTTCCTTTCAGCCACAACTCCTCACCGGAGATGGAGGTCTTCATGGAGAACGACCGCATCATCGGCTTGCCGGAAGGGAATACCGTTTGGGATCCCATCGGACTGACGGCGGCGCGGCGGTCGTTGGAAAATACGGCGGGTGATTTATCCTCGGCGGCGGTGCATTTCATTCGGGAAAACAAGGACAAGCCGTTCTTTCTTTATTACCCGACGACGAATGTGCATTTCCCGATCACGCCTCATGCCTCGTTTAAAATGGGTTCGCGTGGAGACGATTTCGAGGGACTTTACGATGGATTTGTCGCGGAGTTCGACTGGGCGATTGGAGAAGTGCTGAGAACGTTGGACGACCTCGGCCTTTCCGAAAATACGATCGTGATGGTGACGAGCGACAACGGCGGTCTGCCGAAGTTCGGCGGCAGCAATGAGCCCTGGTTCGGGGACAAAACCGAAATCTATGAAGGCGGGCACCGCGTTCCGCTCCTCGTGCGATGGCCCGGTGTGGTCGAGGCAGGATCGGTCTGCGATGAACCGGTCGCCTTGCAGGATATCTACGCGACCTGCGCCGAGATTATCGGGACGACGCTCGATCTCGGCGTGGCCGAGGACAGCGTGAGTTGGATGCCCTTGCTGGATTCAGCGAGCGAGGCGGAGTTCACGCAGCGACCGATTGTGCATCATTCCGTGCAGGGCCTCTTTGCGATTCGTGATCGCGATTGGAAATTAGTCGACGGCATCGGTTCCGGAGCGGGGCGTTTCGAAATCGGCTTGAAAGACCCGGAAGCCGTCGTGATCCGAAACGAAGATGGGAGCTACGAGCCCTTCAGCTTTCAGCCGGTCCTTCCCGAAGCGAAAGCCGATGAGACGCGCGGTCAGCTTTTTCACCTCGGGAGAAATCCGGGAGAGCAAATCAACCTCTACGACGAACATCCCGAAGTGGTCGAGCGACTTCGCGGGCTGCTGGAGGAGATCAAGGCGGCGGACTCTTCGCTGTGGCGGTGAGTTGGAGTGAGGCCTTCTCTTCGTCGTGGCTGCAAAAGTTAAGCTGGTGACAAAGACGTTGACGTGATAAATTGAGTGTTAATGCTTTTAGCAGGAAGGGAACTCGTCCGCCTGATGAAAATTTCTTCTGTCATACTATTCAGCTCAAAATGTCTGCTATTATTTCAAACAAGATAGATTCCATCCGCGATCTTGGAGGGATCAACTCTCGCGATCTTGCGCAGTTGCTTTCAACGACGCCGGAAACCATTTCCCGATGGCGTGGCGGGAGGACTGATCCTCAGCCGGATTTTCGCGACAGCCTCCTGCGTTTAGAATATCTCGTGAACGAGCTGTCCGAGCTCTATCGACCGGAAGAGGCTAAGATCTGGATCTACTCACCTCATCCCTTGCTGGAAGGTGCCAGACCCGTTGATCTAATTCATGATGGAGAAATCGAACGAGTCCTCGATGTCATTGCACAGCTCAAAGACGGGGCGTTTCTTTAAGATTTGGTCTAAACCGGGTAATGATTTACGAACCGGAGTTGCTCGATTTACTCGAAGAGCAGGAGGCGAAAGAATTTTCAGGGCCGATCTATCGCCACATGTTCGCTCAGTTTGCTCCGGATCGTGAAAATTTCCGGGGAGCGAGATGGAATCCAGCTGAGACTTCGGCGATTTATACTGCGCTGGAACGGGATACCTGTTTGGCAGAGGCTGAATACTACCTCGATCTTCAACCAATCCGTCCCTCTGCTCGCCGGACCGTCTACACCATCTCGGTGAAAATTGAGAAGGTGATTGATCTGACCGATTGGAATGTGTTGGAGCGAATGAAAGTAAGCGAATCTTCGTTTGCCGGACGGAATTTTTCTACCTGCCAAGATGTAGGAGGCGCAGCTGCCTGGTTGGGGATGGGTGGAATTCTTGTTCCTTCCGCAAGAAGGCAATCAGGGATCAATTTGGTCATCTTTCCGCGAAATGGAGGAAGAGGCTACGAATTCACGGTCGAGAATGCGGAAGAGTTGTAGCGGGGCGCGTTTACGGGCTTTCTCCGATCCGCGACCCAGCTAGGCTAATTGATGCGCTGTTCCTTTGCCCTCTTTGCTTTTCTCTTCGCCCTGACAAATTTGCAAGCAGCAGATCGCCCCCACGTCATTCTCGTCATGGCCGATGATCAGGGCTGGGGCGATATGGCCTACAACGGTCATCCTGTCGTGAAGACGCCGAACTTCGATGAAGCCGCCGCAACCGGGATTCGCTTTGATCGTTTTTACGCGGCTGCTCCCGTTTGCTCGCCGACCCGTGCCAGTGTCCTCACGGGTCGAAATCCGAATCGTCTCGGTGTCTACCAGTGGGGATTCCCGATCCGGACGCAGGAAGTTACCCTCGCCGAAATCCTGAAAGACAACGGATACACGACGGGACATTTTGGAAAGTGGCATCTCGGTTCGGTTCGTGAGAAGAGCGAGTCCCGCCCCGGTGCGCATGGCTTCGACCGATGGGTCAGCGCGCCGAATTTTTACGAGAACGGAGGAACCCTTTCCGACGAGGGAAAAGCGGTCACCTTTGAAGGCGTCGAGAGTTCTTTCATCGCCGTCGATTCAGCGCTCGCCTGGATGAAAGAAGCGCTCAAAGAAGACCAGCCGATTTTTGCTGTGATCTGGTTCGGGTCTCCTCACAGTCCCCACATCGCCGCCGATGAGGATGTGGCGCATTATCCCGATGAAGAGGAGGCGATGAGAAATTTCCTCGGAGAAGTCACAGGGATGGATCGCGCCTACGGAAAGCTGCGGGAGGAGTTGGACGCGATGGGGATCCGCGACAACACTCTCCTCTGGTATTGCAGCGACAATGGGGCGCTTCCGAAAGTGGGTCGCACCGGCGGGTTCCGCGGAAATAAAGGACTCGTCTACGAGGGAGGTTTGTTAGTGCCGTCAATTGTTGAGTGGCCGGCGCGGTTTCCGAAGCACGAGGTGATCGCGAGTCGGGGAAATACCTTCGATATATTCCCGACCGTCCTTGAGGCGGCGGGAATCGATCAGCCCGACGGTCCTGTTCTCGATGGGGAAAGTCTGATCCCGATGATGAAAGGAGAGAGCGGACCGAGGTCGCGACCGATGGGATTCTGGCACACGAACCTGCGCGGGATCGGAACGCCGAGTGAAGACTGGATGCAGGAGTTGAAAGCCGCGCAGGCGGAGGGGCGGGACTTGCCGCCGAATGAAGATATCGTCGCGGCGATGGCCCTTCCGGATCCGGCGAAGAAATTTGAAGAGCTGAATGGTCATCTTGCCTGGATCGAGGGGGATTGGAAGCTGCATCACATCATTGATAAGAAGTCCGGCGAAGTGACCTTTGAACTCTACGATTTGAAGTCCGATCCCTACGAGGAAACGGATCTCGCGGCGGCGGAAGGAGCGCGCGTCGAGCAGATGAAAGCCGGGCTCAATGCCTGGGTCGAGAGTGTTCTTGGAAGTCTCAACGGCGCGGACTATCGCTGAGATACTTCGCGGACATTGGAGAACGGCTTGCGATTGACGCTTGCGTCAAGGAGGTGGGACACTCCTGTCCCGCGGCAGGCCCGAAGTGGGC
>CAZOUP010000061.1:24105-29946 GCA_964583035.1 uncultured Akkermansia sp.
AATCGAACCGAGAATCTTGCCTCTTCGGCTACGCTTGCGTCAAGGAGGTGGGACACTCCTGTCCCGCGGCAGGCCCGAAGTGGGCGGAGGCATTGCGGAAACGGGTTAGGCAACCCATTCTACTTTTTGGCTTCGTCGTCATGAAAATAAAGAGCGATCAGGACAATCGAACCGAGAATCTTGCCTCTTCGGCTACGCTTGCGTCAAGGAGGTGGGACATCTTGTCCCACGGCAGGCCCGGCGTGGGCGGAGGCATTGCCGAAACGGGTTAGGCAACCCATTCTACTTTTTGGTTTCGTCGGCGATTTCTTCATCGGCTTGCAATTCTCCCAAACGGCACTATTCACTCTCGAAGAGAACATGAACCTCACCCTCAATCTGAAACGAATCCTCCGCGTCGCTCTCGTCGCGTGGCGAATTCGTGTTCGCTAACTCCGGTTGAGGTTTGTTTTTCGTTGCTGTGTTTTCTTTTTCTGACTCCTGCGTTTTCGAGTGACCGACCTCACCGGGTCTGTCGTCGTCATGAAAACAAACAGCCCTCAGGATATTCCTCTCGCCAGTGCCCGGCGCGGCACGATCATTATGCTTTGGTCGGTCGCGGGCTTCACGGTGAACACGCTGCTCCTGCGTTACCTGAGCGGCGAGCGGCACGGGATCACTCCGGATGTGCCGCTGTTTTTTCGGGCCGCGATTGGGATTTTTATCGTCCTTGTCTTCTTTCGGGGACGCCGCCCGACCCGGATTCGCCCGGTTTTCACGAACAAATTGCTGATTCTCCGGGGTATCACAGGGCTTCTCGGGACAGCTGCCTACTACTGGACGGTTCCCACGCTGGGAGCGGGGATGGCGACTCTGATCTGCAACACCTACGTCATCTTTGCGTCACTCATCGCAGTGCTCGCTCTCGGTGAAAAGTTGACTCCGGCCCGGTTCGCATGGCTCGCGCTTGCTTTCATCGGCATCATTTTTCTGATCGGGCCGAACGCTGAAGTGAGCGGGTTCAAAGTTGGCATCAATGAGGTCATCGCCATTTTCGGAGCCATTCTCGCGGCGGCTTCGGTCGTTCTCGTGCGTCGCCTCGTCGCCGATTATTCGATCGGGACGATCTACCTCGCGCAGTGCATTTGGATCTTCCTGCCCCTCGCCTTCATTGCCCTGCCAAAACTTTCCGGTCTCGACGGGCCGGAGGTGGGCCTCCTCATCCTCGCGGCGACGGCGGCGGGGTGGGGGCAGCTTGCGATGAATGAAGGCTATCGCTGCCTCTCCGTTTCGGCGGGCGCTTCGATTCAGATGCTCTGGCCGGTCTTGACGACGATCGGAGGCTTTCTTCTTTTCGAGGAAACCTTTGTCACTCTGCAGTTGATCGGCGCCGCTTTGATCCTCGCTTCCGTTTGGCGCGTTTCGGTGAAGAAGTGACCGGGGTAGTTCCGTCAGGCTTGAAATACTTGGCGGCGAGAGCCGCCGCACCCAGTGCTCCGGTGAATTCGCCTTTGGCGACGAACTGGACCGGCGGCGCTTCAAAATAATGATTTGCGAGAGCTGCTTTGGTGGCGGACTTGAGCTGATTCAGGTAGAGGGCGCCGAGTTCGTTGAAGGCTCCGGCAATGACGACGAGCTCCGGATCGGAAAGCTGGACGAGACGTGAGACGGTGTCGGCGTGGTGGGGAATGATCGCTTCGAGCGTGGCGAGTGATTCGGCATCGCCCTCGAGACAGGCGGTGACAAAGGCCTTCCATCCCGTGAGTGAGTCCGTGTCGAGTATCGCCCTGACCGTCGCACCATCTTCAAGCCATTGGGATTCGCCATTTTTCGAAATTTGCCAACCCCGAATTTCCCCGGCCATTTCGTGAGTGCCCCGGAGGAGGTGACCATTGGAAATAATCGCGGTGGAGATACCGGTTCGGATGCTGAGGCAGACAAGATGTTCTGGTGGGCTCTCGTGACCGAGCCAGTATTCGCCGAGGGCGATGGTCTTGGTGTTGTTCTCGAGATGAAGGCTCGCAGGATCGAGGCTCAACTCGGCGGCGAGGTCGACATTTTCCCAACCCTTGATGTAGGGGTAGGAAATCCCGACACCGTTATCCTGACTGACCCGTCCCGGCACACCGATGCCGTAACCGAGAATTTTGTCGTCGCCACATTCAGCCTGAAATTCCCGAATCGTTTCTCGAAGGATTTCGATCACTTCTGTTTTCGAAGCAGGGGAACCGAGGCGGATCTGCTTTTTGTTAAGTTCCTCCTGTGAAAAATCGGTGAGGACTGCATAGAGATAACGGGCGTCGAAATCAAAGCCGACGAAGCGACCGAAATCCCCGCAGAGTCCGAGGAACCGCTTTGGGCGCCCCGCTTCAAATTTTTCCTCAACGCCGTTCTCTTTGACAAGACCACGTTGAATGAGGCTATCAACGCGGCGGCCTGCGGTGGAACGCGCCACTTCGAGCCGGTCCGCGAGGTCACGACGGGAGATCGCATTGGCTTTGCGAATCTCCCTGACAATGAGGCTTTCAAGTGTGGCCGGATCCATAGTCCGGCCAACATACTACTCCGGAAGCTCTTTGTCTTTCGTTTCGGGCATAAATAAGATCACAACCGCTCCGAGGAGGAAAAAGCAGCCGAGCCAGCTCACGGCGACGGGGAGATCCATTGATGCTTTCATCTGACCTGAAAGGATAAGAACAGTGAAAGCGGCGATGATCCGGCCACCATTGAAGCCGAAGCTCATCCCCGTGGCGCGCAGGCGATTCGGGAAAAGTTCGGGAAAGTAGACCGCGTAGCCGGCGTGCATCCCCAGGGTGAAGAAGCCAAAAACGGGCAGGATGATGAGCAGCATCGTGTAGTTCGTCGGCGCAAAACAGGCGATCGGCGTGATGATGAAGGCGGCGATGTGAAAAAGCACGAAGGCTTTCTTTCGCCCGAGGCGGGCCGCGATCGGTCCGAAAAGGACGAGGCCAAAGCCGCCTCCAATCGTCTGGATGATTCCATAGGCAAGTTTCGCCTTTTGGGAAGCCTCAGCAGGATCGACTCCGTCAGCGATGAGTTGTTCGCGGGCAAGATCCTGACCTGCGATCGTCACGGCCCAGAAAGTCCCCAGACCCACTGCCGCGAGAAGCATGGCGCCGATGGCCCGGCCCCGCCATGGCGCGACGGTGAGCAATTCAATGAAGCTTCCCTGTTTTTCCGTTCCAGAGGCTGCCGCAGCGCGTGCTTCCTCCCACTTTTTCGGCTCCTTCACCGAAACGCGAACCCAGACGATGAGAAAAGCGGGAAGCACGCCAACGAGGTAAGCGTATTCCCAGTTCGTGTTCACGAGATAGGCGGCAATCGCCGCGAGCCAGGTTCCGATGACCGAAGACGCATGAAAGATACTCGATGCTTGTGCCCGTGCTTTCTTTGGAAAGACCTCGGAGACAAGTGCTGCGGCAACGGCCCATTCTCCACCGACACCCATTGCGACGAGAAAGCGCAGCGTGGTGACGTGCCAGAGTTCAGTCGCAAAGAAGGTCAGACCTGAAAAGATCGAATACATCAGAATCGTGATGATCATGATGGGGCGGCGTCCATAACGGTCCGCGAGAGAACCGAAAAGAAGCCCGCCGAAGGTTCCTCCAATGAGAAAGACGGAGAGAAACCACTCTCCATATTTCTTCACATCAGCGCTGCCCAGCTCCTGACCGAGAATATCGGCGAGCATGTCATTGCGGGTCAGGTTGAAAATCTGGCCTTCGTAGACGTCGAAGATCCAGCCGGCGGAGGCGATGATGAGGACGAGCCACTCGTAGCGAGTGACTCCGTGATACCATTTTTCGTTTTTGGTGAGGTCGTTGGACATGGTCTTTGGTGGGGAAAGTTTGGGGGACTAAGCAGGGTTAGGTCACGGAGTAAACCCTGTTGTGTCAGGCGTGATCAGGTAGGTCAATACCAGACTGCAAAAGGATCGGTCGCTCCGGGGACGGCGACAGGGTAGCGGCCTTCGTCGTCGGGGAGAACCGGGGCGGGGGAGGTGAAGTCGACAAGGTCGGTGGGGACGAGGGTTTGGTTCGAGGCCATCGCATCGTCCCAGCGGACCTCCTGGCCGGAGTAGTTCGCCATACGACCGAGGATGCCGGTCATCGTTGCCATCGCCCCGCGCTCGGCTTCGTTGTAATCGAGGTTTTCGCGAATTGCTTTGAAAAGAGGGTAGTGCTCGAGCTGGTGGCCGTCTTCGTTGGTCCGGAAGCGTAAGGTGTCAGCGTTAGGGCCAGTGATCGTGAATTCGCGCTGCATGAGGTTGGCGCGGCCGAGAGTCCCGAGGGCGGACTCGCTGATATCGCGAATGCAGCCGGGGATCTGGCGGGCCTGACTGTAAAGAAGGGTCCCGTCGGCGTATTCGTATTCGACGAAATGATGATCGTAGATCTGGCCGTTTTCGGGGGCGTTGCGGACTTCGCGGCCTCCCATGCCACGGGCAACGACGGGATGCTGTTCGCCCATCATCCAGTTCGCGACGTCGAGGTTATGAACATGCTGCTCGACGTTGTGATCCCCGGAAAGCCAGGTGAAGTAGTACCAGTTTCGGATTTGATATTCGAGTTCGCTCTCGCCTTCGAGGCGAACCTTGCCGGGGCGTGAGGAACCGTTCCAGAGCGCCCGCATCGTCACAATGTCGCCGATGGCGCCGTCCTGAATGCGTTTCATCCAGTCTTGATAACCGGGCTGATGGCGGCGTTGTAGTCCCACCCCGACTTTGAGATTTTTCGCCTTTGCGGCTTTCCCCGCCTCGAGGACTCGCTTGATTCCGGCCACGTCAGTCGCGACCGGTTTTTCCATGAAAACGTGTTTTCCCTGAGCGACGGCTTCTTCAAAATGCTGGGGGCGAAAGCCGGGCGAGGTCGCGAGGATGATGACATCGCAGTCGGCGATGACGCGCTTGTAGCCTTCGAAATCATCGTAGCGACGTTCGGGCGCGACATCGACCCGACCGGGCATGCGCTTTTCGAGAATTTCAGAGGCCTGGTCCATCGTCTCGCGGCTCAGGTCGCACATCGCGAAAAGCTTCGTCCCGTCGTCAGCGGTCATGGCCTGGTTCGCGGCTCCGGCCCCGCGCCCGCCGCATCCGATGAGTCCGAGTTTCAACTCATTATTGCCGTTGGCAGCGTGGGCGGACATCTCCGAAGCGAGCGCGAGCGTCACCGAGGCGGCGGAAAAAGTGCCGGAGCGCTCAAGGAATTTGCGTCGGGTTGAGATCTGGGAGGGTTTCATGATCGAATCGGTATCAAACAAATTAAATAGTTGCAAATAAAATTATTAAAGTTTATCCGGTAGTATTACCTGAGTGATGCCAACGAATCTTCCATCCCAATCTGCTGAGACGGCACGCTATGCGTGGGCCGATCATCTCATTTGGATGGAAGGAGGGGAACCGGCCGAATCGCGTCCGAAAGAGACACGATGGCCGGGGATCGTCGTTATGCTCGCCCTCGCTGCGCTCGCCTTTGCGGTGGGGTGGGGAATTCGTGAGACGGGCTGGAGTCGGGCGACACTCCTTGATCCGATCCTTTTGAGTATGTTGTTAGGGTTGGCGGTTGGAAACTTTATCGCAGGCACGGAGTTGCTGTCCGGCGCGAGCTTCACGGTGCGCAAACTCCTGCCGCTCGGGATCATCCTGCTCGGGGCGAGGATGGACTTTTTTGAGGCGCTTCGAATTGGCGTGCCGGGATTGGTCATGAGCCTAGGCGTGGTTGTGCTCTCGGTTGGGAGTCTTCTTTGTCTTGGGAAGTGGTTGGGATTGGACCACAAAATGGCCCTCCTCCTCGGGATCGGGACGGGTATTTGCGGTGGAACCGCGATTGTCGCGGTCGCTCC
>CAZOUP010000061.1:30046-31305 GCA_964583035.1 uncultured Akkermansia sp.
TGGTGGATGTCGCGAAATGAAATTAAGATCACCGCCAGGAAGAAGCCGTGGTATCGCCTTGTCCCCGGATTCGCGATCGGCTTCCTTTTGGTAGCGCTCGGGAAGACTTTCGGGCTTTTTCCCGAAATTTCACTTGAATGGGAAATGACGGGCTTCGACTTTGACAGCGCCAGCCTTCTCAAAGGGACCTCGACGTTTCTTTTGGCGGCCGGGATGGTCGGGGTCGGTTTTCAAACTCGTATTTCCCAGGCTCGCGAAGTTGGCTGGAGACCTCTCGCGGCTTCTCTTGCGGCTTCTCTTTTCATCACTGCGGTTGTTCTCTTCGCGGTCCGTGCTTTCTTTTAATCTATCTTACCATGTCTGATACCTCATCTCCTCCGATCGAAATCCGAAGCCCTGAACGCAAAGTGGAAGTGTCGTGGTTTTCCGCCCTCTGCGGCGACGACTATGAATACCTCGGCGTCCCGAACGGCTACCTGCGCAGTAGTTATGATCACTGTGGTGATATTGTGAGGATGGCTGACCGACTTGGTTACCAAAATATTTTGCTGCCTTCTTCTTTTGTCGTCGGTCAGGAACCGCTTCCGTTCGCTTCCGCGATGGCCGCTCAGACGGAGAACATCAATCAGCTCATCGCGGTTAGAATGGGGGAAATCCATCCGCCGATGCTGGCGCGCCATCTCAGTACGATCGATCACATCGCGAAGGGGCGCATGACCGTGAACATCATTTCCTCCGACCTGCCGGGAGAGCGGATCGAAAGCGAAGCCCGTTACGCGAAGTCCCGCGAAGTGATCGAGATCCTCAAGCAATGCTGGACGCAGGATTCGATTTCATTTCACGGGGAGCACTATCATCTGGAAATTCCCTCGACCGACGCGGCGAAGCCCTATCAGCAAAATGGTGGACCGCTTCTCTACTTCGGAGGCATCTCCCCCGGAGCTAAAGCACTCTGTGCCGAGCATTGCGACGTCTTCCTGATGTGGCCGGAGACAGAGGAGCGACTTGGGGAGACGATGAGTGAAATGAGCACCCTCGCAGCCGGGTTCGACCGGAAGATTGATTTCGGCCTGCGCATTCACATGATCGTTCGCGAGACGGAGGAGGAGGCTCGCGCGGCGGCGGAAAAGCTCGTTTCCAAACTCGACGCGGAAAAAGGCGAGGAAATCAAAAATCGCGCTCAGGACAGCAAATCAGCAGGCGTGCTCCGGCAGGATGAGTTGCGCGCTCAATCGGATGATGATTACATCGAAGATCAC
>CAZOUP010000062.1:0-31192 GCA_964583035.1 uncultured Akkermansia sp.
GAGGCAAAACCACTCTCGACATTTGATCAGTGATGCGCCGACGGTTTCATCGGTTCGCTTTCGCTGCTGTCGTCGCTCTCCTCGCAGTGCACGGCGAAGCGGAAGACAATCCTAAGATTCTCTTCATCCTCGCCGACGATCTCGGCTGGGCTGACTTGGGATGCTATGGTCACGAACTCTTCGAAACGCCTAATCTCGATCAGCTCGCAGCGGAGGGGATGCGTTTCGATGCCGCCTACTCTCCCGCCCCGATTTGCTCGGCCTCACGCGCCGCGATCCTCACTGGAAACAGCACCGCGCGAAACCGCTTCGAATTTGTCGTCAAAGACGAAGTCGGCTTCCAGCCAGTGAACGCCCGGCTGCGGGCACCCGCCTACACCGTCGATCTCGCGCTTGAGACGATCACGATCCCTGAAAGCCTCGCCAAAACCGGTCGTCCCACCGCTTTCTTCGGCAAGTGGCATCTCAACGCCCACTACGGGCGCTACCTTGGCTGGAGCCCCACGCATGGGCCTCAGAAGCAGGGCTTTGAAACGGCGAAAGAAGACTTCGGGAATCATCCTTACAGCTACTGGAACCGAAAGAAGTTGAGAAGCTTCGATGATTCAGTCGCAGACAGCACCTTCACCGAAGATGGTGTGACGCAGCGTGCCATCGAATTCATTCAGGAAAAGCATCAAGAGCCGTTTTTCCTCATGCTCTCGCATTTCTACGTGCATGATCCGAATCACACGCGCCTCAAGTGGCTCCACGACCACTACCTGAATCAGCTTCCCCCGGATCAGGAGAACCGCGAGAGGATCGCTCACTACGGAGCCATGGTCACGACGCTCGATCATCACGTCGGAGAGGTCCTCGCCGCGCTAGCGGCAGCAGGCAAAAGCGACTCCACTCTTGTCGTCTTCACTTCCGACAACGGCGGTCACCCGAACTACGCGGGTAACGCCCCGCTTCGCGGCAGCAAATGGAATCTCTACGAAGGCGGCATCCGCGTTCCCTTCATCGCCCGCTGGCCCGGAGTCATTCCCGCCGGAACGCAAAACAAGACACCAATCTGGTCGGTGGATCTTTTTCCAACCTTTGCCGAGATCACCGGCGCAGACGCTTCCTCAGCCAAAGATGGCGTCTCGATTCTTCCGCTTCTTAAAGATCCGGACTACGACCTCCCCGGGCGAGCCATGGTTTGGCATTTTCCCTACTACCATCCTGAATCAACCTACGACGAAGCACCCGAAGGCATCGGGGTGAATGATGGCTTCACCACAAAAACGAAACCGCAGTCAGCAATTCGTGAAGGCGACTGGAAGCTGATCCGCTTTCACGAAGATGAACGCGAAGAACTCTATCACATCACGAAAGATCTCACCGAAGCAACGAACCTCGCCGACGAGCAAACGGAAATACGGGAACAGCTTTCGAACAGTCTCAGCACATTCCTCAAGCAAGCGAACGCCCGCTTTGCAACTCCCAACCCGGACTACAAGCCATGATAAGATTCATTTTTCTCTTCACCCTGCTCCTGAGCTTCTCATCCGTTCAGGCGGAGAAGAACGTGCTTTTCATCATCGCCGATGACCTCAACTGCGCGATCGGACCCTACGGTGACCCCGTTGCGATAACCCCGAATCTGGATCGCCTTGCCGCTCTGGGGGTGACCTTCACGAGAGCTTACTGCCAGCAGGCGGTTTGCAATCCTTCACGCTCTTCCTTCCTCACCGGGAAATATCCGGATGCTACCGGAGTCGACGACTTAAGGAAATCCTTCCGCTCGAAACTTCCCGATGTCACGACCCTGCCCGGGGCCTTTCTGAAAGCAGGTTACTTCACGCAATGCGCCGGCAAGCTCTTCCACAACATGGGGGAAACAAAGGACCGCCAGTCGTGGTCGGTCGATGAGTATCTTTTTGAAGGCACCCACGCCGCCGACACCGTTTTTGCGGAAATGCCGAAGGGTCCGAACCCGCCGAAATACAAATCCCCCGTCACCGAAGCCCCGGAGGCTCCCGACACGGTTTATCGCGATGGACGGATCACGGAGTATGCGGTCGCTTCGATCAACCGCGCGAGGGAGCGGGATTGCCCCTTCTTTCTCGCCGTTGGATTCTGGAGACCACACCTTCCTTTCGTCGCCCCGAAGCGCTACTGGGACCTCTACGACCCTGACACAATTCCCATCGCCGCGCCGGCCACGCCACCCACTGATGCGCCGGCCATCGCGATGCACCCGAATCGCGAGATCCACGGATACGGACTTGTCCCGAAAGACGACATTCCCGCCGACCTCGAACGCCATCTCCGCCACGGCTACTATGCCTCGATCAGCTTTCTCGATGCGCAGGTGGGAAAACTGCTCGATGCGCTCGATGAGAACGCGCTCACTGCCGAGACCATCATTGTCTTCACGAGCGATCACGGCTTTCACATCGGCGAGCGCGGCCTCTGGGGGAAGACGACCAATTTTGAGCTCGATGCGCGCGTCCCGCTTCTCATTGCCGATCCCGACGCCGAAAGTGCCGCCGGCAAGGAGTCCGGAACGCTGGCTGAGTTAGTCGACCTCCTCCCCACCCTGACCGAACTCGCCAGCATTGAAACTCCAACCGGACAGGATGGCGTCAGCCTCGCCCCGGCGGTGCACGATCCTGACACGACCATCAAGTCCTATGCCTTCACCCAGCACCAACATCCGTTTTACGGAAAGGAACCCGCGACCCATCAGGGCTACTCGGTTCGCTCGGCCGACTGGCGCTACACCGAGTGGCATCACATTGAGACCGGAGAAATCGAAGAACGGGAGCTCTACGACCACCGCCGCGACAGCCTCGAAACCGCGAACGTCGTCGCAGCCCACCCGGAGACCGTGGCCGTCCTCTCTCAGGAAATCGCGCGCCGGTATTTGCCATGAAACGCCTTCTTCTTCTCCTCACATTTCTGGCCAGTTCCCTCATCGCCGGGGAACGACCGAACATTATTCTCATCCTCGTAGATGACTTTGGACGGGAAACGATCGGGGCGCTCGGAGGTGAATCCTACGAGACCCCTAACATTGACGCTCTCGCCACCGACGGCCTCACCTTCGACATTTGCTACGCAACACCGATGTGCAGCCCGACGCGGAACATGCTTCTCTCCGGCAAATATAATTTCCGAAATTACACCACCTGGGGAGAATACCGCTTCGAAACCGAACCCACGATCGCAAACACGCTCACTGAGGCCGGATACACCACCGCCGTGACCGGCAAGTGGCACCTCGGTGGCTGGGACAAAGAACCCTTCGGCCCAACACGGGCCGGATTCCAGCAATACGCGACCTTTGACTATCCGGAGCAGCTTGCGGAAGATGATCTCGGGATCGGGAATTTTTTTTGGAACACTCACCTCTGGGTCAATGGAAAACGGGACCGACTCGGCGAGACATACTCCTCAGCGGCATTCCGTGACTTCTCTCTCGACTTCATTAAGGAACAAGCGAAAACCGACGAGCCATTCTTTCTCTACTACCCGATGATTCTTGCTCATCGCCCCTTCACCCCCACTGACCTCAGTGAAGAAACCGGAGTCGCCCACCGCGGTCGAACCGGCGACAAGAAGAACTTCCCGGAGATGGTGACCTACATCGACAACATCGTTGGAGAGATTCGCGCGACGCTGGCCGCAACGGGACAGGCGGAAAACACGCTCCTCATCTTTACGGCTGACAACGGAACTGACAATGTCAGCGACGCGAAAGACCTCCGTTCGATGTGGCTTGGCCAGGAACTCAAGGGCGGCAAGTATGTCCCGACTGAATTGGGTGCTAATGTTCCGCTCTTTGCGGTTTGGCCTTCCGTGATTGAAGGCGGTCGGCGCTACTCAAAGCCGGTCGACTTCACTGACTTTCACCGCACCTTTTCTGAAATCGCAGGAGCGAAAGCGCCGGACCACCTCGACGGTCATGACCTCTCACCCGTCTTCGCCGGCACCGGAGATTCGACACGCGAGTATGCCTACACCTGGGGCGTCCACGAGTATTCCTCACGGAAATACAAAACTCCGATCGAGTTCCGTGGCGACTTGCTGCACATCCTCCGCGACGAGCGCTGGAAGTATCAGTCCGACAACACTCTCTTTGATCTCAAAGAGGGCTGGCCGCAAGGGGAAGCGCTCCCTCCAGGAACGCATCAAGAAGTTCGCGAACGTTTTCGTGCAGGCCTGCGTGAACTGAGACAATCCGAACCGAAACTCTGGTAAACCAAACGTAATGGCAACCGGAGCGGTCGCCCTGCAAACCTTCGCCGCAACGCCCTCTTCTTCTTACTCCTCATCTTTTTCTTACTCTCCACCTTAGGCACGAGAGTAAGAAGAAGATTAAGATGAGGAAGAAGAACCCCACCTTCCCACTCTTAACTTTTTACTGTGCCCCGGGCACATCCCCACATGCAAACACTCGATATCATTGTTCTCGTTTCCTACATCGCGATTGTCGTCGGCGTCGGCTTTTGGTTTGCCCGCCGCAGCGGGACTTCCGATGGATTCATGAAAGCCAGCGGTCGCCTCCCCGGATGGGTCATCGGCCTCAGTCTCTTCGGCACCTACCTCTCATCAAACACCTTCATTGGCGTCCCCGGTAAAGCCTATGCGACGAACTGGAACGCCTTTGTCTTTTCCCTATCGATCCCGATCGCGATTCTCATCGCGACGAAGTGGTTTGTGAAATTCTACCGCGACAGCGGCGAGATCTCCGCCTACGAACATCTCGAAAAACGCTTCGGACTCTGGGCCCGTATTTACGCCGTGAGCTGCTACCTCCTCACCCAGGTCGCCCGCAGCGCCACGATCATGCTCGGGGTGGCGATTGGATTGCAACAGGTCACAGGTTGGGATCTCATGACGATCATTCTCATCGCCGGGATTCTTGTGACCGCCTACACCCTCATCGGGGGAATCGAAGCCGTGATCTGGACTGACGCGATTCAAAGCGTCGTCCTCACCCTTGGCGCCGTTCTCATTGTCGGACTCCTCCTTTTCCAGCACCCGGATGGCGCCTCCGGAGCCATCCAGATCGCGCAGGACAACGCCAAATTTTCTCTCGGCGACTGGTCCTTCACCGATCTGACCTCATCGACGGTTTGGGTGGTGTTAGTCTACGGACTCTTCATCAACCTGACGAATTTTGGAATCGATCAAAATTACATTCAGCGCTATCACACGGCGGAGTCGGAGAAAGCCGCAAACCGTTCCCTCTGGATCGGGGCGGTTCTTTACATTCCGGTGTCCCTGCTCTTCTTCCTCATCGGCTCACTCCTCTTCAGCTTCTACGAAACGATGCCTGATGACCTTGCCTCGATACAGGCCATGGCCGGTGATCGGCAGTTCGAAGACTCCATCCTCCCCCACTTCATGACGAACTACCTTCCCGCCGGAGTCGGGGGCCTTATTCTCGCGGCACTCGCCGCCGCCGCGATGAGCACAATCGACACGAGCCTGAACAGCTCCGCGACGATCACCCTGAAGGATCTCTGGGGACGACTCATTCGCGGCGGCCGGGAAGTCAGCGAAATAGAGTCGATGAGAGTGCTCCGGGTTTCCACCGTCGTCTGGGGAGTCATTGGGACCGGAACCGCTTTGCTTCTCACGGGAAATGCGAAAAACATTCTCGATATCTGGTGGCAGCTCTCCGGCATCTTTGCCGGGGGAATGTTAGGGCTTTTCCTTCTTGGCTTGATCGTCAGAAAAGCAGGCAACGCGGCGGCGGCAACCGGTGTTACCATTGGTGTTCTCGTCGTCTTTTGGCTCAGCTCCTCCTGGGTCTCCGAAGAATTCAAACCGATCCTGCACAGCAATCTCACCATCGTCGTTGGAACTCTCACCATCTTTCTCGTCGGGCTGGCCGTGAGCCGCTTCTTCCCTGATAAATCGGCATGAAGTTCCTCTGCCTCATTTTTTCAGGACTCGTGACCCTGGCTTCGGCGGATCCGACAGCGCACGAGTATGCTCATCGGGAATCCGGAGCGCTGAAGCTCGATCTTCATCTTCCGGCGGCAAAGCCTGATGCCCTCGCACCGGTCATCCTCTGGATGCATCGCGGTGGCTGGCAAAACGGTTCCCGTGCGAACATGAAGCTCGTTGAGTGGTTGAAGAATGAGGGCTACGCGATTGTCTCGATCGACTATCGACTTACCGATGTCGCCCCCTTCCCTGCGCAGTTGGATGATTGCATCGCCGGACTGCAATGGATCCGGGATCATGGCGCCGACCATGGCCTCGACCCCGATTGCATTGTCGTGTCAGGACTTTCTGCCGGTGCCCACCTCGCCTCGCTGCTCGGTTTTTCCCAAGACAATAAAGTCATCGGCGTCCTCCACTTCTATGGCCCGTCCGACCTCGTGCAAATGTCCCGCTATGCCAAAGAGGCCGATGCGCCGCTCAACCAGCCCGACTCGAATGTCTATCGTCTCCTCGACGGCCCACTTCGTGAGAAGCTGGCCCTCGCCAAAGAAGCGAGCCCGGTCACTCATCTCGATCCAAACGATCCGCCGTGCCTCATCATCGTAGGTGATGAAGATTCTCTGATGACCCAACGCCAGTGCCAACGATTGCATGAGGCCGCCACGGCATCAGGAATCAATTCGCAACTCCATGCCATTCCCGGTGCCGGTCATGGAGGACCTCAATTTTCAGACGAAACCCGAAGAACTCTCATCCTCAAATTTTTAAGACCCATCTCCTCATGAAACAAATTTACGAAGGCATTATTCCGCCGATGATCACCCCTCTCAAGGACCATGACACCCTCGATGTTGACGGATTGGAACGGGTCGTTCATCGAATGATCGAAGGCGGCATCAGCGGCATCTTCGCGCTCGGGACGACCGGCGAAGCGCCCAGTCTCAGCTACCGTCTCCGGCGCGAACTCGTCGAAAAGACCTGCGAATTGGTGAACGGGCGCGTCCCCGTGCTCGTCGGGATCACCGACACCTCACTCGTCGAGTCGGCGAGACTCGCACGGGAATCTGCGGAATGTGGCGCCGATGCGGTCGTCACCTCAGCCCCCTTCTATTTCCCGGCAGGGCAACCGGAACTCCGTGAGTATCTGGAGCAACTCCTTCCCGAACTTCCCCTGCCTCTCATGCTTTACAACATGCCAGCCCTGACGAAGACAGTTTTCCAAAAAGACGTCATCCGCTGGGCTCTCGATCAGGAAAAGATCGTTGGCCTCAAAGACAGCTCAGGTGATCTCACTTACTTCAAGCGCATGATGGCCCTCGCCGAAACTCAACGACCCGACTGGTCCTTCCTCGTCGGCCCCGAAGAGTTACTCGGTGAAGTCGTTCTCATGGGCGGGCAGGGTGGCGTCAACGGAGGGGCAAACCTTCACCCGCGACTCTACGTCGATCTTTATGAAGCCGCAAAGAAAGGAGATCTCGCCGAAATTCGCCGCCTCAGCAATGCGGTCCTTGCCCTGAGTGGAGATCTTTACTCCGTCGGCCAACATGGCTCGGCGATCATCAAAGGGCTCAAGTGCGCACTCTCGATCCTCGGCGTCTGTGACGACTACATGGCGTCTCCCTTTCATCGCTTTCACGACAAAGAGCGCAGCATCATCAAGGGCTATCTCGAGAAGCATCTAATCCCCGCATGAAGTGTTTTGTCAGGGGATTGTTGATTCTCTCCGTCGCGTTCGCGACTCTCCTCGATGCGGCGGATGTGAAGGACTTCGGAGCCGTTGGGGATGGCAAGACCGATGACACCGAAGCGGTTCGGCGCGCCTTCGCCTCCAGCAGTGAGATCCATTTCCCCGCCGGAGTCTATATAATCAGCGACGGGGTCGAACTCCCCCGCTCCGCGACTATCACCGGCGAAGGAAGCCCGACTCTCGGGACTTTCCCGCTGAACGATGACAAGACGCGACTGGATGAAGATCGATACGCCGACTTCCCGGGCACGACCCTCGTGTTTCGGGGGCGCGGTGAGCGAAGTCTGAAAACACAACGTTCCGATCGTTTCTCCGATTTGAGGTATGCGATGAAGACGGCCACCGATTCACCCTGGCAAATCTCTAATCTCGGAATCCTCCTCGACATGCAGACGTCGCAGGAGGGTCGTAAAACCTCGAACCGCTCCGATCAACGATCAGACTTTGAGGTCGGCTTTCTCGTCGATGACAGCCCCGGCGGATCGATGCACGACGTCGCGGTCTTCGGCTATTGGAAAAAGGCCGGACTCTGCGTCATCACCCGTGGCGAAGGAGGAAACCCTGACTACAACACCTTTTGGAACTGCTCTTTTTCCGGTGACTACGGCGTCGCCCTCATCGGAAACGACAAGGAGGATGGCCCCGGTTTAAGCGGAACTCAGTTTTACGGATGCAATCTCTTCTCAAACGATCACCATCTCCGCAGCGTCGGCCAATGGGGCAGCGGAGCGCTTTTCATCGATGGAAAGACCGGGGGAGTTCGCGCCGACCTCAACGGTCACTACTTTTTTGGTGGCTGTGTCAGGACATACAACAACGTCGCGGTGCAACTCGATCATGCTTCGAACGTCAGCTTTCACGGAACTATTTTTGAGGTCCCCGGCTGGGATGGGAAGAACGGGGAAGGCGCCGACCGGACCGGTCAAATCGTCGGCACCGCCAACACTCGCGACGTCATGTTCTTCGGCTGTCGGATGCACGATATCGGACTGCATGATCTCGCGGAAACGATGACCGACGGCAGCATCACGGTCGCCGGAGATTCCAGCGAAGGAATTTTTGTCCAGAGCGGCTCCCGCCTCGTCCGTCTTTCCGCCGACGCGGAGGGCGATGCCATTTTGCAGCTCACCAATGACAGTCGCTCCATCAACAGCGGATGGACCCTGCGAAATGACACCTCGGAAGGCGGCGAACTCGACATCCGCTTCGACAACAAACCGGCCGCCAATCTCCGGGAGGATGGAACCTTAACGGTCGGAAACATTCGCACCCGCCGGATGCAGCTTTTCCGGGGAAAAACCGAAACGATCCAGTCAGGAACCATTCCCGTTTCCGAAGGCCGCATGAAAGTCGATGCCGGGGACGGGCAAACACTTCATACCCTTACCGGGGGAACCGAGGGTGAAATCATCATTCTCGAGCGAGCCGCTAAATCGAAACCGTTCCGTGCCGAATCCCTCGACGAGGGGAACCTCCAGCTGCCCTCCCCCTTCCTCTTTGACCATCCCCATGACCGACTCATGCTCATGCACAGCGAGGGGGATTGGATCGAAACAAGCCGGACCGATTTTTCCGGCGAAGCCGCCGCACCTTGACTGGCGGAGGCGGAAAATGCCATTGCAACCAGACCAGACTAAGTCTAGTCTGGTTTACATGAGTGAGGTGATCTACAATATCCAGGAGGCAAAGACTCATTTGTCGCGTCTTGTCGAGGAAGCGATCTCAGGCAGTGACATCGTCGTCGCCAAAGCCGGGAAACCGCTCGTTCGCCTCACGCCTTACAAACCAGTCCTCAAACCGCGCAGCGGCGGGCAGCTCTCGGGTCAGATTCAGGAGACGCCTGGTTGGTGGCATGACGATGATGACCCGCTTGCCGAGTCTCTTGACGCTGAGCTCGACAATACACCGAAGAGTTCATGAGGCTTCTTCTCGACTCCTGCGCTGTCGTCTGGTGGCTCGGCAATCCCGGTCACCTCACGACGGTGGCACGTGAGGCCATTGCAGATCCGGAGAACGACGTCTTTTTCAGCGCCGCGAGCGTCTGGGAGCTTGGTTTAAAGATCACGCGGGGACGACTCGAAATGCCGACCAACTTTGTTCACTTCCTTCGCGAGGACGCCTTTGGCGAACTTGAAATTAATGTCGCCCATGCCGAACGCTCCTTTGAACTCCCGCCTCACCATGCGGATCCGTTTGATCGCCTTCTCCTCGCTCAATCGCTTGTCGAAAATCTCACCCTTGTGACGCGGGACAGTCGCCTCAATAACTACGAGGCGAAGATTTTGCCGTGCTGAGTTTCGGTAGGTTTGGGCGTGAGCAAGAACCCTTCCCTGAACTCCCGATCCTCCGCCGTCGGCATGCTCACGCAAGCCGCCACATTTCTCAGTCCGGTAGGTTTGAGCGTGAGCGAGAACCCTTCCCTGACCTCCCGATCCTCCGCCATCGGCATGCTCACGCAAGCCGCTACCTTTCTCAGTCCAGTAGGTTTGGGCGTGAGCAAGAACCCTTCCCTGAACTCCCGATCCTCCGCTGTCGGCATGCTCACGCTTGCCTCTACATTTCTCAGTCCAGTAGGTTTGAGCGTGAGCGAGAACTTCTCCCTGACCGCCCGATCCTCCGCTGTCGGCATGCTCACGCAAGCCGCTACGCTTTTGAATCCGAATCACGCCACGCCTTGAAGCAGGTGACAAAACCGGTCGCGAAGTCCTGCGGGCGGGCTTCGATCCACGTTTCGATTTGCCCGATTGAAAAATAGCGACCGCTATCGACTTCTTTCCCGTGGACGCGGATTTTCCCTTTCGGCTCGGCGAGAAAAACTTCGATAAACTCCTGATCAGTCGCGGCGGATGCTTCGAGTCTCGCAATCCTGACAAGGTCACCTTTCGGCTTCACCCAGACTTCCTCCCAGATTTCACGCTCGGCGCAGGCGAGGTAGCTTTCTCCCGGATCGACATGCCCCGAGGCACTGCTGTCCCACTTCCCACCGTGGGTGTCTTTGAGAAGCGACCGCAGCTGAAGGTAGATTTCCCCCTGCTTGTTCTGAAGGAAGACATGAACCGCGCGGTGAAGGAGTTTTTTCTCGTGCACCTCACGCCGCGTGACCTGCTCTAACACTTCATCATTCTCATTGACGACATCGAGCAACTCGTCAGCAGATGGCGGCAGGTCGCTACAAGGATGGGGATCGACATGATTCGATAAAATAACCCACTCTTCGAGGCTGAGTTCCTCAGCACGCGCGCTTGGCTTAAGCCCCATCGTTTCGAGAATTTCGACCGCACGATCCTTTTCAACGGTGAGATTATTCGGGAGCTGCTTACGCCGCTGCGAAAACCCCTGTTTGACGGTCGAGCCAAAGACTTCGGGTGAGTGCAGCGGCAGCTTCGCGGCAGGTCGCGGGTCAAACCTCACGATCGACGAATCGACGGCAGGACGTGGGTGAAATGGCGTCGGCCCGATCGTTTTCAAATGAGTCGCCTCCCAACGCTCCTGAAGCATGAGACTGAGAATCCCGAAATTTTTACTTCGCGGCTCCGCGACAAAACGGTCCGCGACTTCTTTCTGGACCATGATGATCGCTTCGCTGACCGGACTCGGCGCATCGAGAAAACGGCGCAAAATTTCATTGCCGCAGGAGTAGGGAAGGTTCCCGATGAACTTGACGCTCCCTTCAAGAAAAAGCGGACGCACATCATACTCTGTCGCATCGGCATGAACGACTTCGACACCGAGCGGGCCATATTTCTCCGCGAGATATTCAGCAAGCCGCCCGTCCTTTTCAATGATGATAAACCGTCGGCACTTCCCCGCGATATGCTCCGTCAGCGCTCCAAACCCCGGGCCGACCTCGACGACACAATCATCGGGACTAACGTGCAACTGCGACGCGATCCACTGGGAAATATTTTCATCGACGAGGAAGCTCTGCCCGAGCTTGCGACTCGGAGTCAGATCGTAGCGATTGAGGAGCGACTGAAGTTCAGAATGATTCACAGGCGGAACATGCCAACATTCGGGAAGGAATCCAGTGCAGGAATCGCAGAATCCCGGCGCAGCAGGCGGAGCGCCAAGCTACCCCTCTTCCTTCGAATGCAGATCCTCGAGCCGTTTCCCGTGCGCTGCGGGAAAGCCTGATGAATCCAGATTCACAAAGACGATTTCTTCAATCTTCACGATCGTGTGGTGGGTCATGATGTTCCTGACCTCACATTTCAAGGTGATGGAACTCCGCCCCAGCTTTTTGATCTTCATCCCCATCTCAAGGACATCGCCGGCCCGTGCTGAGCTGATGAAATTTATCTCCGACATGAGTTTGGTCACGACATAGGGGCTTTCGAGCATCGTGATCGTGTAGATCGCCGCCTCTTCATCGATCCATTTCAGGAGGCTGCCACCAAAGAGGCTTCCGTTAGGATTGAGATCCTCCGGCTTGACCCATTTCCTCGTCAGATATTTCATGGCCACAATCTACCTCCTTGATCTCCGGAATCATCTCTCCTTCTCGCCCCCGCAGCGATAGGACACAAGAAATGCGGGACCATCCCGGCGATCGTGCCATGAATGGCGATCCGGGTATCCAAAGCGGCAAAACGAGATCTTTAAGCAGGCTGTTTGAAGACGGTGTAGCCAAGCCAGATCGCGACGATCAACGCTACCCCGATCCAGTGCGGAGGAGCCGGGAGCGGGATCTGAAACCTTGCACAGAGGGCACCGATTCCGAAGGCGAGGGCAATGGCGATCACTTCTTTCATCCTACTTCAAGGTCGAGTCCAGAAAGCTCACCATCGCGGCGACGAAGGCAGGACGAAAGGCGCCTTTCCCCCACTCCCCGTGCTTAGCGCCCGGGATCATGACGAACTCATTGAAAACTCCAAACCCATCGAGTTTTTCCCGATACGCCGGATAACGTTGCCCCGGGTTATCGAACTCCCCGTCGAGCATCAGGATCGGTGCGGTCTTTTCTGAGAGGTGAGTGATCGGAGAGCCAGCCGCGTAGACTTCGGGAATTTCGCTATATTCCCCGCCGAAAAAGATGACGCAGTTCTTAATACTTCCGTTTTTTGCCTCCTTGACCCGGGCGACCTGATCGACCCCGGCGCCCATGATCACAGCTGCCTGCAAGACATCGGATTGGTCGGCATCGTTTCCCGCTTTGGGAAAAGCGTCCTCATCAGCGGTCGCAGCGAGCATCGCGACGAGATGTCCTCCCGCCGAACCGCCGACAGCTCCAATCCTGTCGGGGTCGAGCCCCATGATCACGGCATTGGCGCGCATCCATCGCACGGCCGCTTTGACATCAAGGACTGCACCGGGAAACTTTTCTTCAGTCGCAAGGCGATATTCGACGTTGGCGACGACATATCCCGCCCGGGCCAAATCCTGAGCGGTCGTGTTGAAACTTGCAGGGTTCCCACCGATCCATCCGCCACCATGTACGAGGACGATCCCCGGCCTCTGAATTTTGTCGTCGAGGCGATGCCAATCGAGTTTCAGTTCACGATCGCCGTAGCGGGCAAAAACCGCCACCTCTTGCTTTAGGGCGGCCGACTCTTCGGCCTGGATTGAACTCAGGAAGAGAACAAAGAGAGGAATCAAAAATTTCATAGTTCGGTGCTGCACATTTTACAATAGCGGGCCTTGGAATCATGTCCGACATGACCACACTCTTTGCACTTTCTTTTGTCTGGATGAATCTTCGCCATGTTCATATTCAGCTCGGCGGTGACGATTCCAGTCGGCACCGCGATCGTCCCGTAGCCAATTAAAATGATGACCGTCGAAATAACTTTTCCCGCCACGGTGATGGGAGTGACATCGCCATAGCCCACCGTCGAAATCGTGACGATCCCCCAGTAGACGGACTGGGGGATACTGGAAAATCCGGGATTCTTCGCGATGACCCCCTCCACGATATACATCATCGTTCCGAGGATGAGAGTGACCGCGAGGACGAGAAAAAGAAAGACGGTGATCTTCGCTGCGCTCGCGCGAAACGCGTTCATGAGCATGTTGGCTTCCCCGATGTGGCGCGCCATTTTTAAAATCCGGAAAACGCGGAGTAATCTCAGGACCCTTACGACGAGGAGATATTGCGGTCCCGCGATAAAGATCGTGAGGTAGGTCGGAATGAGCGAGAGAAGGTCGACAATGCCGAAGAAACTGAGGACATACGACTTCTTGTTTCGCACCACCCAGATTCGAACGGCGTATTCGATCGTGAAGAGGATCGTAAACATCCACTCCAGTTGGTTGAACATTTTCCGATGCGCTTCCTGGATCGTCGGAACGCTCTCGATCATGACGACAAAAACGCTGATCCCGATCAACCAAAGCAGGATGACATCGAAAGCTTTCCCTGAGCGCGTGTCCGAGAGAAAAATGACGCGCCAGACGCGGTCACGCAGGGAATCCGTCGAGTGCTCTTCCACACGGCTGCTCAGGTCATCAAACATTTCCCACTACACCACGACAGGACACCCTGATGTCAAGCTGAGATCGGCGTGAATGAAGCGGCTCGCCTCCCCGTTTTTCCGCTTTCTTCGTCCCCGACCCGCCCCTATCGTTGCGCCACTCAGAACCTTGTCCTTTTCCATGCCCGATCCGACCGCTGAAACCGAAGAATTGCTCGCTGACGATGTTGCCGCCATCAATGAACTCAGGGAATCCTACGAACACCTCCGGGCGGAACTTGGCAAAATCATCGTCGGTCAGGAGTTGGTCATCGAGCAGCTCGCAATCTGTCTTTTTGCCCGCGGGCATGCCCTCCTCATGGGAGTTCCCGGCCTTGCCAAAACCCTTCTCGTTTCGCGTCTCGCCGAGACGATGTCCCTGAGCTTCAACCGTATTCAGTTCACGCCGGATCTCATGCCGATGGACATCACCGGCACCGAAATCCTGCAGGATGACGGCTCCGGTCGCCGTGAGTTTGAATTTTCGAAAGGCCCCGTTTTCGCGAATATCGTCCTTGCTGACGAGATCAACCGTGCTCCTTCGAAAACCCAGGCCGCGATGCTCGAAGCCATGCAGGAACACCGGGTCACCGTTGCCGGAAACACCCTCGAGCTGGAGCAGCCGTTTTTCGTCCTCGCGACCCAGAACCCGATCGAGCAGGAAGGCACTTACCCTCTTCCCGAAGCGCAACTCGACCGCTTTATGTTCATGATCGGGGTCGACTACCCTTCGCGGGAGGAGGAAATTTCCATCGCCCGGACCACGACCGGTGCAAAACTCCCGACCCTTGAGCACATTCTCGACGGTGAAAAAGTGATCCGCTTCCAGGAGCTCGTGCGCCGCGTTCCGGTGCCGGATCACATCTACCACTTTGCCGTTGATCTTGTTAGACGGACCCGACCCGACTCGGACGAGGCGCCGGAGTGGATCAGCCCCTACGTTGGATGGGGAGCGGGACCGCGAGCCGTTCAATACCTCATTCTCGGCGCTCGTGCCCGGGCGGCACTTCAGGGAAGCTACATGGTTCGTCAGGAGGATGTTGTCGCCGTCGCTGAACCGGTCCTCCGGCATCGGGTCATCAAAACATTCACCGCAGAGTCGGAAGGCGTGACCTGCCGCTCGATCATTGCCCGCCTCGTCGAGGAGCTGAGTCAGGAAGCTTAACTTTCCCTTCACGTGGCCGACTCCATCCAGCGGGACTTTCTCGATTCAGCGGTGCTGGGTCGTCTCATGGGACTCCCTCTTAACTCGCGGCACCCGATGCTCGGGAGTGTCTCGGGAAGGCATCGCAGTCCTGTGAAAGGGTCCGCGCTCGAGTTCGCTCAATATCGAAAGTATGTCCCCGGAGATGATACCCGCCGCCTCGACTGGCGAACCTGGGGCCGGACGGATCGGTATTACATCAAAGAGTTCGAAGCCGACACGAATCTCCGTCAGTGTTTCATCGTCGATACAAGCGGCTCGATGGGATATGAAGCAGCCGGGACAAACCGACTCGACTACGCCCGCTCCATCGCGGGAACACTCGCCTATTTGACGATACACGGTGGAGATGCCGCCGGTCTCTACGCCGGGGCAAAAAGCGATGACGGGAGCGTCTTTCAAAAGGAACTCCCGCCTAAACGGGGAGGAATTCACCTCGGTGTGTTTCTCGATCAATTGACCCAGCTAAAGTCCGGAGGCGAGACGGCCCTGATCTCCGCGATTCACGCAGCGGCTGAGAAAATTCCCCAGCGGGCCATGATCGTGATCGTCTCCGATCTTCTTTTCAATCTCGATCCCTTGCAGGAAGCGTTTGATCATCTTCGTTTTCGAAAACACGATGTCGTGCTCTTTCATCTCCTTGATCGGGAGGAAATTGATTTCACTTTTGATCGCCCGACGCGCTTCCTCGATCTCGAAGGTGGCCCCTCCCTCCTTGCTGATCCTTCGCTGATCCAGCGGAAGTATCGCGAAGCGGTAACTGATTACCTCGCCCGTGTTGATCGCATCGTGAATCATTCAGTCATCGACTACCACCGGGCCTTTCTCGACGAGCCATACGAGCAGGTCCTCGCACGGTTCCTTATGGGCCGAAATCCTAAAACCGCACGCAGCGCGAGATGAGCTTTCTTCAGCCCATTCTCCTGATCGGGCTTCCGCTCGCGTTCCTCCCGATCATCATTCATCTGATCAACCAGCACCGTCACCGCACCGTGTCGTGGGCTGCGATGATGTTCTTATTAGATGCTAAAAAACTGACCAAAGGCATTGCCCGTTTGCGGCAGATTTTGATTCTTTCGCTCCGTGTTCTCGCGGTGCTCTTTCTCCTCTTTGCCGCGAGTCGCCCTCTCGCGGGCGGGTGGCTTGCCCTCACCGGCGGCAAGCCTGACACGGTTCTCATTCTCCTCGACCGCTCCGCCTCGATGGAGCAGCAGATTCTCGAAACGGGAGAATCGAAACGCTCCGCCGCTGCCACAAAACTTTCCGATCTGCTCGAAAAGACCGCCGGAAACAGCAGTCTCGTTCTCATCGACAGCGCCACGCTTGAGCCAGCCCTCATCACCGATGCGGCGGCTCTGACCGAACTTCCCCAGGTCGCCCCCACGGCGACGACTTCGAATATTCCAGCCCTTCTGCAGAGGGCCGTCGACTACCTTGAAACCGACGAAAGCGGCCGCACCGACATCTGGCTCGCTTCCGACCTGCGACAGAGTGACTGGGAGACCGGTTCGGGGAAATGGCAATCACTTCGCAGTGATCTCTCGACTCGCGAAACCGTTCGACTGTTTCTCCTCAACTACTCTGAAATCAAAAGTGAAAACTTCTCGGTCTCAGTCTCGAATGTGAAACGCCGACGTTCTCCCGAAGGAATCCAACTCGTGATGGATCTTCGTATCCGCCGCCAGTCGGCCGGGGAAGACGAAGTGAAACTCCCCGTCGAATTCACGATCAACGGGACACGCACGGTGCAGGAAATGACGGTATCAGGTCCTGAGACCCTTCGCCTCGGCCATGTCGTTTCTCTGGGCCAAAGCGACGTCAGCGGCTGGGGCCGCATTGACCTTCCTGCGGACGGAAACCCCGCCGACAACACTGCCTTTCTTGTCTTCGACGACGAAGCGGTTCGTAAGACGGTCATCGTCAGTGACGACACCCTCACCGCCGGAGCGATTGCTGCCGCTGCCGGGGCCGAGGTCGAAGCCGGTATCCCCTACGAGACCAAAATCGTGACCTCGGATCAACTCACTCGCATTCCCTGGGAAGAGACGGCCTTGTTGTTTTGGCAGGCGCAGATCCCGGCGGAGGACACTCCTCTTTCAGGCCTTCTCAGGCAGCATGTCGAATCCGGGCGAACGCTCATCTTTCTGCCTCCACTCGATGCAGGTTCCGGTTCCTTTTTCGGTTTTCAATGGAGCGGTTGGAAAGAAGGAGGCGGCGAGCCACTACCGATTGACTGGTGGCGCACGGAGTCGGGACTTCTTGCCAACACCCAAAGTGGCGAGCCATTGCCCGTCGGGGATCTCAGCATCTTCCGCACGCGCGAGTTCACCGGAGAATTTCAACCGCTTCTGCGCAGCCAGTCCGACGCGGCCCTGATCGCAAAGCTCACGATCGAAACGTCAGGTTCCGCCTATGCCCTTGGAACCCTCCCGAGAACTGACCATTCCTCGCTCGCCACCGAAGGAGTTGTCTTTTTTGTGATGATCCATCGAGCGCTCGAAGAAGGCGCCAATGCGGTTGCGACGGCACAGTTTCGCGAAGCTGGAAGCGACGCCCTTCCCGCGCCCGGAGTCGCTTACACCGTGATTGACTCGGCAGGGAGCACCACATCACTCGCCGGAGTTGGCCTTGTTCCTTCCGCCTTGGAGGTGGAGCGCGCCACGGGCAAAAATCATCTCATCGCGATCAATCGACCTGCCAACGAAGACGACACCCGGCTCGTCACCCCGGAAGCTCTTGAAAGCCTTTTTGAGGGCATCGATTTCCGGCAGGTCTCCGACGAACTCAACAGCGGCTCCTCACTCGCCTCAGAGGTCTGGCGCGCCTTTCTCATCGCGATGGCTCTCGCTCTTCTCGCCGAAGCAATTCTCTGCCTCCCTCCACGGAACGAAAAAGAGGAAGCCACCCCCCGCTTTCCCAAATCACAGAAACCCACCACCAGCTCGTGACTCTCACCAACAGCGAACTGACCTTTAGCGGCAGCCCGACCTCGATCATTTTTTCGGTCGCGGTGGTCTTCGCGACGGCGGTTTTCAGCTTTCTGATTTGGAAGCGGAATCAGTATGCGTTGCCGACCGGTTTACTCGAGGCTCTGCGACTTCTTATTCTCCTTGCCGTCATCCTGACATTGAACCAACCGGAGTGGAAAGAAACCTTTGAGCCGGATGAGAAACCGGTCATCGCGATCCTCCGGGATGATTCGGGAAGCATGGCAACCGGGGATGTCATCAACGCTCAGGAAACCGGCGCGGAACCTCTCACCCGCGCCACGATCGCGAAGCAACTCTCCGAAGAGGACGACTGGGATTCCCTCGCCACCGCCAACAATCTAATTTTCCAGAGTTTCGGAGGAGAGGAAAGCGAAGGCACTGATCTTTCCGGTGCCCTCTCCGCGATCGTTGATGAACAGCCCTCCCTCCGCGGCGTCGTGTTGATTTCCGACGGTGATTGGAACATGGGCGATCCCCCGGCTCGTATCGCGACCCGCTATCGAATGCAGGACATCCCTGTGTTCACCGTGCCCGTGGGCAGTGAGACGCGTCTCCCCGACCTCGCCGTGACCGCCTTTGACGCGCCGACTTTTGGCATCGCGGGAAAACCGGTCAGGCTTCCGTTTTCGCTTTCCAGTGCCCTCCCCCGCAATCACAGCGCGACCGTGGAGATTGAAATCAGCGGCGGCGAAACCCTCAGCCAAAGTATGACGATTCCGGCGATGGGCAAGATCCGCGAGACCATTCTCTGGACACCACTCTCCGAGGGCGACTACGAGCTGACCCTCACACTCCCTTCAAGCGATGACGAACGCGACCTCCAAAACAACACCCTCACCGCTCCGATTTCGATTCGTAAAGAAGAGCTCAAAATTCTCGTGATCGACAGCTTTCCAAGATGGGAATATCGCTACCTCCGAAACGCTCTCGAACGCGACCCCGGGGTTGAGGTGAGCTGCCTGCTTTTCCATCCGGATATCGAAGCGCTCGGAGGTGGTCCCGGCTATCTTGACACCTTTCCCGGGACGGATTTGCTCAGCACCTTCGATGTCATTATTCTCGGCGACGTCGGGCTCAAGCCGGGACAGCTCGACGAAGCGCAGGTGCTTGCTTTAAAAAATCAGGTCGCTACCCAGGCCGCCGGACTCGTGCTCCTCCCCGGCTTTCGCGGGAATCAGAGCACCCTTGCCGCGACCGCGCTTGATGACTTGTTTCCCGTCATCCTTGACCCCGCGCAACCGCGCGGCTGGGGATCGCCCACGCCGGGCCAGTTTGAACTCACCGAACTCGGCGCCCGAAGCCTCCTGACAAGACTTGAAGACACGGAAAATGAGAACGCCGAAGTCTGGTCCTCGCTCCCCGGCTTTCAATGGTATGCCGGAGTGATGCGCGCGCGCGCCGGCTCTGAAGTTCTCGCGACCCACAGCTCAGAAACGAACCAACATGGGCGCATTCCCCTGATCGTGACCCGCACCTTCGGTACCGGAAAGATTCTCTTTATGGGGACCGACGGAGCCTGGCGCTGGCGCAAAGGGGTCGAGGACAAATATCACTACCGCTTCTGGGGACAGGTCGCGCGCTGGATGGCCTACCAGCGCAACATGGCGAGCGATGAGTTGATGCGGCTTTTTTACTCTCCGGACCGCCCTCAGACCGGCGACACTCTGACTCTCAATGCCAATGTCATGAGCGTCGGCGGCGAGCCGTTGCCTTCCGCAAATGTGGTCGTGCAGGTCGTGGCCCCGTCAGGGAAAGTTGACTCGATCCGACTCGAACCGGGCGGCGAGGATCAGTGGGGACTTTTCACCGGAAATTTCGAGCCCGTCGAGCGAGGCGAACACGCCCTCACCGTCACCTGCGAGGAGAACGGCGGGGCGCTCAATCTCACGATCACGGTGCAGGGGACGGCGCTGGAAAAAGTGGGGGAACCGGCACGCATGGACGTCATGGAAGAGATCGCCCGTATTTCAAAAGGCGAAATACTGAGCACGCCCGACCTCGAGTTGATTCAATCACGACTCTCTGCTCTGCCCGATCCTGAGCCGATAGAGCAGCGCCTCAGGATTTGGTCCCATCCGTGGTGGATTGGAGCGATCGTTCTCCTCATGACAATCTTCTGGATCGGGCGGAAAATGGTCGGCGCGGTGTGAGCTCGTCGCCACACAGTGAACTGCTCCGCCCGGAAGATTTCCATCTTCCGCTACGTTTCAGAGCGCCACGAAAACATCCGCTTCCGAAGTCGAGTAGGGAATCGCCAATCCTGATTCATCCCACGAATCGACGACCTCGACGGTGACGCCACGGCTGATGTTTTCATAAATGATCGGAGCCACGCTTTGCGGCAGACGAATACACCCCGCCGAGGCCGGATAACCGGGCAAATCTCCGGTGTGCATTCCCACCGTCGTCTGGCCGAGACGCATCCAATTCGGCATGTAGACGTGGTAAATCGTCGAGACTTTACCCGACTCCACCTTTTCCGTGATCTGAAACGTCCCCCGCGGCGTGTATTTCCCCCGGCGGGCTGTCGAAACGGCGGAATCCACTGCAATGAGATCATTCACGACGAGAAAGGCGCGTTGCCGTCCGATATCAACGATCACTTTCCGGTCAGAGTCTTTCTCAATCTCCAGCAACTCGGTATTGATGTAGGCATCGCCGTGCGCATCGCGATAGTTCGAGCGGTGCATCGGTCTTGGCTTCGACTTGGGCTTATTTGCTTCCTCCCGCGCTTGCACCTTTGCCTCGCGCTTGGCTTTTAATTTCTCAAACAAACCCGCCTCACTCGTCGGAACGAAGGTGAAAAGAAAGATCATTGTCGCCCAGAAGACGAACCGGGGAGAAAAAGATCGGGACGTGTGGGAATCATTTTTCATCGCAACTGCTGTTTCGTCGTGTTTCATACCGTTGGATTCTTTTAACTGAGAATCGAAGAGTGACGCAAGTTGATTGCCAACACCACTTCAATTCACTATTTCGTCACCTTGTGAGACTCGACCACTTCATCGCCAAAAGACTCGACATCAGTGAGCGCGACGCCCGGGTTCGCCTCATTGAGCGCAAGATCCTCGTCGATGGAAAGGCTGCCACCGATCACCAGATGGAAATTTCCCGCTTCTCTCAGGTCGGAATCGAAGATCGTGTCCTGCAAAAAGCGATCCAAAGACACTATCTCATGCTCCACAAGCCGGTCGGGATCCTCAGCGCGACGCAGGATCCAACTCACCGGACCGTGCTCGACCTCCTTGACTGTCCTGACAAAGACTCACTCCATCTCGCCGGCCGCCTTGACCGTAGCTCGAGTGGACTCATCCTCCTCACGAATGACGGTCGCTGGTCTGAGTCGCTCACCGATCCCTCACACAAAGTGAGTAAGCACTACCTCGTCGAAACGGACCGTCCCATCCCCGAAGACGCGGTCGCCAAATTTGCAGCCGGCTTCGAATTTCATCCTGAGGGCATCGTGACCCGCCCGACTCGTCTTGTCCTGCTCGCTCCCTGCCACGCTTCGGTGACGCTCGAGGAAGGCCGCTATCACCAGATCAAGCGCATGTTTCACCGCCTCGACGGGATCCGACTTCTTTCACTGCACCGCGACCGGATCGGAGCGATTGCGCTTCCGGACGATCTTGCTCCGGGAGAATGGCGAGCGCTTACTCCGAAGGAAATTCAAACCGTGGGAGACTCATGCTGAGCGTTCTTTCCGACATCGTGATCGGGTCTCTCCGAACGAGGTGGATTGCCTCCCTTTTGGCCGCCCTCTTTCTTCTCACCTCCTGCGAGCCGCCCGGGCAAAGTAATCTCACCATCGCCGTCGCGAGCAACTTCATGCCCACCGCGAAAAAACTGGTGAACACCTTTACCGCCGAAACCGGAACGGAGGTCATCCTTGTCTCAGGATCGACCGGCAAACTTGCCGCGCAAATACAGCAAGGCGCTCCTTTCCGCCTCTTTCTCTCCGCTGACAGTGCCGCGCCCCGACACCTCGCCAAACTCGGAATGGCGGTCAGTGAAACCCGGTTTACCTACGCGCGCGGTCGGCTCGCACTTCACGGAATCAAGTCGGAATTGATTCTGGAAAAGGAGGGATTCCCTTCGCTCGACCACGTTATGCATCTTGCAATTGCCAATCCTGAGCTGGCCCCGTATGGCCGCGCCGCAAAGGAAACGCTTCTCTCCCTGGGCCTCTGGGAATCCCTGCAGGGCCGGATCGTCCGCGGAGAAAACATTGCCCAAACCTGGCATTTCGTCACCAGTGGGAATGCCGAGCTCGGCTTTGTCGCGGTCTCCCAATTGTCCGAAAATGAGACCGGCTCAACCTGGCTTGTTCCGGACGAATTACACACACCGATTGAACAAGACGCGATCCTGATTCATGATTCCCCCGAAGCCCGACAGTTTCTCACCTTCCTTCGCCGTGAACCGGCTCGACAAATGATCAAGGCCGACGGCTACGACCTGCCTCCCCTTTCCCATGCTGAATGAATCCGACCTGAATGCCCTCTGGTTGACGATCCAGCTCGCACTCGTCACCACGGTGATTCTCCTCCTCCTTGGGATTCCGTTAGGATGGTGGCTCGCCCGCACGCGATGGAAATTGAAGTTTCTCCTCGATGCGGTCATCGCCCTCCCTCTCGTGCTGCCGCCCACCGTGCTGGGATTTTATCTCCTCATTTTTCTCGGTCCGAAGGGCCCCTTCGGCGACACTTCCCTCGCCTTTACCTTCCCGGGGCTCATCATCGGCTCGGTGATCTACTCACTTCCCTTTGTCGTCCAGCCAATCCAGAACGCCTTCGCTTCGATTCACTCCGAGCAGCTCGAAGTCGCCTCGACCCTCGGATCGACGCGGTGGAGTCGCTTTTTATCCATTGCCCTCCCTCTCGCCCGCCCCGGGATTTTGACCGGTGCGGTCCTCGGATTTGCGCACACCCTGGGCGAGTTCGGGGTCGTTCTCATGATCGGAGGCAACATCCCCGGCTCGACCCGTGTTGTCTCGATTGCGATCTATGATCACGTTGAAGGATTAAACTACGGCGACGCCCATCGCCTCTCGATCGTGCTTCTCGTGCTTTCGTTCCTGATGCTCATCGCCGTCTACGGCTTGAATCGGAAGACGCGTGTCGGGTTGGTGTAGCCGACGGCGTGAGCGTTCCGTCCCTTGCTTCGCCCGGAAGATTTCCATCGTCCGCAACGTTTCCGATTCCCCACCGTAGCGGAGGGCGTGAGCCTTCCGTCCCCTTCCTTCGCCCGGAAGATTTCCATCGTCCGCTACGTTTTCGAAGTCCCCAACGTAGCGGACGGCGTGAGCCTTACGTCCCGTTGCCTCGTCCGGAAGATTTCCATCTTCCGCTACGTTTTCGAAGTCCCCAACGTAGCGGACGGCGTCAGCCTTCCGTCCCTTGCTTCGCCCGGAAGATTTCCATCGTCCGCTACGTTTCCGCATACGAGCGATTGACCGTTCTTTGTATCAACCGATTGTCGTAGTCTCTCACACATGAAAAATCTCACTTACATTTGCTCCTTTATCCTTATCGCTCTCGGTGCCTTCGGCTACTTCGGTTACGAGCTTCTCGGTGCCACTAAACAATCGATCACCGCGCTCATTCCCGCGTTCGTCGGCATCCCCATGCTCATCGGTGGACTCGTCGCCAACAAGAGTGTGAAGATTGGCATCCACATCGCCGTCCTCTTCTCCTTCCTCGGCGCCCTCGCCGGCTTGGGCCGCCTCATTCCCGGCAGCATCAAAGGCTCTATCGACTGGGCAAAGCCGTCGAGTTTTTTCATCCTTGCGATGACTTTGATCTGCCTCTTCTACACCGTCATGGCGGTCCGATCTTTCATTGCCGCCCGCAAGGCTCGCGGCTAAGCACTTTAGCTTCAACCAATGCCAAGGGACGGCTCCGGAGTCTTCTCTTGGCGTTTTCATTTCCGGAGAACATCCCAAGCGACTCTCACTGTTCAGGTTTTTTAATGAGATTGAGTCTCATTTGTATTTGCATTCTAATTTGTTTCGTTCTAGCAGTGCTCACCATGAGCAAGAAAACTGCTACCCCGCGTCACCCCAACTTCTCGAAAAAGCTCTGGAAGGCCCCGTTCCTCATCGCTTTCGCTTTTCCGGTCTTCGGTCACGCTCAAGAGCAGCTTGAGGAGACCGTTTTTACCTCGGAAAGCCCTGCGCCCGTGGTCAGCATCACTCCCGCACCTCGTCCGGTCAGACCTGCCACGGCCCCCGAGCCAGTCGTGATCGAGCCGGAGATCGTCGTTGAGCCACTCATCATCTCCGACGTCAATGTGCTCCGAACCGGGACACCGATTCTCGATCTGCCACGCAGCGTCTCCGTCTTTTCCGAAGAACGCATCGACGATCAGGGGATTCGCAGCATCGGGGAAATCGTCGATTACACGCCCGGCGTGACGACTTCGCAGGGCGAGGGACATCGTGACTCCATCGTCTTCCGTGGCCAGCCCCGCTCCACCGCCGACTTCTTCATCGATGGCATTCGCGACGATGTTCAATACTACCGGGGACTCTACAACATCGAGCAGGTCGAAATTTTACGCGGTCCCAGCGCGCTCGTCTTCGGAAGGGGCGGCACCGGTGGTATTCTCAACCGGGTCACGAAAAAGCCCGTCATTGGCTATAACTTCACCCACTTCGACGCCACCGTCGATACCTTCGGCGGGAATTTAACTCAATTCGATTGGAACCAGAGCCTCGGCGGCAGCAACTCCGAAAACCTCGGTAAAGGCGGAGGCCATCTCATCGAGGAACCCACCGCCGCCTTTCGTCTCAATGGTTTCTTCGAGTCGCTCAGCAACCACCGTGATTTCTTCGACGGAAACCGCGTCGGCGTGAATCCAACGCTCGCCCTCCAGTTGACTCCGGACACGAGGCTCGACCTCTCCTACGAGTATAACAACCATGAGCGATTCATTGATCGTGGCATCCCCACCGGTCCCGATGGACTGCCCGTGCAGTCGCTGGTCGACACCGTCTTTGGCGATCCCGAGCAAAATTTCTCCGCCTTCGAATCTCACGCGATCCGCGCCACTTTGAGCCATGAATTCTCTGACACTTGGAAAGGCCGCCTCACCGCGTTCTACGGCGACTACGACAAGAGCTATCAAAACTTTTACGCATCCGGCTACAATGCGGCGACCGACCAGGTCACGATCGACGGTTACATCGACAACACTTTCCGTGAAAACCTCGTCCTCTCCGGGGATCTCGTCGGCATCTTTGAAACCGGTTTCATCGAGCACAAAGTCCTCATCGGCGGTGAGTATGCCCACACTTCCTCCAACCAAAATCGCTTCAATTCTTTCTGGGACACAACAGGGGCCGACAAGGAGGTCTTCGCGGCTGACAATTTCCGCCTGAACAACGGTGCTTCGATCAATGCGGCCGGCAACCTCGCGACCAACAGCTTCAGCACGGATCTCAACGATGACACTCGCGTGAACATCAACACCTACTCGTTCTTCGTCCAGGATGAAATCGCTCTCAGCGAGCACCTCGATTTCGTTATCGGGGCGCGTTTCGATTCCTTCGATATCGAGGTCTTCAACGCTCTCAACGGAGAAACGAGAACACGGAGGGATGATGAAATTTCACCTCGACTTGGTCTCATCATCAAGCCGGTCGAGAACGTCTCCATTTACGGAAGCTTCAGCGAGTCCTTCCTCCCCCGCAGTGGCGAGCAGTTCGCTGACATCAATGGAAACAGCAACATTCTCGATCCTGACACTTTCACCAACCTCGAAGCAGGGGTGAAGTGGGACATCCAGCCCGGGCTGAGTTTCCGCACCGCGATTTTTGAGATCGAGCAGAGTTCCCCTCAGGTCGCCGACAGCAATCCTGAGACACTCGACATCATCGACACTTCGACCAGTGGATTCGAAGCGGAACTCACCGGAAATCTCACGGACCGGTGGTTCATTTCCACGGGATACACCTACCTCGAGGCGGAGCAGGTCAACCGCGCCGGCCCAAGCGGATTGCGACCACGCGAGGTGCCGGAGCACACCTTCTCAGTCTGGAACCAGTATGCGGTGAACGAGCGCCTCGGCCTCGCTCTCGGGGTAATCTTTCAGGACGATAGCTTCGCGAACAACGGCAACACCGCTATTTTGCCCGACTACACCCGCGTCGACGCCGCCGTGTTTTACAAGCTCTCGGAAAGATATCGGCTTCAGATGAATATCGAGAACCTTTTCGATACACAATACTTCCCGAACTCCCACAGCACTCATGAAGTGAGCGTGGGCAAACCGGTCAACGCAGCCTTTTCCATCCGGGGAAATTTCTAGTCGACACGATTTCCTGAAAAGACCGGTTTGATCGAAAATCAAAGGATGCGTGCGTTGACAGAGTGGATTTTCTGCTGTTTCATCCCCTTGTTGAGACAGGCTCTCAATAACGCCGCGATGACCACATCCCACCATCGGCGTGGCCAAAGTAAATGAGACCGACCAGGAACATCTTCAAGCGACTGAATGCGGCCCATTTTCTTTGTGGTGCGGTTCTCTTTGCCTTGGCTTCCGTGTCGATCGCTCAGGATGAGTCAGCTCCGATCACTGCCGCGAGCCTCGAGAGCCGAGCTCAACGGATTTTCGAAGCGAAAGAGGCGATCGCCAAGGAGACCGCGGCCTGGGCAGAGCAGAAGCCACTTTTTGAAAACCTGATCGCGCTGCGGGAGAAAGAAATCGCCGGGATTGAAGAGTTCACCGCCACCGCGCAGGAACGAATCGATGACGTCACGCAGAAACGCGCGGAGTTCACGAGCGAGGAAACGGACCGCAAATCCTGGAGAGCCAACTTTGAGAAAAAGATTGTCGCCCTGGAAACACAACTGCGTGAGGTCATCCCCCTTCTCCCGGCGCCGGTCGCCGCTAAAGCCAACACCTCGATTGCCCGTCTCGACGAGGAAACTTCACTCGATCAAATCCCCCTTCAGGAGCGATTCCGCGACCTCCTCTCGATTCTCTCGGCGGCGAGAGATTTTGATTCCAAGCTCACGATCGAGAGCGAGATTCGGGAGATCGATGGCAAGCGCTACCAGATCGATGTGCTCTATCTCGGACTCGGCCATGCCTGGTATGTGGACGAGTCAGGAAAACTAGCCGGTTTCGGTGTCCCAAGCCTCTCAGGATGGATCTGGAAAGAAGACAAGGGCATCGCCTCGCAAGTCAGGACCGCCATCGAAGTCAATCGTCGGGAAGTCCCGCCCGCGATGGTCACGCTCCCCTTTGCCGCAAAAACTGAACCGGGGGCTTCCGCTGAATGAACGCGCTGCTCCCCATGACCCCGGCTCCGAAGCCATCCCTTCGCACTCGTCTCACGCAGGGCGGCATCGCTCTCGCCATGTTCTTTATTTCGGGAACCCTTCAGGCGCAGGAGGAAATCGCAGAGACTGACAAACAGCTAAAATCAGCCGCAGAAAAACTCGACACCGAGCTGGAGGCCACCCTCGCCGAACTCACCGCAGTGCGGAATCGCATTGCCGAAGAGAAGCCGCCCCTTGCAACAAAGATGCAGGAAACTGCCGCGACGCTGCGCGCAAAACAGCGGGAATACGACATTGCCCGCTCATCCCGCGAAGCCATTGAAACGGAGTTTGAAAAGACAGAGAAAGAACTTCAACTCTGGCGCGATGAACGCGCTTACCTCGACGGCCTCCTCTTTGATTTCCGGAAAAACTACGAGGCCTCCTCATCCCTCGCGCGGTCGAGCGAACTCAGCGCACTCCTCCTCGCGGCGGATCAGCCGGACGAGGAGGGCACTGCAGCCAGGGTGGATCTCATTTCTGAAGCCATCGGGGATCTTAAACTTCGTTCATCACTCCCGACGATCAAAGGCGAAGCCATCGGACCGGACGGAGTTCTCCATCCCGGAACCTTTGTCGAGATCGGACCCATCAGTTGGTTCATCGACGAAGCCGGTGAAATTAGCGGCTTAATTTCCCCCACCTCGGCGCTGACGCCGGAAGTCATTCCGGGAACGACTTCGCGTGCGCAGATCGAAGCACTCATCGCCGGGAAAGACGCCTCGCCCACCTTTGACCCGACTCTTGGAACGGCCGTCGCACTTGAGGAAGTCGAGGACACGCTCGTCGAACACATCCTCAAAGGAGGCATCTGGATCTATCCCATCCTTTTCCTCGCCCTCGTCTCCTTCCTCGTCGCCATCGTTAAATTTTTCTCAATGATTCGCCTCCGTGAAATCGGTCCCGGCACGATCACCGCAATCGTCGCCCACCTCAAAGCCGGGGAAACCGCCGAGGCAAAACAGAGCCTTGCCGGCATCGCCCACCCCACCGCTGAAATTCTTGATTACGGGGTCGCGCATGCCAATCTCCCCCGCGCCGCGCTCGAGGAAAAACTCTACGAGAAACATCTCTCGCTCCTCCCGAAACTCCAGCGCGGCCTCCCCTTCATCGCGATTGCCGCCGCGACCGCTCCGCTCCTCGGATTGCTCGGAACCGTCACTGGCATGATCAACACCTTCCAGAAAATTACGGTCTTCGGAACCGGCGATGCGAAACCCCTCGCCGGGGGCATCTCCGAGGCCCTCGTCACGACAGAGTTCGGTCTCATGGTCGCGATCCCTTCACTCATCGCCCACGCCCTCCTTTCAAGGCGGGCCGCCGGAGTGCGCTCGAACATGGAGATGTCCTCCCTCGCCTTCCTCAATGGTGTGAAACCTCTCGAATCCAACTGATTAAATCACCGCGATGTCATTTTTCGACGAACTCCTCAAATCCCTGCGCGACCTCTCCTCTGAGGGCGGCTGGATCTTCTGGATGCTCATCCTCCTCGCCTTTGCGATTTCCGCCAACCTCTACACCGTCGCGGCAAATATCACGGTGAAGTCCGCCGACGAGCAGGCGCGGGTTCTCCGCCGCATCGACTTCTGCTTTGTTCTCATCGGAGCGGCTCCGCTAGTAGGGCTGTTAGGAACCGTCTCCGGAATGCTCGCGACTTTCTCCGGACTCGCGGTGAGTTCCGGATCGGCGCCGGTCGAAACCATTTCCGATGGCATCTCAAAAGCCCTCATCACGACCCAGACCGGCCTCGTTATCGCGATCCCGACCTTCATCGTCTGCACGCTCTTAAAACGCCGACTGCTCAACCTGATCCAATCCGCGCCTCAGGGCATCCCCGCCACATGAGCCGATTCTCAAGATTCCAGGGCTCGCCACCCGAGGCCGAAACCAGCGAGATCAACATCTCGCCGCTCATCGATGTCGTCTTCATCCTTCTCATCTTCTTTATCGTCACGACCGTCTTTGTTGAAGAAACCGGACTCGAACTTCAGAAGCCCCGCGCCGCGAGCCAGCAGGACCTGGAGAAAAACAGCATCCTCATCGGCATCAGCGCGAGCGGAACGGTTCACTACGGCGGCCGCGAAATCGGCGTGGGCGGGGTCCGCTCCGTCGTCTCCCGACTTCTCATGCAGGACGCCATGCCTGTCATCATTCAATCAGATCGCCGCACCCCGACCGAGTCGACTGTCCAGGTCATGGACGAAGCCAAGCTCGCCGGGGCCGCTCAAGTTTTTGTCTCCACTGTTGATCAATGAGCCAATCCATCCTTTCAAAAAACGTCACTGCAATAGGTGAGTTGAAGGTGCCTCTTCATCGCGATCAAAGCGCTGTCGGCAAGTCCCAACTCGAGACGCTGCTCTCGCCGCGCGGGCGTTTCCTGCGCTATCTCACGAGCGGTCTCTCCGTGGTGATGCTTCTCGGCTTCCTCAGCTTTTCCCGTTGGCTCGATTCCCAGCGGGAAATGCCCGAAAATTCCTTCCGGCTCCTCAGCGGCATCGACGCCGTCGCGATTGAGATGCCGCCCCCACCGCCGCCGTCCAATCCTCCTCCGCCCCCGCCGAAAACGCCCCCACTTCCGAAGCTGGACATTCAAATCAACAGCCCCGCGCCCCCGATCAAGGCAACGACGAATCCTAACCTCCGCCCCAGCATGATGATGGCGGATTTTTCGAGCAATCAACCGCAGGAGCGAGCAAGGATGATTTTCTCCCTGAGCGATCTCGACGGCCAGCCCAAGCTTCTCAATCGACCTCCGATGACTTTTCCCGAGTCGACCCGGAAACGCGGCATCACCGAAGGACGCGTCTGTCTCGAGGTAAAAATCCACCCCAGCGGCAAAGTCGATGTCCTCCGCGTCGTCGAGAGTGATGACGCCGATTTGACGCGGGTCGCGACCAATCTGGCCACGCAGGCTCGCTTCAGCCCACCGAAAAAAGACGGCCGACCCGTCGCAGCTCAGTTCCATTGGCCCATCGTCCTGCGCTAATGTCACTTCCATGAAATACGGATTTTTCATTCTTTCCCTGCTGCTCCTCGTCCAGCCTCGCGCACTTAAAGCCGAGCCGCTTTTCCCGACTTCGCCGCTCTGGAAGTCTGCGGAGTTTCAGCGCATCGTCACCGGCAGCTACGGCATTGATTCCAGGATCGAGCCACTCATCACGACCGATGAGGAAGAGTATCTCCGTGACGCCGCCGAGCTCCTCGCCGATGAAGATCGCGAAGGAGCGATCAAACTTTATGAGAGCGCCTCGATTCTTCCCGAAAGTGCGGCGATGCTCTTTTCACTCGCGAGCCTGAAATTTGAAGAAGGAAAATTCGACGAGGCGAAGACATCCTTCGAAGCCGCGCTCGCGTCCTCCCCCAACTTCCGTGACGCGCATCGCAATCTCGCGATGGCCCTCATCCAGCTCGACGAAATGGACGAAGCCGAGACCGCTCTCATTCGCGCGGTCGAACTCGGTGCTCGCGATGGCGTCACCCTCGGCCTCCTCGCTTATTGCCACGCCACCGATGGGGACTTTCAGGCCGCCCTCCAGAGCTACCGTCAG
>CAZOUP010000063.1:0-21365 GCA_964583035.1 uncultured Akkermansia sp.
GACTTAAAATCTGTTGGCCTTCGGGCCGTGCGGGTTCAAGTCCCGCCGCCAGTATTTATTGAGGCAGGTTACTCCGCATGCGGATGCTCTTTGAGGAGGTCCTCGGGCGTGTACATCATCTTCATGTCCTTGATTTCCTCGCGGATTTTCGCGACATCAGCGGCGCTCACTGGACTGGCTTTGTTTCCGAATGAATTCCGGACGTAGGTAAGGGTCGCGGCGAGTTCTTCGTCGTTGAGAATGTATTCAAACGGGGTCATTGGAACCTGTCCGGGATACTCTTTACCGAGAACTTCGATCGGGCCGATGAGGCCTTTGAGGGTCAGCTTGATGAGTCGCTCAGGATCACCATTGACCCACCGGGTTCCGGCAAGCGGGGGAAATCCGGCATCAGGGAGGCCTTTGCCGTTGGCCTGGTGACAGGTGCCGCAGTGGGCTTCACGGGCGTAGATTTCGGCGCCTTTGGTGTAGAGGTTTTTGTCTTTTCCGGTGAGATGTTTCGGGGCATCGATTCTTAACTTCGTCTCGCCGGGAAGGATTTCCCCGGCCAGTCTCGATTTCACTGCGGTCACGGAAACAGCGGCGTGAGCATCGACTTCTTTGGCCTCGAGCGCGGTGAGGACGGTTTCGGCAAGTTCATCGGACTCCCGGCTCGCGGCGGCGAGGGCTTCGAGTCGAACGCGACCATGCTCGTCGTTCGCAGCGGCAAGGAGAAGGTCATCGCGACCGGCGACTTTCGGATTGTGGCGAAGGACACGGACTGCGGCGGAGCGGATGCGGTGATCGCCGGACTGGAGTAGCTCTTTGAGGAGGTCTTCATCGACCTGGTCAGCACCCCAACCGACCCAAAGGGCTTCGAGTTTGTGGTGTTCGTCATCAACGGTCGCGACCCATGTTTTGAGGGCGGAAAGGACTTCTTCAGTGTCGCGGGCGCGGAGTTCCCGCTTGGTGCGATAGCGGGAGCGGTATTCGTGGAGTTTCAAATTGTCGAGCAACTCAGTGATCGAAGCACCGTCGATTTTTGCCGGCTCGACGAGAGGGCGGGAAGGGTAGGTGACGCGGTAAATGCGACCGTGCTCGTGATCGCGGAGCGGATCACGCGCGTTGTGCTGCATGTGGCCGATGAGAGCATTGTGCCAATCGACGACGTAGAGGGAGCCGTCGGGAGCGAACTCAAGATCGACGGGGCGGAAGTTGAGGTCTTCGGAAACAAAGAGGTCGTGGCGGAACTCGGTGGTGAAACCGGAGCCGTCTTCGATCACTTTGTGCTGCTTCGCGCCGAGGAAACCGATCGAATTGTTGAGAAGGATGTCGCCCTGCACTTCGTCGGGAAAGTGGCGGCTCGAGACGAACTCCAAACCGGAGGTCGGACGAGCGCTGTTCGAGGTGATGAGGTCGGGTGCTTCGAGATTAACACCGTAGACGGGCTGGACTGATCCGGGAAGCATCCAGGAGAGTTTTGTTCCGGAGGTGTGGAGGAAAAAATCCTGACCGTAGTCGTCAAAGGCTATTCCCCATGGATTCGGGATCGAGAACTGAGCGTGTCGCTCAAGTTTTTTCCGCTGTGGGCTGTAACGGTCGAAGCCGCCGTTGCTGCCGCGGAAGGTTCCGTAGACGCTTTCGACATTGGAGTGAAGAAAGAGGCCTTCGGCCATCATGATCGCTCCGGAGGGGTCGGCGCAGAACGCGGAAATGGCATGGTGGGTGTCGTGATCATCGAAACCGCTCAGCAAGACTTCTTTGGTGTCGTAGTGATCATCGCCATTGATGTCCTTAAGAAGAACGAGGCTTCCGCTCTGCGAAACGTAAACACCGTCGTGAGAGATTTCGAACCCGATCGGGATGTGGAGATCACCGGCGAAGACGGTCTCTTTGTCGGCCTTGCCGTCGTTGTCAGTGTCTTCGAGAATGAGGAGTTTGTCCTGCGGCAAGGGGTCTCCAATGCGGTAATGCGGGTAGCTCGCCATCGTCGCGACCCAGAGGCGCCCCTTGTTGTCAAAAGCGAGTTGGACAGGATTGGCGAGATTGGGGAATTCTTTCTCGGAAGCGAAAAGGCTGATCTCGTATCCCTCTGCCGGGGTCAGTTTCGTTTCGGCGAGTTCGCCCGGCTTGTAATCGACGGTGCCGTTCTTAACGCTGGGTTGGTAGTTGGTCTCGACGGGAGGGAGCTCGTAGGTTTTTGCGTCGGCGCCGGCGAGGTCGAACGACTCACCTTTCAGTGCTGCCCAGATTGCCTGGTCACGGATCATAGTCATCTCCCGCGTTTTGCGAAGCTCGTGGGGGTAATTCTCAGGACCGTAGGGATTGAAACGGCGACCGTAAACATGGACGCCGTTGGGGATTTTAAAATCGTTGAGCCAGGCCCAGTTCTTTTCCATAACGGCAGCGTGAATGCCGGAACGGGTTGCTTCATCAACTTCGGCCTCACCAAAAAGATGGTCGGCAAGGACCGGTGCGAGTTTGGTGTAGCCGAGGTCGTTGAGGAGAGCGCCGTCACGGGTGTATTCCTCGCCGTCGGCATACCAGTTTTGGGAAGCGGAGAAGGCATCCACGAAAACAACTCCGTTGGCTTTCGCGATTTCTGCGGAAGCATCGGTGTAGGCTTTTAGGTTCGTGTTGGCGTCTTTCCCATCAGGGACATTGTATTTGGCCGAGAGATCCTGAATCGCGGTCGGTGAAACGAGAGCAAGTTGCGGGACCGTTTCCCCGTTGTATTGCTTACTCAGGGTGTGCTTGAGGAAGGCATCGAGTTCTTTCTTGTAGCGATCAAGTCCTTCCGGGCCTTCGAACGAGGAGTTGAATCCGAAAAAGGCGATGATCGTGTCTGCCTTGAGGCGGGTAAGCCATTGGTCGGGCGTTTCAAACTGTCCCTGTGGCTTCGAGTCGGTCTGAAGCTCCTTACGCACAAGCGCCTTCGCACCGGGAAAAGCAAATTGATCTTCATAGTTGCGACCGGGATGAGGACGGAAGGCAGGAGTATCTCCTTCGTCCGCCATGTTGCGGATCGTGAGGTCTTTGTCAGGGAAGCGAAGGTAGAGTTCCGTCTCGAAATGGCCGAAGTGGTTCATGCGGCTCGCCATGCCCGCACCGATGATGGCGATGTTGTCGCCTTGTGCGACGGTCAGTTTTTTGGTCTCGGCCCTGCCCGGAGAAGACAGAAGAAACACGGCTGGTAAAACAAGATAGAGGGCTTTCATTTTTGGAGAGGGGGAACATAGCACAGAAGAAGACGGTTCTGAAAAGCTCAATCGTCGCGCAGGGGCACGGCATAACGCCTTCTCTTTCCGAAAATTTTTGGTGATAGATCGGAAGGTCTGGACATGAGCGGTGCCCGGATGGCTCTATTGGCGGCGCGTTTCTGATGACAAAGCCATTGTCGGCTTCGCATTTTGATCGCAGGATGCGGCATGATGAAATCCGTTTTCCCCTGCTTTCTCGCGACGGTTTTGATTTTCGGTTCGTGGGTTCACGGGCAGGAACCCGCCACTGACGAGCCGCCGTCTCTCGGAGATCTCTTTAAGAAAATGAAGGAGATCAAAGTCCCGGATTCAGTCTCCGGGTTGCCGGGGCAGATTACCGAGTTGAAGGAGGCCTATCTCGATACAGCGAAGACAGTCGAAGAGCTTCGCTCCGAAGTGCAGGTCCTGCGGGATCAGGTGTATGTGCTGCGGAAAGAGAACGAAGTCCTCCGTGAAGCGGTGGGCGGAAACGTGGAGGAAAAGAAGCTGACCGATCTCATGAAGCCGACCGAGATCAGTGCGACTGATCTCGTCGCGGCCTACGCTGCTGACCCCGCTGCGGCAGATGCAGAGTATCGGGGAAAGTATCTGAAAGTGATCGGCTACATCGAGCGGTTTGAAGCGGGGACCCAGTCAGTCGAGATGTTTTTGCGATCAGAGAGCAGTGATACGAAAGTCCGATGCGTCGTGCCAACCGGGAACAATCTCTTTGTCGATGTCCTCCCTTCACAGGGGCGCCTCCTGAGTCGGAACGACCGGCAAACTCTTCTCAGTGTCGGTCAGCCGGTCACGATCGTGGGAACCTGCAACGGGGCGGGCCTGAATGTCGAGATGAGCAACTGCGGTATCGACGGTCTCGTTGAAAAGAGGGTCGTGGATACCGAGAAGAAGTAGACGCGGGCACTCGACAGGGATGAAAGACTGACCTGGTTCGCTGTCGAGGAGGATGGGTTGCCTAACCCGTCTCCGAAGGATGGCGTTCGCGCTTCTCAGTGTTTCTCCCCAACTGGAGCGTTTTCCGCGCCTTCCAGCGTTTTCATCCATTCCCAGACGGCTTGAAATTGCTTTCCGGCATTGCCTTCGTAAAAGGTCGGATTGAGGGCCGTTGTTTTGTCCGCCGTGTACTTCGGCATGATCGTCGTGGGGATGAATCGCTGTGGCCAATGCATCCAGACTTGGTAGTAATCTTCGCGAAGGCGCTCGGCAGAGAGTTGCAGATTCGGACCCTGACCTTCGAAGGCTTGCAATGCGCCGGTCGATCCGGCGGCATGACATGTCGTGCAGGCATAACCGGTAAGCCCGGCGACTTTGGTGCCTTCTTCCAATAGCGTTTCGTCAGGCTCGGCAATCCCGATGCCGGTTCGGACCCCGGCGCGATGAGCGATTCCTTTCGCGAGATTGTCGGCGCGACTCACGAAGCCGGGCATTCTGGCTTGTTCGTAGGGGCGAATTTTCAGGACATCCCCGTGGAATAGTCCCGCGAGCCATTTGTCGCGCAGTTTCTCCCCGGCGAGGGTAATCTCAGGCAGGGTATTGTCCCCGGAGTGACACTCATAGCAGTTAAGTTTTTTCAGAGAGCGGGTCGCATATTCGTGCGGCACGAAGCGGTTCAAAGATCGCAATCCCTGATTGCTGTCGATGTTTCGAAACGCGAGGAGAGCCTGTTTTTCATCTAACTCAAGTCGTAGTTCAGGCTGGTCGGATTCCTCGGTCGAGAGGCATCCTTCGTTGAGCCACTCGGCTTCCCACATTTCGGAGAGCGGACTCGCGGTGAATTCATAGCTCGCTCCCGGCTCATCGCCGTGACAAACGAGGCATCGTTGTGAGACCATCGCTTTACCTTTTGCTGGATCCCCCGCGGTCGGGGGTGCTGTGTCAGGCTGCCCGGCGCGGAGCCAGGCGGCGAGATTGGATGCCTCTTCTTCATCGAGATGCAGATCTGGAAAAGTCGTCGCGGCGTGATGTTCGGCCGGGTTTTTCAGGAAGGCAACGAGTCCTCCTTCGGTGAATTTTGCCCCGGCTTTGAGTTGCCCGGCCCACGATGCGAGATGGAGCGTCTTTGCGAGTTCTTCACCGACGGCGGCATCTCCTGCTTTCCCTGCGAGCGGCTGCGACTTCAAAGTGGCAAGGTAGGCAGCGATGTGTTGCGCATCGTCGGGCGCAACGGTGGGGCAGTCTTCCTGCGGTTTCCGAACCCACTCTTCGATCCAGCTTTGTTCGAGGCGATTGCCGATGTTGGTAAAACGCGGTGCCTTCTCAAGTAGCTCAGGCATCGCGAGAGCTGGATCAATCACTTTCTTGTCGGCGGTATGACAGGTTGTGCAATTTTTCGAAGCGAAGAGTTCGCGGCCATGGCGGGTTTTGTCTTTGGCTTCGAGTAAGTCGTCGGGTAGATAGCGAAAGGAGGACGGTTTCACCGGTTCCCAGATGAAATCGCCGCCGCTCCAGAGCAGCTGAATTCTTGCCGGCATCGGGACCGCTTTGTTGCCTCCACCCTGAATCGTCCGGCGGAAGTTGCAGAAGAGCTGATGAGGTCCAGCCTCGAGCTCGATTGCGCTGGACTCGAGCGGTAGATCACCTTCGAGGATCGTTTCCCCGTTGATCTTCAAACTGGCCCAGCCTTTGCCATCAAGTTTGAAGGCAAGCTCGTCGCGCGACTCGACGATGAGGTTGCTTTCAAAGACGACTTCGTTGCCGCGTGTCGGATCGATGAAGGGCGTCACTGCCTGGTTTTCTCCTAATGTCAGGGCGAGGCGGTCTACGATGAGAGCGTCATCGGTCGATCCATGCGCCATGCTCAGGATGACACCGGGGTTGCCGATCGGCTCGGTGTCAATCTCCGGGAGGTTCGTGAGGTCGAGGCCATGCTCGCCGAACGCGGGACGCAACTGATGCACCGTGTTCCAGATTGTTTCGCGGAAAGAGGTTTCGTCTTTCGCGGCGAGGTCCATCTTGATCTCCATCTGCATCGCCGGGGTCATCTCAGGGATGTAGAGGAAAACGGATTTTCCGTCGGGGAGAAGTGAGGCAGCCCGAACCGGGACGGCATCGATCTGGTTTTGTGAGCCTTTGGATTGTTCGGTCAGGGCGAGACGACGGGCTTCATCGTCGTAGTGGTCGATCGAGAAACGACCCGAGCCATACTGGGGTCCCCAGACATAGTCCCACTTGCTCACGGAGTAACGGCGGGGATCGCTCGCGATGGTCGGGTCCAGTTCGTCGCTGAATTCCACGATGATTCCATTCTCGTGCGCCTTTAAACCCTGCGGAACGGGCTTGTCTGCTCCGTTGAAACGAACACGCTGAAAGCCGGTCCCGCCGTTGGTCTGCCACCCGCGAAATCCGATCAGGTAGAGATCGCCGGAGACAGGATTGAAACGACCTCGCATTGCGGCGGTCGTGAGTTCGATCGGGAGTCGGTAGACACCTCCCTGGACCTGACCGTCGACTTCATCGACGACTGCCCGGTAGACGGAACTCTTGCCATAGGAGAGGTGGATCATTTGCCCGGCGTGATCTTTCCAGGCACTGTTCTCGGGAACCCAGAACTGAGAGCCGCTCGAATTATCGACGTAGTAGGGAAGCCAGCAGAGCGGGCGTTCGTAGTCTGTCGGAGCGCCGGGGAGGGTTTCGACAAATTGGCGGTCTTCCCATACCGAAGGAACGACGCCGTGAAAACTCATCTCCGCATCGCGCCCGAGGTCGGGGCGTTTGCTCCAGGTGATCTTACAGCGAGGCAGGTAGCTGCCTTCGTTCTCACCGGTCGTTAGTTCTCCGTTAGGGCCGAGACCGATTCCGCCGGGGGCGCGCAATCCCCAGGCGACCCGCTCGAGCTTTTCGCCGTCGGCGCTCACTTTCATGATCGTGCCGTTGTGCTCGGTCCACGGGGCAAACCCGCGACCGCCGCCGAGGACGGGCTGCCCCTTGCTGAAGTAAAAATTTCCCTCCGCGTCCGTCTGGAGATCAAAGGCGAACTCATGGAACCCGTCCGTGATGTTCACGTCATTGTTAAAGCATTCGTAGAAGTCCGCTTCACCATCGTCGTTGAGATCGTGAAGTCGCGTCAGTTGATCGCGACCATGGGTGTAGATCACACCATCGACGATTTTGAGGCCGAGAGTTTGATAGAGTCCGGATGCGTAGCGATGCCAGGTGACCTTAGAGAGGTCACCATCGATCCCGTCGGCGATCCAGACATCGCCGTTCCAGGTCGAGCAGGCGACACGCTTTCCGTCGGGAAAGAAATCGTAGGCTCCAAAGCGGATTTCTGATTTCCAGGGATTGTCGGTGGGGAGGGGGATTGAATCGACGGAGTAGGCTTTGTCGTCCGGACCGAGGCGGCCGGAGACTTCGACGGTCTCGGGGAAAAGACGTGGGCCGCCCTTGGTGTAGGCCGCAAAATTCACTTCGTCGGGGTTGGGTGCCTTTGCTTCGCCGCGTGTGTAGATCACGTGGAGCTGTCCGGATTTCCCCGCGGGGATTTCGACGATCTGCCGACCGGAATCGAGCGTCTTCAGTTTCGCGCCTTTGAAGCCTTCAATGGAAACCTGCACCGCCGGGGACTCGCCTGCGCCTGCTCCCTCATCGATGGGATCACTGACGAGAAGCTGGATTGGTTTCAGCACCGTTGAAAGCTCGAAGGAACGAACGAGCTGTCCATCGAGCAGTCGTGGAATTTCAAAAATCGCGGTGCTGCCCACGGTGTAGTTTAAAACGGTAGCATCCGCGTGACGGTAAAGGCCGATGTATTCGGCATGATCATCAGGAAGGGGGCCGTTGGGAAGATCATTGTCCAACTCTCGCGGGTCGGACCAATCGCCATCGACCGCCCAGCCGAGCCCCCAATTTGTCGTGAAAAAGTAGTGCGCCAGTTCCGTCGGAAGCGATGAATTTCCGCCGTGCTTTCCATCCCAGGGCGTCCCGCCAAGGGCGACGTTTCCTTCGAATCCGGCGACCATCCGCATCGTCTCGGTATCAAACACAACGGTGTGGTTTTCGTTTTCACCCAGTTTGATCGCGATTCCTTTCAAGACGGCAATTTCACCCTCATTTCCAAAGCTGCGGAAGGTGTCTGAGATGAACTTCCCGGTGTCCATGACTTCCCACCATTCGGCATTCGGATTCTCTTGTATGGTAGCCTCGACCTTGTCAGCGCGAGTCTGGGCGTAGCCAAAGTGGGAGGTGAGGAGGAGGCAGAAAAGTAAGCGTTGCATGTCGATCAAGAGCAGGTTTGAAAGGGAGTCAGGACCATGCACGGATTCCGGAAAGATGCAACGACCGGAAAATGCTGTATCGAATACGGAAGTGGCGTTCTACCGCGAAATCGCCGTTGTCTTCGTGAGAGCTTGCCTTTAGCCTCGCGACATGACCTGTCGAATTTTCACGCTTTTGTTTCTCATTGCCGTTCTTCCTCTGCGGGCTGAAACAGAGATCAGAAACGTCCTTTTTCTCATCGCTGATGACTTGAAAGCCAGTGTGCTTGGTTGCTATGGAGATGAAGTCTGCGCCACACCGCATCTCGATGCTCTCGCTGCCGAGTCGATGGTCTTCGAGCGGGCCTATTGTCAGGGGACCTGGTGCGCACCGTCGCGCGAGTCCTTCATGCACAGCCGCTACACGGGTGACCGCGGCCCGACCCTGGGCAAACATCTCATCGATGAAGGATTCTACAGCGCTCGCGTCGGGAAGATATTTCACATGCGGGTGCCCGGAGATATCATCGACGGGACGGACGGGCTCGATGTCGCCAACACCTGGACAGAGCGTTTTAATTGTCAGGGACAAGAGGCGCACACGCCGGGCCTCTATCGTCTTTTGAATCAGAATATCGAGACGCGCGCGCTCGAAAATCGCCAGTCAACGAAGATGCCGTTTCGGATGTTTGCCAGTGTCGAGTCGGACGGAGATGGTTCGGAGCAGCCCGATTGGAAAGCGGCTGAGAAAACGGTCGAGTTGTTGAAGACGCATGGGAAAAGCGAGACGCCATTTTTTATCGCGACCGGTTTCGTGAGGCCTCACTATCCCAGTGTTGCTCCGGCGAGTTATTTCGAAGACTATCCGATCAACAAGATCAAAGCGCCCGAGGTGCCGGAGGGAGACTGGGAGGACATGCCTAAAGCCGCGACAGCAGGTTCAACATCGCAGTTCTACGGGATTGATCAGTACCCTGACAATATCAAGAAAATGTGGTCCGACTACTACGCGACCGTCACGTTCATGGATGAGCAGTTGGGTAAAGTAATCGCGGAGTTGGATCGGCAGGGCTTGCGCGATTCGACGCTTGTGATTTTCACGAGTGATCATGGCTATCATCTCGGGGAACACCATTTCTGGCAGAAATCGAGATTCCACGAGGAGGTGACACGTGTTCCGTTTCTCGTCTCTGCTCCCGGATTTGAGAGTGGAAGAACGATGTCGCTCGTGGAACTCATGGATGTTTACCCGACAGTATGTGATCTCCTCGGGGTGGACGTTCCGGAAACGGTGCAAGGGCACAGTTTACGTCCGGTTTTGCTGGATTCGAAGGCGAGGGTTCGCGACGCTACTTTCTCACTCGACGGGAAGAAAGGGCAGTCGATTCGGACGGACCAATGGGCCTACATCCGATACAAAGACGGCAGCGAAGAGCTCTACGACATGGAGGCGGACCCCGGGCAGTTCACCAATCTTGTGGCGACTGCAGATGCCGTCGCAAAGAAGTCGGAGCTAGAGCAGATCCTGAAGGAGAAAGTGAAGTCTGCTAACAAGTAGTCGCTATTCCCGGAGTGGCGCCGCGGGCTTCACGTTTCCATTGCCCGCACGATCCACCCCGGTTGGTTGGTCGGGGTTGAAGTCAGGATTACGGGTTGGCATTTGCGCGCCCACTAAATTTCGCCAAGCAGCCATCTCCATGTAGAGGGCACGAGCGAGATCGAGTTCCGCGTTCACGAGATTGTGATTCTCGTGGAGGTCGCTGTTCAGATCGTAGAGTTCAAGTCGATCCTGACCGATCACTTCGATTAGCTTCCAGTTTTCCTTTCGGATCGCGCTGTAGGGCTGTGCCCCCATGGAGTGATAGTGTGGGTAGTGCCAGTAGAGACTCCGCGGTTCGGTCTCGGCCCTCGGGTCCTTGACGAGCGGAAGAAGGGAACGTCCGTCCTGAACTGCCGCGACCGTTTCAGGGAGATCGAGATTGAGAGCTTCAAAAATTGTCGGAAGAAGATCCATCGTGATGACCGGTTTATGGCAGAGCACATCGGAGGCGCCGCCATCGGGAAGATGGATAATAAAGGGCACCCGAACGCCGCCTTCGTAGATGCCGCCCTTGCCCTGACGGATTGGGGTGTTGTCTGTCGCCTGCGGCCTGAGGCCGCCGTTGTCTGAGGTGAAAATGATGAGGGTATCTTTTTCAAGGCTGTGTTCTTTAAGTTTTGCAATGACCCGCCCGACCGCCGCGTCGGTGCTCTCAACCATCGCCGCGTAGCCGGAATTGGTGTGCTTTCGATTGGGATTCTCTTTGAGCTTCGCTTCGTATTTTTCAACGAGGTCAGGTCGCCCCATGATCGGAGTGTGAACATTGTAGAACCAGAAGTTCATGAAGAAGGGCGTCTCCTCCGCTGCGAATCGGTCGATGAGGATTTCCGCTTCCTCGGCGAGACGGTCGGTCAAATACTCACCTTCCAGTTCTTCGTCGGATTTGCCGCGGTCCGGGAGGGTTGCGTAGATTGAATTTTTCTTCCGCTCTTCGAGTGTCTTGCCTTTGGCATAGGGCCAGAAGTAGCTCGAGGGCGCACCTCTTTCATTGCCGCCGATGTTGATGTCGAATCCGTGCGCTTCGGGATAATTGTCAGGGTCGGCTGGGTCATTGCCTCCCTTTCCGGTGCGATGGGCGAGGTGCCATTTCCCGAGGTGAACGCTTTCATAGCCATGTGGCTTAAGTAACTCCGGAAGAGTGAGGTGTTCCTTTTTGAGGACTTTCGTCCAATCCGGAATCGTCAGGGGCGTGTTCACAAAGGGGTGCCCGGGGATAAAATCAGTCACTCGAAGTCGCGCCGGCGACTGACCGGTGATGAGCGCAGCGCGACTCGGGGAACAGACGGTGCAGGCAGCGTATCCGCTCGTGAAGCGAACACCACTCTCAGCCAATGCATCAATGTTAGGAGTCTCGTAAAAGTCACTGCCGGTGCAGCCAAGGTCGGTCCAACCCATGTCATCGACGAAGAAGAGAACAACATTTTTCGTGTCGGCGTGCGAGAGGGGAGCAAAGAGAGCAAGAAAGGCGGTGAGCCAGGTGAAGCGGGAATTCATGGGAGAGATTCTAAGGGCGCGGAGCGCTCATTCCAACGGCAATGAGGACGTGATAAGGGCCGACTCAACAGGGTTGAGTCAGTCACCTAACCCTGTTGCGTCTGCTAGTTTGTAGCTCTGAGCGTGAGCGAGGAGATGAGCTGCGGTCGAAGAGGCTGCTCGCTCACGCTCGCTGCTACGGTTGGATCGGGAGTGTAGGGCTGAGCGTGAGTGAGGAGAGGATCACGGCGATTCCGGTCCGCTGACGAGCCATTGGATCAGGGAAACGACCTCTTCCTTCGTGAAGGTCGAAAGAAGGTGGGTTGGCATCGGGGAGACTTCGGATTCTTTCATCGAAGCGATTTCTGATTTCGGCACCGTGACTTGTTCCGAAGCGTCGAAGGGGTTGGTTGAAAAATGGAGGGTCGAGCCACGGAAGTCGTCGCGCATGAGACGGCCAAGGACCTGTGTTCCGTCCTTCAGCGCGACTTCGGTATTTCGATACACTTCCGAGACCACTTCGGAGGGATGAAGAATCGCACCGGCGAGATCGAGAGGGGTAAAGCGACTGGCGACGCGGGTCAGATCGGGGCCGATGGGAATGCCTTCAGACCCGAAGGTATGGCAATGATGACAAAGCCCGGCACGGTAGAGGGCGAGTCCTTCCTCATGCGTCGGCACGGTGAATGTGGTGAAAGAAGGGGGATCAAAGTCGTCGCTCGTCCAGTTTTGAACGAACTCTCGTGGATCGGTTTCCGCTTCTCCGCGCGGAAGCGGCTTCATCTGTAGCAAGGTAGCGTAGGTTGGTCGATCTTCCTCCGGCAGAGCGGCGAGGGCACGCTCTTCGATGCCTTGAAAAAATGGCGGCATGAAGCGGTCGCCCCGTGAGGTGTCACGTGCGACGGCGACGGCTTTGAAAAACTGGACTCGCTTATCTTCGGTCCACCCTGCCGACATTTCGGAGAGGCGTTCGAGGTAGAAAAGTTTGTCTTCCTGCGTTTCCGAAGTCGTGAAAAGATCCGTCGCGAGGCGCGGGGCTTCGTTGTTTTCGTAGAGGGCGAGGATGCGGATCGCTTCGCGGGTGATGGGGTCATCCGGGGTGTCGAGCCAGCCGGTCGCAAGGGTGAACAATTTCGAGCGCAGGGGATCGGCAATCAATGCGGGGTCGGCAAGTTCGGTAATGCGAAGGAGGGTAAGCCTGTCGGTGCGCCGCCACGAGTCGGTTGGGAGTTCGAGAGCGAGGCTGAGCGCTTTGTTGCGGTCGACTTTTTCACCCTGACGAACCAGCGCGAGGAGCGCGGTCAGTTTGCCAAGGTCGTCGGAGGGCTGCGAAACGAGGTCGCGCCATTCTTCGAGGGGGCGCTTTTCGAGGCGGACTCTCGCCGCATTTCTCAGCCAGGGGTCGGCGCTGCTGAGGTGAGTCCAGCACTCTGACTCCGGAGTGATTGGGGCGGCGTTGGTCTCGAGCTGTTTTCGAATCTCGCGACGCCCGAGGGAAAAACTCTCTCTCATCGCGGCCTGTCGTGAAGCACGTTCGGGCGGCTCATGATCTTCCTGGTAGTCGATACGGAAAAGAGCGGAGCGCGTTTTGCGACCACCGGTGATAAAATACATCCTGCCATAGGAATCGAAATCAAGGTCAGTCACATTCAAAGGACGACCGGTGAGGAATTCGGATCCGCTGGCGTAGTAGCTCGCGCCGCGAGGGGTCAGGTTAACAGCAATGATGCGACCATAGGCCCAATCGAGCGCAAAGAGGGCATCGCTCCAGGGGGCGGGGAAACGGCTGCGGTATCCGAACTTGACGGAAGTGGGTGAGCCGCGGCCGATGTCAAAAGTCGTCGGCGCGGAATCCGGCGCGTAGACGGGGATGCTCCGGGTATTACCGGGACGCTGCCACCACCCATAGTTCGCTCCTCGAACAAGGTGGTTGATCCGGCTGGGACGATAGAAAGGCAGGCCGACATCACCCTCGTTGTCGGCATCGTAGGTGAAGGCTTCGCCATCGTCGTTAAAATCGAGACCGTAAGGATTTCGGAGGCCGCGGGAATGAATATTCCATTCGTCGGCTTCGCGTCCGAGGCTGAGCCAGTGGCCAAGCGGTTTTGATGCGGAGTCTTCACTCGCGGTGTCGAAGGTGGCTCCGTCAGGAACTTCGACGGAGTCCCCATGAATCGCGTGGATCGTCCAGTCGGGCGCGAGGGCGAGATCGTTGCGGCCATGGCCGACGGAGCCTTCGGTTTGTCGGATGAGCGTGACTTCGTCGAATTGATCGTCGCCGGTCGTGTCGCGGAGTCGATAGAGCGCTTTTGAATCGTTGGCGTTGGCATAGAGAGCACCCTCGTGAAAGACAAGGCCGCGACATTCCTCGAGGCTGTCGTTGATGACTTCTGCGTCTTTGATTTTTTGGGTCGGGCCTCCGGGAGTGAGGCGAAGGATGCCCTTCTTTTCCATCCCAAGGTAGAGGCGATTGTTTTCATCAATCGCGAGGCTGACCCAGGAGTCTTCCTCTTCGGAGGCGGACTTGATTTTTTCGATACGAAAGTCTTTCGGGAGATCAGAAAGCTGAATCGCGGACGCGTCGGCAAAGGCTTCTTTCCATTGATTGTATTCGGCGGAGTGATCGATGTCGCGCAGTTCATTGTCACCCCATCGGGCTGCAGTGACGAGTCCGCGCTCAATCGTCGCATTATGACTCCAGCCTCTGCTAGTATCGATGGTGCCTTCCGCGTCGCCCCAGCGGGTTGTCAGGGTGGCTGCGACGGCTGAAGGGCCGAGTACGGGGTAGGCGACGAGGCTGACTTTGTTGATCTCCAACTGGAAGAAAGGGAGGATATCAAACTCCGTTACCGGATCAAACGCTTCAACGAAGCCGACGACTTGATCATTGACTCGCAACTCGACATGGCAGAAATCTCCCGTGAGCCGCACGATGGCTTTTTCGGGCAGTCTATCGTTAGCAAATTCGTGATCGAAAACGACGGGTTCATCTGTCGTTGTTTCCGTCCAAATCCAGCAAGGCAAAATCGGTTCGGCTTCGGCCACGACGACTCCACTGAAGGAGAGATAGAGCAGTGTCAGGAATTTTATTCTTTCCATAGCCATTTCAACATTTCCGGCAGCATGACAGCGGCGTGGCGGCTCCCGTGAAAACCGTCGCCCCACCAGTAGCGATAATCGTAGTCAGCGAACTTGAGCGCGGTTTCCATCTGTCGATTTGCGAGAGGCCAGTTACCGAACTGATTGTCGAGGTCGTTGCGTTCCCCTAACAATGCCGCACGAATTGGTTTGCGTTCCGTTTTTCGAATCAGGCTCGGGTAGGCGTTGGCCCCGCGAATATCGACAAAGGTGCCGACCCAGCCGAGGACTTTGCCGAATTTGTCCGGCCGCTCCCAGGCTGCAGTCCAGGCGCAGGCGCAACCGCTTGATCCTCCGGCGAGCGCCCAGTGCGTGGGATTATCGCTCAGGTTGAGCTGATGTTTCTCGGTGATGAATGGAATGATCTCTTCGAGAAGAAAGGTCGCGTAGGTGTCGCCGAGGGAGTCATACTCGACGCTGCGGTTGCGAGGCTTGCTTCCCTTGGGCTGATCAGGAAAATTGGCGGGATTGATGAAGAGTCCAACCGTCACCGGCATCTCACCTCTCGTGATGAGATTATCCAAGACGATGGGTGCGCGAAGGCCGCCGCTAAGTTCCGTGTCGGCGTGGCGAAGGCCGTCCTGGAAGATCATGAGGGCCGCCGGTTTCGAGCCGTCGTATTGCTCAGGGATGTAGACCAGAAAATCGCGCTCCGTGTTCGGGTAGATTTTTGAGTTTGTCCAGCGGTGCTCGTGGAGGGTTCCCTGCGGGTGATGCGGGTTGTGAATCGAATCCTTCGCGTAGGGGTAGTATTCGATCTTCACCGTGTTGCTTCCGATGATTTTACCGGAGGCAGTTTCGAGGCGGTAGGAAAAGTCCTGATGATTTCCGATGTCGGCGCAGAAAGCGTAGAGCCCGTCCTCGTCGAGTTTCGTGAGCGCACCGAGCTCGCTGTCGTCTTCTTTGATCGCGGTGACGGGCTCTTCCGAGGTGACTGCAATGAGGAGCGTCGTTTCTTCGATCCAGCGGTTCTTGCCTTCGGCTAGTCCCTTTGCCCCGTAGCTGCTGCGGATCTTCTGCGCGGCGAGGGCATTGTCTTTCCCGATCAGAGGCGCGATCTCAAGCGCCGTCCATTGGCTTTGCTGAGCCGAGGCGAGAGTGGCGGTTAGGAAAAGGAGGCAGCAGAAAATTCGTCGCATGTCAGCGATGCTAGCATGGGAGGACAATCCGAATAGGACGCGATGAAGGATCGGGAGATAAATCGGCGGCGTAGCTCTGAGCGTGAGCGAGGAGATGGGTGTGGACGGTCGAAGAGGCTACTCGCTCACGCTCGCTGCTACGGGTAAATCGGCGGCGTAGCTCTGAGCGTGAGCGAGGAGATGGGGGCGGACGGTCGAAGAGACTACTCGCTTACGTTCGCTGCTACGTTAGGATGTCTTTCACGACGTGACCGTGGACATCGGTAAGACGGAAGTGACGGCCCTGGTATTTGAAGGTCAGCTTCTCGTGGTCGATCCCTAACAAGTGCATCATTGTGGCGTGGAAATCGTGAATGTGAACGCCGCCCTCGGTGACATTGTAGGAGTAGTCGTCGGTTTCTCCATAGGTCATGCCGCCTTTGACGCCGCCTCCGGCCATCCAGATGGAAAAACAGCGCGGGTGGTGATCACGACCGAAGTTGGCAGGATTAAATTTCCCCTGGCAGTAGTTGGTGCGACCGAACTCTCCGCCCCAGACGACGAGAGTGTCGTCGAGGAGTCCGCGCTGCTTGAGGTCGGTGACGAGAGCGGCGGAAGCTTTGTCGGTTTCCTGACACTGTTTTTTGATGCCGCCCGGAACCCCGCCATGATGATCCCAGCCCTGATGGTAGAGCTGAATGAACTGGACGCCTTTCTCGGCAAGGCGACGGGCCATGAGGCAGTTAGCGGCGTAAGTGCCTGGAGTGCGCGCGTCTTCGCCGTAGAGGTCAAAAACGTGTTCGGGCTCTTTTGATAGATCGGTTACGTCAGGAATTGATGACTGCATGCGGAATCCCATTTCGTATTGGGCGATACGGGTTTCGAGTTCGGTATCACCTGATTTTGCCAATTGAAGGTGGTGAAGCTCTTCGAGGCGATCAAGCATCATGCGACGGGATTTGCGGTCGAGGCCTTCTGGATTGTTTAGATAAAGAACAGCATCTTTGTCTGCGCGAAAACGGACACCGTCATGTTTGCCGGGGAGAAAACCGCTGCCCCAGAGACGACTCACGAGCGGTTGTCCCTTTTTGTCTTTGGTGACAAGGACGACGAAAGAGGGGAGATTCTCATTCATCGAGCCGAGACCGTAGGAGAGCCAGGAGCCGATGCTGGGACGCCCCGCAATCTGCGAGCCGGACTGCATGAAGGTGACGCCCGGGCCGTGATTGATCGCCTCGGTGTACATCGATTTCACGACGGCGATGTCATCAGCGATTTTGGCGGTGTAGGGGAGACGGTCACTCATCCAGGTGCCGGCTTCACCGTACTGGGCAAAGGGGTAGGCGGATCCGACGAGGGGAAGGCTCGCCTGATTTCCTGACATGCCGGTGAGGCGCTGCCCCAAGCGGACGGAGTCGGGAAGTTCTTTGCCCTGTTCTTCGGTGAGGCGTGGTTTGTGATCGAAGAGTTCGACCTGGGAAGGGCCTCCGGCCTGAAAGAGAAAGATGACCCGCTTTGCTTTTCCTTTTCCGGTGAGGTAGCTGTCCGAAGGAGCGGCTTGTGCGTTTGATAGGAGGTTGCCGAGGGCAAGGCTTCCAAGTCCACCGCCAAAACCGGCGAGGGCGGAGCGTCGGCTCATGCCGAGGGGTGATTCAAATCCGGTGCAATTCATGGCGGTTTTCGGCTTTCAGCCGGGAATGTTAAAAGGGGGAAGGTAGGAAGAATCGGGCTCCTCTTCTTCATCTTAATCCTCTTCTTACTCTTTCCGCTTCACATGGAGATTAAGAAGAAGATGAGGAGTAAGAAGAAGAGATGCTTCTGAAGGCCGTTAGAGTGTAGTTATCGTTTCGTGATGCACTCGTCGAAGTTCATGAGGGTGGAGACAAGGGTGGTGACGGCGGCGATGCGGGCAGGGGTTTCTCCGGTCGGAGCGGGAGAGTCGCCGATTTCGAGGAGTTTAGCGGCTTCCTTAGGTTGCGCCTCGAAGTGGAGGCTCTGCTCTACAAGGAGTCGCGTGAGGAGGGCCGATTCTTCGGCGTCGGGGTGCCGACTCGTTAAGCGTCGAAAGGCTTCTTCAACAATCGCGGCATCGTTGCCTCCATGCTGCGTCACGAGAGTCGCCGCGAGAGTGCGGGCGGCCTCCACGAATTGCGGCGAGTTCAGGAGGACGAGTCCCTGAAGCGGAGAGTCCGTCTTTTCAAGGCGGACCCGACAGACGTCGCGCTTTGACGCATTCAATGTCGTCATGAGAGGGGCGGGCGCGGTTTGCTTCCAGTAGGTGTAGAGGCTGCGGCGGTAGAGGGCATCGCCCTTGCCAGGCTCGGACGGCTTAAAAGACACGGCAATGTCGTAGGGCTTCACGGAAGGGCCGCCGACTTTGCTGACTAGCAAGCCACTCGCAGCAAGGGCGTTGTCGCGGATTGCCTCGGCGGAAAGGCGCGGGGCGGGGTAGCGGTAGAGGAGGGTGTTTTCCGGGTCGCGTTCCGTGAGTTCCCCGGAAGAAATGTGAGAGCTTTGTCGATAGGTCGCGGAGAGGACCATCGCCTTGAGTAAATCCTGCAGGTCCCAGCCACTGTCGATGAAACGACGCGCGAGCCAGTCGAGCAATTCGGGGTGAGTCGGGAGTTGCCCTTGCGCTCCGAAATCTTCACTCGTGGCGACGAGGCCTTTCGCGAAGAGCATCTGCCAGTAGCGATTCACGGTGACGCGGGTGGTGAGTGGATTTTCCGGAGAAACGGTCCACTGCGCGAGTCCGAGGCGGTTCCTGGGTGCGCCTTGCGGCATCGCCGGGAGGAAATGTGGAGTCTCGGCGGAGACCGGCTCGGTTCGGTTTTCGTAGTGCCCGCGATCAAGGAGGTAGGTTTGATGTGGCTCGGGCGTTTCCTCCATGACCATGATCTCGGGGATCTTTTTGACGAGTTCGCTACGCTGACGGCGGAGCGAGGTCAGGGTTTCGAGCCGGGCCTGATAAGCTTCGTACGCAGTGATGAGAAAAGTGGCTTTGTCAGGCTTCGCGGAACCGTTTCCGGCGAGGAGGGAAATCTCGGCAGGGGCAAGTTGGCGGGGGAAGATCTGGAATTCGTCAACGAGCCCATCTTTGAATCCGTTGTCGCGCATGCGTTGTCCAATCACGAGAGTGTCACTCCCGCCCCCGGTAATCTCGCGGGTGAGTTTGTCCCGGACGGTTTCGGTTTCGATTTCTCTTCCATCGAGATAGAGCTTGAGACCTTCGGCCCGGCTCGAGCCGTCGTAGGTCATCGCGACGTGTTTCCATTCATTCACGGGGAGTGGTTCTTTGCTCCGGACGCGTATCGCATTCCCGGGATAGTAATGGACCAGGGCGGCGCTCAGCTTGCCGTCTTCGAGGAGGAGTTCGTAGCCGCGACTCGCGGCATCGGTCCAGGCTTTGGAACGGCTGAAAATGACGGCTCGCTTCGGCGACTCGGGAGTTTTCATCCAGAGAGAAACTGAGAAGGTGTCGTCGCGGGTGAAGTTCCCGACCGGCAGGGTCACGGCGTCGTCACCAGTGAGCTTGATCGCATTTCCTTGTTTTCCGGCGACGAAGAGATTGTTCGCATTACTCTTTCCGGGGTCGCCACCTTCTACATTGTTCGCGAGCGCAGCGGGCTTTTCGTCTTCGAAGCTGAAGGCGGCAATGGGGAAGGGCACTGCGAGGGTAGCGTTTCCGTCGAGCCACTGAGCGAAGGCCTCGTCGGCATCGGTGCTGACTTTTTCCAGTTCTGCTTCGGCGGTCTTAATGTCCTTTTCTAGGCGTGTTAGGGATTCGCTCTGCTTGTCATCGGGCAACCACAGGGTCGGGGTTGGGACGGACGGGGTGAAATAGGAGTAAAGCCCGGCTTCGTCAATGTTGTCGAAAAAGGCGGTGAGCTGAAAGTAATCCTTCGCGGTGATGGGATCATACTTGTGGTCGTGGCAGCGTGAGCACTCCATCGTGAGGCCGAGGAAGGCGGTGCCGTAAGTGTGAATTCTGTCGGACACATACTCGATGCGGAATTCTTCGGGGACACTGCCGCCTTCGACTTTCTGCGGGTGAAGGCGATTGAAGGTCGTTGCGATAATTTGATCGCGCGTCGCATTGGGGAGGAGATCGCCCGCGACCTGGAGGGTAATAAACTCATCGAAGGGCATGTTCTCGCGAAACGAGTCGATGACCCAGTCCCGCCATGGCCAGACGGTGCGGTCGCGATCAACCTGGAAACCATAGCTGTCCGAGTAGCGTGCGACATCCATCCACTCGCCGGTGAGGCGCTCGGCGTAGGCGTCGCTATCGAAGAGGCGGGTCACGACATTTTCAAAGGCATCCGCTGATTTGTCGGCGAGGAAGGCGTCGAGCTCGGGAATCGTGGGGGGAAGGCCAGTGAGGTCGAGGGTGACGCGGCGAAGCCACTTTTCGCGGCTCGTTTCGGGAGAGGGGGTGAAATTTTCCTTCTCCAGTCTTGCGAGGATAAAACGGTCGATGTCATTTTTGACCCATTCCGAATCGACGGTGGGAACCTCGATTGTTTCGGGAACGGCGACGAAGGACCAGTGCTCATCATACTTTGCCCCTTCGAGCATCCATTGGTCGAGGATCTCGATCTGACGCTCTGTCAGAGTCATCTTCGAGTCGGGCGGGGGCATCGCGTCGACAGGATCGTCGGAGTGGATCCGCCAGTGGGTTTCGCTCGCTTTGAGATCACCGGGAACAACCCCGGCGTAGTCGCCAAGGTCTTCGGTGGCGTGTGCGAAGGTATCGATGCGGAAGTCGGACTTCTGATTCTTCGCGTCGGGGCCGTGGCATTTGAAGCATTTGTCGGAAAGAATCGGCCGAACGTCGCGATTGAAATCGATCGGTTCCGCGACGAGAGAACTGGCGGCGAGGGAAAGGAAAATGAAAAGAGCGGCGCGCATGATGGAGGGCTTTGACGACTTTACCTAGAAACAGCGGGAATGAGGAGCTTCTTACGAAAGAACGTTGATCGATGAGTCACGCAATTGCGGCTTACCCGAACACCCGGGAACTCCTTGCGGAGACGGTTCGGGCGATGACGCTGGACCGGGAGGCTCTCTCTCGACCTTTGACGCGCTGCGATCTTGGTGCTTGTGGCGGAACTTGTTGCCACGACGGCGTTTACCTTTCCTCCGAGGAGGCCGCTGCAATTCGGACCCTGGTTCAGGATGAGCGCAAAGAAATCGAGGAGACGGGAGTTCCACTCCCTGAGCAAGTCGTGGTTTACGGAAAGTGGCGCGATATTGCTTCGGGTCCAAAAACGGCGACGAAGTCAGCGCCGATGAGAAAATCGATCGCTGATTACCCCGCGCATTTTCCTGAGACTAGTTGTGTCTTTCTCCTGCCGGATGCGCGTTGCGCTTTGCAGGCCTACTCGGTTGATCAGGGGCTGCATCCCTGGCATTGGAAACCGCTCACGTGCTGGCTGCATCCGCTCTCGATCAAGGCGGGTCCGAATCACAAACCGGTCCTGACTCTTTATAGCACGGAGACCGACCCGCAGCGGTTTGAAGATTACGATGGGTTTGTTTGTCGGACGCATTGCGGACGAACCGAGGAAACGGGGGAGCCGGCCTGGCAGGTGTTGAGAGAGGA
>CAZOUP010000063.1:21465-25237 GCA_964583035.1 uncultured Akkermansia sp.
GGCTATTTTGCGCTGAAGCATTTGCCGATCACCATCGCCGGCCCGATTCGCTCAACCGCTCCGATATGGACGATTTTATTCGCAGTGCTTTTGATGGGCGAAATGCCGAGCGGTTGGCAGTGGGTGGGCGTGCTCCTCATTCTCGTCGCGTTCTACGCTTTTTCGCTCCTCGGAAAAGCGGAGGGGATCGTCTTTCATCGCGACAAATGGGTCTACTTTCTCGTTGTCGCGACGGTGCTGGGTGCCTTCAGCGCACTCTATGATAAGTTTCTCCTGCAAACTCTCGAGATCCGCGTCGCGACGCTCCAATTCTGGTTTTCGATCTATCTCGTCGTTGTCATGACGCCCTTTGTCCTCGTCTGGAGGTTCGGGATGAAAGTGCGGACGCCGTTCCAATGGCGATGGGTCATTCCCGCCGTCGGGATTGGACTGCTCATCGCTGATGCTTTTTACTTCCTCGCGATCGCGCAGGACGGCGCGCTCATCTCGGTGATCTCACCGGTGCGGCGGACGTCGGTGATCATCGGCTTCATCGGAGGCATCCTGATCCTCGGGGAACGGAAAAACATTCCCCGCAAAGCAGCGGCGCTGGCCCTGATGCTCTTTGGCGTGATCGTCCTTAACTGGAAGGGCCAATGATCGTCTCTGAGGGCTCACTGATTTCGAGGCCCATCTTCGTCGCGCGAGTCTTCCACATGTTGCGGGCAAATTCCTGCATGTCTTCGCGGGTGTCCGCCTCGTCGACGATCTCAAGGCCGAGCAGGGTTTCGACGACGTCTTCCATTGTCACGAGTCCACTCATGCCGCCGTATTCGTCGAGGACGATCGCGATGTGGTGTCGATTCGCGACGAGGTGCTGGAAGGCATCCGTCAGCTTCGTCGTGTGTGGGATTGCGGCGATGTCGCGGCGCAGTTCACTGAGTTCGAGTTCATACTGATCATTCGCGGCGGCGAGGAGGATGTCGTGTTTTAAAACGAAGCCTTTGATGTCGTCACGGTTCTCGCTGTAGATCGGACTCCGCGAAAAGGGGGAGCTGTTGTGGCGGTCGAGATAGTATTGAACAGTCGTGTCCTCGGTGAGCGCAAAAACAACGATGCGGGGCGTCATGACCTCGCGCACCGAGATTTCGCCGAGTCGGAGGAGATTTTCGAGAATGCGGGATTCGTCCTCCTTGAGCTTGCCCTGGCGCGTCCCGAGCTCGGCCATGACTTTTAACTCGTCGCGTGAAAAGGCGGCTTCCCCGTGATGCCCTTTACTGAAAAGCTCAATGAACCAAACCACCGGCGTCATGAAGCGGGTCAGCCAGAGAAGGCTGAAACTCACCCACGGCGCCCAGGCACGCCAGTGACGAGCCCCGAGATTTTTCGGAATGATCTCCGAGAGGATGAGGATCGCGATGGTCATAAGCGCTCCCGCGAGCATGTCCCATTTGCCACCTCCGAGCACGGCAATCTGAGCAGCGACGCCCATGGCACCAACGGTGTGGGAGATCGTATTCAGCGTCAGGATCGAGGTGAGAGGGCGACCGATCCGCGTCTTGAGATCTTCGAGGCGTGCCCCGACTTTGGGACGCTGCTTTTTTAGATTGGCAACGTAAGGATTCGTCACGCTGAGGATGACAGCCTCCCAGACAGAGCAGAAAAACGAAACGCCGATAGCGACGAAGAAATAAACGGCCAGCATGGTCCAGGACCCGGTCGCGTTTGGATCAACGCTGATAGGTCCCGCCGCTGCGACGATAGAGTGAAACATGGTTGCCGATATGATGCGGTCTTTTTTCTCTCCTTCAAGTGTAAACCGGCGAACCTTTCAAGGACAGAAAGCAGACCTTGATACGCAAGTGCCGCTTGCTTTTCGTGGACTGAGTTCGGACAATGGCGGAAACAGTTTTATCACATGGGCGATCACATTCATATCAAAGGCCTCCGACTCGTCACGACCGTGGGCGTGCCGGAAGAAGAGCGGGCTCGTCCGCAAACGGTCTCGGTGAGTATCGCGATCACGCTCTCAAAGTCTTTCAAAGGCTTCGATGACCGCCTCGAGCACACGATCGACTATTACCGGGTTTCGGAAAAGCTGCGCGACGTCGCGGCGTCCGGCGAAAGGCAGTTGATCGAGACCCTCGCTGAGGAACTCGCCGCCGCTGTGATCGCCTTTGACGGAGTCTGCGCCGTCACCCTCGAGGTGGAAAAGTTCATCCTCGCCGACTGCGAGAGTGTCAGTGTTGTCATCACGCGGGCGAGAGAGCATAGCTGAGCATCTGTCGAAAAGCGTAACCTAAAGCATGAAACCAAAACGCATTGGCTGGATCGTCGCTCTCATTTTTCTCGCTATCACCGTCGGGTTTCTCGGCACGACCTCACGCGCCGGCTACGAAACCGCCCGCTACAAGGTCGAGGAAAAAGACGGTTCCTTCGAAATCCGAACCTACGAGTCGCACGAAGTCGTCGCGACGGCGATGAACGGGGAAAACCAGAACGGTAGCTTCGGAAAGCTTTTTCAATACATCTCCGGGGAAAATGACGAGTCGCAGAAGATCAAGATGACGACGCCGGTTTTCATGCCCGCGACTGCGGATGGACAGACGCAGGAAATGCAGTTCGTGATCCCCGAGGATGTTACGAAAGCGGGAGCGCCCGATCCTTCCAACAGCAAGGTGAAAAAGAAGCAGGTCGCTGGTGGTAAGATGGCCGTGATCCGATACAGCGGTCGCAATGATGCCGCGCAACGGAAGAAAAAGCTCAAGGAGTTGCGCGAGGAAATCGAAGCTCGCGGTCTCACGGCGACCGGTTCCCCGATGTTCGCCGGTTATGATCCGCCCTGGACTCCGGCGCTGCTGCGGCGGAATGAGGTTTTGTTGCGGGTTCAGTGAAGGGATCTTTCAAGTGAGGGGCTCTTCGTTATCATGCTGTGCTGTAGTGGTGATTTTCAATCGCCATCGGCAATGCCCCGGCTTGATGGGGTGGCGATTACAAATCACCACTACCGCTTCCGCCGTCAGAGTCGAAAATCGGGGTTCTTCAGAGATCATGTAAACTCAGCGGACCGCCCCAATTCCCTCATCGCGGAATTGCTGATCAAGCGGTCAGGCCGCAAGCTCAGACCATGTTATCACGACGAACTTGGATCAAAACCGGCCTCATGGCCGCGCCGGTGGTTGGCCTCGCCAAGGCTGAGGAAAGTGGCTGCGGGATCGCAATCGGCACCTACGGATTGCAATCGATGCCGCTCGCCCCGGCAATCGATCTCATTGCGAAGACGGGATTTAACGCCTTCGAGATCACTGTCTTTCCGGGAACGACCGGAGATCTGACCGAGTTTTTAAAGACGGAAGACCAGATCGTAAAGGTGCGGGACCAGATCGCCGATTCGGGGCTGCGACTCAGTGCCCTCATGGCTGATCTCAGACCGGAAGAGGACGATGCGAAGCACCTTGAACAGCTTTCCGAACTGCGCACGATGATTGAACTGGCTCGCGCCCTCGCGCCTGACGATCCGCCGCTCCTGCAGACCATCCTCGGTGGGAAAGACTGGGAAAAATCAAAAAACCTCTTCCGTGATCGCCTTGCGGATTGGAACCGGATCCTCGCCGATCAGAAGGGATATCTCTCGATCAAACCCCATCGCAGTCATGCCATGGGAGTGCCCGAGGATGCGAAGTGGCTCCTCGATCAGCTCGGCAATCCGCGCCGCCTTCGCATGGTCTACGACTTCAGTCATTACGCCTTTCTTGCGCCGGAACGAGAGATCGATGAAACTGTCGCTGCCGCC
>CAZOUP010000063.1:25337-31146 GCA_964583035.1 uncultured Akkermansia sp.
CTCTCCTTATCGGCCTTTCTCTTCAGGCATGCGTTTCGAGTGCACTCGCCGAACCTCACTGGCCTAGATTCCGAGGCCCCAATGGCTCCGGCGTGAGTCATGAGGGATCCGTGCCGACCGCGTTGGAAAAGGACAAAGCCCTCTGGAAGGTCAAGATCCCCGGCCTTGGTCACGGCTCGCCCGTCATTTTCGGCGACCGCCTCTTTCTCCTCAGCGCCGTTGCAGTGGGGTCAGATGAAAAGTCAGCCAAAGGGAAAAAGAGTGGCCCGACTGCTTATGAGTGGCTCGCGCTTTGTCTGGATCGCGAAACCGGCGAGACTCTCTGGGCGAAGACTTTCGCGCAGGGCAAATTCAAAGGGCATCGCTTCAACAGTGCCGCGACGTCGACCCCGGCGGTCGATGCGGAGCGCGTCGTCTTTGCGTGGGGAACGGCGGAGCAGCTCACGATCGTTTCTTTGTCGCATGACGGTGAATTGCAGTGGGAGTCAGATCTCGGCCCCGTCGTTGGTGGTCATGGCTTTGGCGGGTCGCCGATGCTCTATCGTGACCTCGTCGTGATCAACAACGATCAGGAAAACCAGAACGGAAACCTCCTCGCGCTGAAGGCTGAAAGCGGCGAAGTCGCCTGGGAAGTTGAACGTCGCAGTGAGCGGATTTCCTACTCGGTGCCCTGTCTTTACGAAGTGGCGGGACGTGAGCTTCTCGCCTTCACAAACTGGCAGCATGGCTTCACCGCGATCGATCCGGCGGATGGTTCGGTCGTCGATGAGAAGTCGGTCTTCTATCTCGAAACCAACGAGCGGGCGATCAGTTCTCCGATCGTGACGCAGGGCCTTGTCATCGGAACCTGCGGGTTCACCGCGAATCCAAAGCACTGTGTCGCCATGAAAATGACCGATGGAAAATGGGAGGAAGTCTGGCGCGTCGAGCGCAGCGTTCCGCACATTCCGTCAGTCATCGCGGTGGGGGATTATACCTTTCTCATCGATGACTCCGGGATCGCGACCTGTGTCGAAACGGTGACCGGTGAGCCGCTCTGGATGAAACGCATCCCCGGTGTCGAAGGCCCCGTCATGGGATCCCCGGTCAGCGATGGGACGAATATTTTCTTTGCCGATGAAAGCGGAAATCTCCACGTGCTCGCGGCCACGCCGGAGTTCGCGCCGGTCGCCGTGAATCGCCTCGGCGAACTCTGCCGCACCACACCCGCGATCGTCGAAGGAACGATCTATGTGCGGACGGAGAAAACGCTGTGGGCGTTTCGTTGAAGTGATGTCTACTCTTCGATATCGAGGCTGCGTCTGAGGCGGGGGCCTTCTTTTTCCCAGTCCTCATTCAAAGTCGCTTCCCAGATCGAGAGATTGCGGAAGCCGACCGTTTCGCCACTGATGACGAAGCCCCATTTTGCTTTGTCACCGGCGAGCGAGGGGTCACTTCCCATGCTGATGTGCTCTCCCGTTTGCGCGAGCATTTCTTCACCGAGCAGTTCAATGCGAACGGTCTGCCATTCTGTCGGTTCGAAGTTGGCTTCGGCAGCGTTGAACATTTTGGCCGTGTCAGGACCTTCCTTGTCGCTGTCGTCCTTTCGCGCCTGAAAGAGCCGTCGTGAAATGCTGACGCGGCAGAGGTGGCCGTTGCCATCGATCCCGAACATCGCGCTTTTCGATTCGCCGATCTGGATATCAAATTCGATGATGACGTCCTTAAGCGTCTGCGCGCGCTTGAAGACGGCGGCGTGGTTGTCGGCTTCGAGCTCCGCGCCGGTGAGTCCTTCTGAGGTGGCTTCCCATTTTCCACAGGGGATGCTCCACTCACTGTCGATCGTCGTGAGGTCGGAGTGGTAGAGCAGTTTGCCGGGGACGGTCATGAGCGGTTCGGTCGAGGGTGAAGGGGCTTCGGCGAGCGAGGCTTGCTCATCCTGCCAGGTTTTCGCATAGGCCTGATCTCCTTCCGAAAGCGTGTTCAGGGGAATCGTGTATTCCCGTCCGTTCCCGAGCTTCAGCGTCGCAGATCCATTTTCAACGCCGAGCAGCTCAGCGATGATTGTTTTCCCGGCCGAATTGGTCCAGTCACGGGTCTCACTCCTTGCTTCCGGAGTTGAGAGGCAGAGGATGATGAGAGAAAAAATAGCGGCACGAATTTTCATGATTTCGTTTATATCGCGTCACCGCTTCGAAAAGCGATGAGAAAATCAGCCTTGAGTCGGGCGCTGACGCTCAAGGGCTTCGCCGATTTCTTTGCGCTGGGGCGGCATTTTGCCGAAGATATCATCGAGACAACGGATCGGGTCGATTCCCGGTTCGATCACTCCGACCAGTTCAGCGAGTTGCTTTTCAAAATGAACGATCGCGCGCCAGTCCGCGTCATTTTCCTCGAGGTAATTGAGTCCCCGATCAAGCAGGTCCGCGATTTCGGGGAGAGGGGTTTCCAGTTCGGAAACGCGATCAACGAGTTTCACGAAGTAGCTCGCGACGAGGGTTTGGAGGTAATTTTTGCGCAAGCCGAGGCGCGACCGCTCCAGCTTGAGGTCTTTCAAAATATGGAGGTCCCCGCTTTTTGCCGGGTGAATCTCGACTTCGCAGAGAAAGAAAAGGTCGAGCTTTCCGGCGAAAGCACTCTTGGGTCGGCGCGCCCCTTTCGCGACCGTCTTCACGATTCCGTTCTCATGCGTACACCAATGCACGATCAGGCTCGTCTCGGTGAGAGGTGAACGTCGGATGATCGTGCCGCGGGCTTTCATGAAGATGTTGAAGGACACTCGTAATCCAAAGATTGAAACTTTCCAGATTTGTGGAACAACTTAGCGACAATGAACGAGGAAGTACAATCTATACAGGCGCGGCTGAAGAAGCTCCGCCACTATCTTTGACTTCGAAAAGCTGGAGCGGGAATTAGAGGCCTTCGAGGCCGAGATGAGTGCGCCCGGGTTTTGGGACGATAACGACAAAGCACAGGCGAGAATGGGGGAGGTCTCCGTTCTGAAAAACAAGATCAACCCGGTGAACAAACTCGCGGGCAGGATTGATGATTTTGCAGTTCTCGTTGAGTTTGCCGACGAGGAGGAAGACACAGGGGCCGCTCTTGCTGAGTTAGGGCCGGAGTTGGAAGCGATCAATGGCGAACTCGATAAGATCGAGCTACGCACCCTCCTCAACGGTCCGCACGATGCCGAGAGCGCCTTCATCACGATCAATGCCGGAGCGGGCGGGACCGAAGCCTGCGACTGGGCCGAGATGCTCGTGCGCATGTTCCAGCGCTGGGCGCGTCAGCAGGAGTTTAATGTCGAAATCGTCGATATGCAGGAGGGCGAGGAGGCCGGCGTTCGCGGAGCAACCTTGCGAATCGAGGGCGAAAATGCCTACGGCTACCTCAGTTGCGAGCGGGGTGTGCACCGGCTTGTCCGGATTTCTCCTTTCGACTCCCAGTCGCGACGTCATACTTCGTTTGCAAGTGTCGATGTCGTCCCGGATTTAGAGGAGGAGCCTGAGCTGGAGATCGATGAAAAGGACATCGAGATCAAGACGGCACGAAGCGGCGGCAAGGGCGGTCAGAATGTGAACAAAGTCGAAACGGCGGTTCACCTCACGCACTTTCCCTCCGGCATCCAAATCCGATGCACCGTCGAGCGGAGCCAGCACAAAAACCGTCAGGTCGCGATGAAGCTTTTGAAAACGAAGCTCCTTCAGATCGAGGAGGACAAAAAGCGTTCCCAGATGGAGAAGACCTACGGTGAAAAAGGTGAGATCGGTTTTGGAAGTCAAATTCGGTCCTACGTTTTCCAGCCCTATCAGATGGTGAAGGATCACCGCACCGGCTGTGAAACCGCGAACATCCAGGCGGTCATGGACGGTGCCCTCGACCCGTTCATTGAGGCAAAACTGCGAGGTTTGGTTGCGGGAGAGAGCAGTGACGAGATATAACCACTCTCATGAAGCCTTTTCTGGTCGCGACTTTCCTTCTTGGGCTGATCGGATTAGGACGGGCAGAGTCGCAGGATAATTTGATCGTTGATCAGCGCGACTATGCTGACTCGAACGATGCCTGCGGACCGGCTTCGATTCTGAATTGCTTGAAATTCAGTCGCCCGGAGTTTCGTGAGATTTACGGAGGTCTTCTCGGTTCCGACGATGGAGTGAAAATGCGGTTCGTGCACGATCGATATTTTCGTCTTCGGGATTCGGTCGTTTACCTGGGGCAAAGGCGCTGGGGGATTCACGTGGTCGCGACTGCGGACCTGGTCGCGGGGATGAATGTGGTCGCGGGGATGAATGAGTTGCTTCTCGACCGCGGGGCCGGTGAGCTGTCAGGTGCCTATCTCGACCGGGCTGAGGGAAAGGCCAGCCTGGAATTTGCGAAGAGAATCCACGGCATGATGAGGCGTTCCGTTGAGCGGGGCGTTTCACCGATTCTCAGTCTGCGGGCTTTTTATGTTCGTCAGCAGGAAGATAAGGACGGACAGCCGGCGTGGGAAACTGGTCCTCATCACAACGTTGTCGTCACCACTGTCGGGGACTTTCAGGCGAGCTCAGGGTTTATGCTCACGGCCCTCGATCCCCGGGAAGGTCGGGAAATCGCGATCTATCTTTATCGCGAGGGCGCGCAATCCTTTCGCGCCCTGAAAGGGGTCGAGCCTGGCGGGGAGTGGCTCAACGGCCGTTCTTTCCTCGTCGCGGCGGCTCCGGAGGCGATCACGCTGCAACCCGGAAAGCTTGAATGGCACGAGCGGTTTGTCATCGTCGCCAATTTTCTCATCGGAGACTTTTGAATGAACCGTAGATGAGGGCTTGAATTGCGGGTTAAAAATGAAGAAACTCGCGGAGATTCGCGGGGTTCAACGATCCGCGTCTGCTTGATGCCTAATCCACCGACATGCCCGTTAACCTAACAGCGCTTCCCGCCTCGAACTCGGGATGGATCCTCATCTCCGGAGGCCAGACGCGAACAGAGGAGGCAACTCTGTCCTCCCTCATCGGGAAACGGAGTGATGTCGTCGTCGGTTTGCCCGCCGCAAAGGTGTCCACTTTCTGCGTCCAGCTCCCCGTGACCGATTCGTCGCTTCACGAAAGCATGATCTTTGCGCAGATCGAAAAGCGGGGCCTCGCGACGGCCTCGAAATCTGAAACGGTTTACGATTTTGTGCCGGTGAAAAGTGATGATTCAGGGCAAACCTTCGCGGTCTCCGTGGTCTCTCCTCTCGATGACGAATGGATCATCAATCAGGCGCAGGGATATGCGCCCGCCGCCGCCCTGCAGTCGCCACCAGCAGGTGGAGCTCGACTTTGGCAGGAACACAATCGACTCGTGCTCGGGATTTATCAGGATGATGAGCCGGTCCACGTTCAAGCCTTGAGCAGTGGTTCCGAAGTGAATGTGATCACCGCTCAGGAAGTTTCCCTGCTCTTGCTCAGTCTTGGTGGTGATGATGCTTTTTCGCATTTGTTTCCTACCGGTATCGAAGTGGCAGTCGGGGATCTTTCTGATTCGACAAAGAAGGAATTCGAGTCCGGGCTAACTCTCCCGGTGACCTCCTACCGCGATGGGGTCGAAGGGAGCGCGAATCCAGTGGGGCGTTCACGCTTGTTGCCTGCGCGGATTTCGAGGTTTCGGAGAAGCCGTGCTTCAAAAAAGAAGCTCGCTGCGGTCATGGGTGTCCTTCTCGTTGTCTATCTCGTCGTGGCGGCGTGGCTGTGGGTCGAGGGCAAGCAAACGGTGCGGGAGTTGGAATCACTGGAGCGTCAAATTGCCATTGTCGAACCTGACGTGACGAGGATTCAGCAGATATCACAGCGATGGATCCGGCTCGAGCCGG
>CAZOUP010000064.1:0-5253 GCA_964583035.1 uncultured Akkermansia sp.
AGCTTGTCTCAAACCATGGGACTCGGCATGGTGCAACTGACCTGAATAGTTACTCGCAAACGCTAAACGATCTACTTCAGCAGACTCGGATCGAACAGTTGAATGCAGTGCGGAAAGAGATTCGGGTGCTGGAGTTGGCGATCAAAACGTACAAATACCGAATGAAAAATTGAGTGAGCTACGCCTTATTCAAAAGGGTTGAATGAGTGACCCAACCCTGTTGAATTTAACCGTATGATTGAATCCTCGTTTATCGAGACCTATCCCGCTTTAGCCGGGATCAGCGGTCTCATTCATGGTTTTATCACCCGCCATCCTGACATTGATGTAAAAACGGATCGAGAGACAGCCTTGCAGCGGCTTGAGGAACATCATGTCAGTAGGCTCGGTGCACTCGGCATTGATCGAGGGCATTTGGCTACGGGTGAGCAAGTCCACGGTAAATCCGTGATTGCGATTGATCCGTCAGGGGCTCCTGTATCGACTCGCTTTGCAGAAACGGACGGACTCGCGACGGCGACAGCGGGGCAGTATCTCGGGATTTTTGTCGCAGACTGCGGAGCGGTTTTTCTCGCGGACCCGGTGAAGCGGGCCTGCGCGGTGGTGCATTCGGGCAAGAAGGGGACGGAGCAGAAGATCGCGGTAGAAGCCATCGAGGTGATGCAGAAAAAATATGGTTCTGATCCGGCAGATATCGTGGTGCAACTCGCGCCGTGCATTCGACCACCGGTCTACGAAATCGATTTCGCGGCGCAGATCGTTTCTGACTGTATCGCTGCGGGGGTTCCGGAATCACAGGTTCACGATTGCGGGGTCTGCACGACTTCAGATCTGAATCGCTACTATAGTTATCGTGTCGAAATGGGGCAGACGGGAAGGCTCTTTGCGGTTATTGGTTGGAGTGAATGAGTGATTTTCCTGACATGGAGGGGGCCTGCGGAATTTCGGCACCGGCGAAAACCAATCTCTGGCTCCGAGTTGTCGGCAAGCGCGAAGACGGATTTCACGAGATCGAAACCCGCATGGTCTCGCTCACGCTGGCCGATGAGCTTAAACTGAAGTGGCGGGAGGACGATCAAGTTGTTCTGCGCTGCTCCGACGAAACCCTGCCAACCGGAGAGGAGAATCTGGTAGTGAAGGCGGTTCGTGCGCTGGAGGCAAAAACGGGAAAAACGCTCGCGGTTTCGATTGACCTTCAGAAAAATATTCCCTCAGGCGCGGGGCTCGGGGGCGGGAGCAGTGATGCGGCAGCGGTCTTGCGCGCGGTGAACGAAATGGCCTCGCTCCAGTTGCCGGAAGAGGAGCTTGCAACGGTGGGCGCGGCGATCGGATCAGATGTGCCCTTCTTCGTTTACAATCGTCCCTGTGATTGCGGCGGCCGTGGTGAGATCGTGACGCCGGTGGCTGAAACCGTGCTCTCTCTCAAATTGTTTCTCATCAAGCCTGCGTTTGAGATTGCGGCCTCGTGGGCTTATCAGCATTGGGCGAAGTCCGGCGAATATGAGGGCTTTTCCTATGCTCCGCAGGAAATGGCATGGGGGACGATGGTGAATGATCTGGAGCGGCCGGTGTATGAAAAATTTCCCGTACTAGGTGAAATGAAGTCGTGGCTGGGCGCTCAACCCGGCGTCAAGGCAGCGCTTTTGTCAGGGTCCGGCTCTACGATGCTGGCGGTTTTAGACGAAGCCGCCGACGGCTGCGCTCTTGAGGCGCTGGCGCTGGAACGCTACGGCGGGAATTGCTGGACGAATCTTTGCCGAACGACGTAAACTCGTGTCAGTGAAAGGCGAAAATTCAGAGGATGAAAGCGTGCGTGTCGATGTCTGGACGTGGGCGACCCGACTTTTCAAAACAAGAGACCTTTCAGCGGCGGCCTGTAAGAAAGAGCAGATCCTTGTGAACGGGCAGCGATGTCGGGCTTCGCGACAAATTCGTGTCGGGGACCGGTTGGAAGTTCGTCGCGGCCTTCTCACTCGAACGGTGGAGGTGAAGACGCTTCTTTCAAAGCGGGTCGGTGCCTCCGCTGTCGATGATTACCTGATCGATCACACCCCGAAGGAAGTTTATGAAGCCGCCGCCGAGGCGTTTAAGCAGGCCCGTGAGGCAACTCCGCAGCGGGCGTCGGGTGCGGGGCGGCCTACGAAACGAGAGCGCCGCGACCTGGAGGAGATCATGGAGGAAGCCGTCGAGGAAAAGGAGTTGTATGAGTCTTTCGTGAAATCGTTTACGCGCCGGAGTTGATCGGGTAGGTTCCCGAAACTGCAATTCATGAGCGAGACAATGATGAGACCTGACTGGGCGGAGGAAATCCGGAAGCTTTATCTTTCGAGTGCGGCGAATCAATTCGTGGTTCATGGCAATGTCAGTGATCGCCTTCTTGTGCCGGGCAAATCCGAATCGTCCCTTTCGGTGGGAAATTTGATCGACTACCTCACCGGGGTTCAGCTTTCTAAATTTGATCTCGTCCTCAGCTATGAGCTTGGAGCCGGGCTTCGGATCGAGTCGGGGGAGGAGTGGTTTCGTACGCTTCGTTTTGCAGATGAAATGCCGAAAGACCCGCCGAATGCGATTGGTTACATCGATCAGTTTCTCCGCTTTTGCGTGAACCTTCGGGCGCTTGCTCCGGGTGAGAATAAAGAGTCATCACCCGCCGGCAAAAATCATTCCGTCGCGGTGATCATCAAATCTGCCGAGTTGGTTTTTCCCGTCTCCAAGCAGACCCGTGACTACCAGCTCAACTCGATGGCGTCGGTGGTGCGCTCGTGGTCGCATGAGACGCATTTTAATGAACAGAACCTGGCGGTCTTTCTCGTTTCGGAAAACTTGAACGATCTCAATCATCTCCTTTCGCACAATCAGCGGGCCGCGAGGATTGAGATTCCAATGCCTCAGCCGGAACAGCTCACCGAAGTGTTTGCGCATTTTGAAGCGCTCTATCCGAAAGCGTTGCAGCAGTTCGTCGGGAACCCTCAAGTGCCTGCGTCGCGGCTAGCGGGGGCGACCGTGAGCTCAATCGAGTCGCTTCTGAAGCGTCGGGAGTATGAAGAAACGACCCTTGAGGAGGGAGATCTCGCGGACCTGAAAAAATCTCTCGTCGAGCGGGATGCGCAGGGCTTGATCGAGTTTCTAGAGCCGACCCGCACCCTTGATGATGTCTACGGAAGCGAAGGGGTGAAAACCTGGGTGCGTCAGGACATCGCGCTCTGGCATAAGAACGATCTCCAGGCGATGCCGATGGGTTACCTCCTATGCGGTCCGGTCGGGACCGGTAAAACTTACCTTGTCGAATGTCTCGCCGGCGAGGCAGGGGTGCCGGTAGTGAAGATGAAAAATTTCCGTGATCGCTGGGTCGGGAGCACGGAGGGGAATCTCGAAAAAATCTTTGCCTTGCTCCATGCCCTCGGGCGTTGCGTTGTTTTTATCGACGAAGCCGATCAGGCGCTGGGGAGTCGCGATGCGGGATCGGGTGACTCGGGTGTTTCTGGTCGGGTTTATTCGATGATGGCGAAAGAGATGAGTGATACCTCGAATCGCGGGCGCATTCTCTGGATTCTCGCCTCGAGTCGCCCTGACCTGATCGAGGTCGATTTGAAACGTCCCGGCAGGGTTGATGTGAAGATTCCCCTCTTCCCGGCGCATGAAGCCGAGGAGGCATACCTGCTGATTCGGGCGCTAGGTAAAAAGCATGATCTTAAATTACCAAAGGAATGTCCGGAGGAGATTCTGCCGCTCGTGCCCTCGCTCGTCACCCCCGGCGCGGCGGAGTCGATTGCGATCAAAGTTTACCGGCAGGTGAGGACGAGGGACGTCGATGCCGTCGAAGCGCTGCGGGATTGTCTCGATGAGTATCAAAACCCGATTCCGCAGGAGATAATGGATTTTCAGATCGGCCTCGCGGTGAAAGAGGCTAGTGATCTCGACTTTGTCCCTGACGTTTTTCGTGATTATTGATGAAAGAAAAACCTTTTCACGGAGACGGAGTTCAATCGGCATGATGAAAACCAGATGTTGGATTGCTGTGGGGGTGCTCGCTTTTTCCTCCCTGATGGCAGAAGAGTCGTTTCTTCCGGTGACGGTAGAGGAGGCTGACTTTCAAGCCCTTGCGGGACAGTCTCCGTTTTCGCGTGCGTTGAATCTGAGCGATTCGCTCATTTTGACAGGGATTGCGACGGTTGATAACGAGCAGGTCGCGACGCTCATCAATAAGGAGACAAAGGAGTCCTACGTTGTTTCCAGTCAGCTTAATTCTCAGGGCTGGAAGATGGTTGAATTGAAGACGGACGTCGATTTGGAGAAAGTCGCCGCGAAAGTGTCGGTCGATGGTGGGGAGGTTGTCACCATTCGCTACGCGGAATGGCAGCTCAAACCCGGCGAATCGAAGCCGGGAGCGGGTTCGGCTGAGGGCGGTCAGATGCGCGGTGATGGAAAAGGAAAAGGCGACGGTGAGCGTCGCGGACCACCTTCTGAAATTCGCGAAAAAATGGGCAAGCTTTCCGAAGAGCAACGGCGTCAGCTTTTCTCCAAGATGGGGGAAATGCGGGAGAAGAACCCGGATCTGTCGCGTGAGGATATGGGGAAAATGATGAGCGGAATGATGGATAAGATGCTGCAGAATAAGTAATTCCATCCTTTGCAGAGATTGGGGACGATGTCCTTTGTGTTTAGGGTTCGTCAAAAAAAATAGGCGCGTCCGAAGACGCGCCTATCGAGAGATTCAAATGAACCCGCTGGAAAGAATTACTTCGCAGCGGTTTTCTTTTTCACGGGCGCTTTTTTCGCCGCGGCTTTTTTCTTCACCGATTTTTTGGCGGCGGCCTTCTTCGCAGGAGCGGCTTTCTTTTTGGCGGCGGCCTTTTTCTTCGGAGCCGCTTTTTTCTTCGCACCGGCGCGACCGGGGAAAGTCAGTTCAGCGATGCCGGACTTGTCGAGCTCACCGAGTCCGAGTTCGATCATTTTCTTGTATTGATCGGTCGTCGCCTCATTGAGAGGAAGATTCAGCTTCTTCGATTTCGCGAGTCCACCGGCGATGCCGGAATCCTTCGCGGCGTGGGAGGCGGAGAACCAGCAATCGTGATCCCGGTCGATCATGTCGTCGGCGTCGGTCTCGAGGACGCGGGAGTTGGCTCCGGTCTGGGAGAAAACTTCGCAGATCATCTTGAGATCGTGACCCAGTGATTTAGCTAACCCAAGACCTTCGGCGAGACCGGCGGTGTTGATGTTCATGACCATGTTCACGAGTGCTTTGACCTCGGC
>CAZOUP010000064.1:5353-31027 GCA_964583035.1 uncultured Akkermansia sp.
CGGGCCATGTTAGCCCCCATGCGACCCACACCAACGAAACCAATTTTCTTTGGGCTGGGGCGGCGCACCGTTTTCTTTTTTGCAGTTTTTTTGCTCATGAGACTTTCCTGAATTATTCAAGGTTTGTTAAAGATGTAACCAATTCCCGCAATCCGCCAAGCAATTTATGAGTGAGTCATCAGGCCAAAGTAATTTCGTAATGGGTTTCGTCGATGCATGGCGCGGAATTCGATCTGTGTTTCGAAGCGAACGGAACTTTCGGATCCACCTCGCCGCCGCCATCATTGTGATCGCGTTAGGGTTTTTCTTCCGGCTTCCGGCAGGGGAATGGCTTGCGATCATTCTCTGCCTCGGGTTGGTCCTCATGGCGGAAGTCTTGAACACTGCGATCGAATATCTCGCCGACGCGGTTCACCCTGAAATGGACCCGGGAATCCGTCGGTGCAAAGATGCCGCCGCAGGTGGAGTTCTCATTGCGTCGGTTGCAGCCGCTGCGGTCGGCGCTATCGTTTATCTTCCGAAGTTATGGGAGTGGTTATCGAAGAATTAAAAGCGGAGTGGATCGAGGGACTCATCGAGGCGGTGGGTCCTGACAAAGTGGTCACCTCAGAGTCGGTCCGGGAAGAGTTTGGAAAGGACCGCTGGCACGCGGCCTCGATGCCGGAGGCGGTTGTCCATGCGCAGAGCCGTGACGATGTCGTCGCGACCTTGAAGTTTGCAAACGAGCACAAAATTCCGGTGACGACCCGGGGGGCGGGCGTCGGCTACGTCGGTGGCTGTGTCCCGACACAGGGCGGGATTCTTTTGTCGGTCAGAAAGATGGATCGGATCCTCGAGATCAATCCGGCGGATGGAGTCGCCATCGTCGAGCCGGGGGTGATTTTAAATGACCTGCAGGAGGCGGTGCGTGAGAAGGGTTGGTATTACCCGCCTGATCCGGCAAGTCTCAAAGAGTGCTCGATCGGGGGAACGATTGCAACGAATGCGGGTGGCCCCCGTTGCGTGAAATACGGGGTGACGCGACACTACATCCTCGGTCTCGAAGTGGTTCTTCCGAATGGCGATGTCCTCGAAACAGGAGGTCGCTGTCACAAAAACAAAACCGGTCTCGATCTCATCGGAATGTTTGTCGGGTCGGAGGGCTTGCTCGGCGTCGTCACGAAGGCAACTTTGCGGCTCATTCCACACCCGGAAGCGAGGGCGATGCTCACCGCGACTTTTGCTGAGTTCGAAGAAGCGGCTGAAGCAGTGCAGACTATCCTGAATTCGGGATGGCAGCCGTCCGGTCTCGAAATCACGGACGGGTTCACTCTCAAAGCCGCTCGCGATTACCTGGGGCCAGATACTTTGCCGGATGGAAATGCCCATCTCATCGTGGAACTCGATGGACGAAAGGACACCGTGCTTCAGGATCTGGAAAAGCTTCACGAGCTGGTGAGCTCGTGCGGGGCGCTCGCAGTGGACGAAGCGCGCGACAAGGAATCGTGCGAGGCGATCTGGCAATTGCGCCGCGAGTTTTCCTATTCCCTGCGTGCAACGGGACTGATCAAACTGAATGAGGACATCGTCGTCCCGAGATCCAAGCTCGTCGAGTTGGTCAGGTTTGCCCGTGAGTTGGAAAAGGACACCGGCATTCCTGTTGCTTGTTTTGGCCACGCCGGGGATGGGAACATTCACACCAACCTCATGGTGAAGGATTACGACACCGACGAAGGCGCTCGTGAGAAGGCTGATGCGGCGCTCGATATTTTGTTCCGCTGGGTCATTGCGAACGACGGCAAGATCACGGGCGAACATGGCGTCGGTCTCGCCAAAAAGCGATGGTTTAAAGAAGCCGTGACGCCGGTCGCTAATGACATCCATCGCCGGCTCAAAGCGACGCTGGATCCGAATGGAATTTTGAACCCCGGCAAATTTATCGAGTAGATTTATCCCATGTCAGACGAAACCCCCACTGATGAGCCGGTCGAAGGATCGGCTCCGAAACCGCTTTTGAACTTCGCCGAAGCGCGTGTTCTGGGCTGCCTCCTTGAAAAAGAGGCGACGACTCCGGACCACTATCCGCTTTCGCCGAACAGCCTTCACACGGCCTGTAATCAATCGAGTAACCGCGAGCCGGTCACCGATCTCGGGACGGATGAAGTCGAGGAGGCGATGGAAGGCCTCCGCTATAAGAAGCTCGCGATTTTGGTGCATCAGTCAGGGGCTCGCGTTCCGAAGTGTCGTCACACTTTGGAGAATAAATTGCCCTACATTACCAAAGGTCAGCAGGCACTTTTGTGTGTTCTTTTGCTGCGTGGACAACAGACGGCGGGTGAGCTTCGTCAGCGCACCGAGCGGATGCACCCTTTCGTCGATGTCGAGAAAGTCGAGTCCACGCTTGAACTCATGACGGAGAATAATCCCGTCCCCCTCGTGAAAATCATTCCGGCAGGGGGCGGGCGTCGCGTCGTCACTTACCTCCATACCCTCTGCGGAGAGGTTTCCCAAAGCGTCAGCGAAGCCGTGACGAAGTCAGGTGAAGTGACGCCGGTATCCAGCTGGCGGACCGAAATGGAAGAACAAATTGAGTCACTTAAGTCGGAGGTGCTCAGTCTTAGAACAGAACTGGAAGAACTGAAATCAAATCTTGGCGTATGAAATATCCTTTCCTTATCTTTTCTCTCTTGATTGGCTTGACCGATGGATCTCCCCTCTCTGCCCAGGAGAAATCCCTCTTGTGGCCTGTCGGAGAAACGCCCTTTCTCAACCCTCCTGCCTCTGAAGAGGAGGCTCCCGTTTTGCCTTCCCTGCAGTTGTATCCGACGCAGGGAAATGAAAATCACAGCGGCGCGGCGGTCATCATTTGCCCGGGCGGCGGATACGGTGGACTTGCGATTGATCATGAAGGGCATCAGCCCGCGCAGTGGTTCAACGAGCAGGGCGTCTCCGCTTTCGTGCTGCACTACCGTCTTGGTTCGCAGGGCTATTATTATCCAACGCAGCTTGCCGATGTGCAGCGGGCGATTCGTTTTGTCCGCGCACGTGCCGATGAGTATGGTCTCGATCCCGACCGAATCGCGGTGATGGGATTCTCCGCAGGCGGTCACCTCGCGAGCATGGCCGCGACTTTGTCTAACCGCGAGGCTTATGCGCCGCAGGACGAGATCGATGAAGTGAGCGCGCGCCCGGATTTTGCAATCCTTTGTTATCCTGTCATCAGCATGAATTCGGAAATCACGCACGGCGGGTCGCGGAAAAATCTCCTCGGACCGGAGAAAGTGGATGACGAAGCGCTTGCCGCTTCTGTTTCCTCCGAGAAAAACGTGACCGCTGAAACGCCTCCGACCTTTCTTTTCCAAACTAACGCTGACACTGCCGTTCCCGCCGAGAATGCGGTCGAGTTCTATCTCGCGCTTCGCAAGAGTGGTGTTCCGGCGGAACTGCATAGCTATCAGGACGGTCCTCACGGTGTTGGGCTTTACCGGGGCGATCCGGTATTGGGGACATGGTCGGGGTTGCTTGCGAACTGGTTGCGGGCCAATTCTTTTTTCTCACCTCCGCAGCCCCGGGTGCCTCTTCAGGGCATCGTGACCCTCGATGGCGAACCGGTGAGCTGGGGCGTGCTGACCTTTTATCCTGAAAATGAGCATCTTCCGATCACCTCAATCCGCGTCCGTCGTGGCAAATTCGCGGCGCTGGAGGAAGTTGGCCCGGTCGTGGGCAGGGCGACGCTCACTTTTGAAGGGAGCATTTGGGAAGCGACGGGCGATCCTGAGGATGAGTCAGTCGCGCGCGATTCGTTGAGTCCGCAGAATCAGGCTCCGATAAAAATCGAAGTGACACCGGCGATGGAGCCGTTGAAACTCGATTTTTTATCGAAGTGAAAAAGTCACTCATCGTCACTCAGCGCATATTCTTCCAAAATACTCCGCGTCACATACTTCAGCGCCGCTTCCGAAGTCGCCTCAAGCACGACGGGACAGGCATAACCCGCGTCGAGAGCTTCTTTCCAGCGACCGGCGCAGACGCACCAGCGATCTCCCGGGTTCAAGCCTGGAAATCCGTAGGCGGGCATCGGGGTGGTGAGGTCATTGCCCATGGACTTGCTGTAGGCGAGAAATTCTGCGGTGAGTTCGCAGCAGACCGCGTGACAGCCATGATCTTCCGGTCCGACCTGGCATTGGCCGTTCCGATAGAAGCCGGTGAGGGGTTCCATGCTGCAGGGGATTAATTCCCCGCCGATTACGTTCTTATTTTCCTGCGCTTCCATGATAGGGGACTTTGCGTTGGGATTGCCGGATTTTCCAGATGAAAACTGAAGCGGAATGAAGGAAACATTGCAGGCGTCATTGAAACTCGGTCGGAAAGGCGAGTGATCGCAGAGGAATGCGAATGGAGCGCAGAGTTTTTGTTTCACTTCGCCACCGGACTTCCCTGAATTTCCAATTCACGGAGGAAGACGAAGCCGTTTTTCTTGCGCTGGAATGAGGTTTCGTGGAGGTCCGGAAAAACGAGACGGACGTGGGTCGCGGGGGCGAGTTTTGCTTCCCCAACAGAGAAGACGTCCATCGCGTAATTGTTGAACTGCGTTGTCTCAGCTGTCGTGAAACTTTCACCATCTGAGGAAAGCTGAATTTCGACAGTTTTCGTCCCTCCGTTTGCGGAGTTGTGAATAGTTAGAGAGTCGAGGTCATGCAGGCCCCCAAGATCGACCGTGACATGCTTGGGAAAATCCATCGAGCCATCGGATGCCCATGCGTGGAGGTTGTCGTCGGCCAGATTCCCGTCGGTGAGGCCGTCCCACATGCCGTTGAGGATTGGCTGATTGCAAACGTGCGATTTTCCGACGCCAATCCCGCTCACGTTTCCCACACCCATCCGCTCGAAGGTGTCGGTGCGAAACGGCACCGCCGGAAAGCCTTCTTCGTTGTAAAGATTGCAACGAGGGAAGTTAGCCCAGGCGTAGCGCACTGCGACCGGAGATTCGACTTCGGGGGAGGAAAGGAGGATTTGGTCTCTGCCGACGATCTTCGCGTCCGCCCAGTGAAATTTTCGATCCGCGCCGCAGAGGGCGAATCCGGCGAGCTCCGCCGCGGGGACGGTTAGGCCGTCTGTCGCGACGGTCCGGGCCGTCAATCCGCTGCCAACATCGGCGAATGTCAGGGTTGCTTTGTTTCCCTCGACGGTCATTTTCTGAAACATCGGGCCCGACGCGACGATGTCCCGGTTGTAAGCAATTTTGAGCGCTTGCGCGGCGAGTCGCTTCCCGACGGTGGGTTTGTCAGGAGGGTGAATGTTCGTCTGATGCCCGGCTTCAATGATTGTCGCCATCCCAGTGTTCGGAACTGAAAGCGTCATGGTTTGTGCCTCCCGCAGCCGTGCCCAATCGGTGTCCTCGGGATTGGAGTTTGGTTCCTTGAAGGCCGCGAGCTGAACGAAAAGAAACGGGAATTCACCGATGCCCCACTGATCCCGCCATGAGGTGATGAGGTCAGGGAAGAGCTTTTGGTATTGCTCCGGTCGACCGGCATTGCCTTCGCCCTGATACCAGATCGCCCCTGCGACCGGAAACTGCTGTAGCGGAGCGATCATGTAATTAAAGAGTCCGGATGGCCGCTTGGGGTGCTCCGGCCCCATTGGGGGCTGGGGTGCGCGGCCGCGTCGCTCTGCCGCCGCCTGCCAGGCCGCGAGTTGCTCCTCATAGGCTTTCTGAACTTGGGGGAAATTTTCGACCGAGCGGTGGTAATCGTCGAGGATCACTTTGAATTCCGGGCGGCTTTTGAGGACCTCCGCCGAAACCCACGATTCGGCCCGGGTTCCTCCGAGAGTGGCATAGATTAATCCGATTGGAACACCGATCTCCGGCTGGAGTTCGCGGGCAAAGAGATAGCCGGTCGCGGAAAAGAGCGCCGCGCTTTCTTCATCACAGAGACGCCACGAGCTGCCGAAAACTTCGTCGGTGATGACATCGCGCTGCGGGGAATCCTCTCCGTCTTGCTTCAATTTAAAAAGGCGGATCATCGGATTGGCCTCCGGCAAGCCTTCGTAGAGATGCTGGTAGTCTTTGTAGCTTGCGCTCATGTAGGCGGCGAGGGTTCCGGCCATGTTCGACTGACCGGTGCAGAGCCAGACATCGCCAAGCATCAGGTTTTCAAGCGTGTGAGTCTCCGCGCCCGAAATCGTGAGCGTATAGGGACCGCCCGCTTCCATCGCAGGGAGAGTCACGCACCACTCGCCATCGGTGACCGCCGTCGCGGTGGACTGCCCGTCCAGCTCGACGGTGATTTTTTCTCCCTCCTTACCCGTGCCATAGACCTTGATCGGCTTATCCCGCTGCAGGACCATGTTGTCGGTGAACAAGCCGTGCGGAGTGGCGGCCTCGACCGAGAGAGTCAGGAGGAGGCAGAAAAGCGGAATGAGGAACCGTGATCGGTAAATCCAAAGGAGCGAGGGGGAGGTCATGGGGGAGTCTTTCCAGCAATGCCGGTCCTGTCAATTCCGCAGAGGCGTGCTTCGACGATCTGAGAGATGAAGCGTTGTCCAGAACCTGCGTCGAAAGTGTCAGGTCTTACGTTGATTTCTTTGCTATCTCATTCCCTGACGAATAAAAGCCTAACACTGGACACACGTTCTTGCGTGGATTGGAAAATCGTTTGGATTGACCGTAATGTTCCCCATGGAAGCCAAAGCACCTTCTCTGTTTCAATCATCCGTGGATCGCCGTCTTTTTCTCCGAAGCGCGGTTGCGACGATTGCCTTACCATCGCTGGAGGCTTTTGCGGATGAGAAGGCATCTGCGGCAAATCCGAAGACGGCCCGCAACTTTGTCGCGATCGGTGCTTATCTTGGCTGGCATCAGAAAGCGTTCTATCCAACGGCGGCGGGGCGGGGTTACGAGATGCCGCGGACGCTGGAGCCGATTGCTGACTGCCGGGATCAGTTCACCGTCTTCTCCGGCCTCGATCACCGTGCGCCGAACGGACACAATGCCTGGATCAATTTCCTCAGCGGAAAAGCACCGGGGACCTATTCGCTCGACCAGCAGATCGCCGATCAGATCGGTGGGAAATCCCGCTACGCTTCGGTCGAGCTTGCGACGGGCGTCGGCGAGGGCGCGAAGACGATGAGCTTTACAAAGCAAAGTGTCGGTCTCCCCACGATCATGAGACCGAGCGTTTTCTATAAGCAGCTCTTTGTCTCGAAAGAGGATCGGGAGCGGGCCGAGTATTTGATCAAGAGCGGGAAGAGTTCGCTCGACAGTGTCCTCGACGATGCGAAACGCTTTCAGGCCTCCCTCCCAAAGCGGGACCGTGAAAAGTTGGATGAGTATTTTGATTCCTTCCGCGCCGTCGAGAAGCGGATGGATCGCCAGCTCGCGACCCTCGACGAGCCGGTTCCGGAAACGGGGTATCAGTTGCCGAGTTACGACCCGATCACGCCGAACCTGCAGATGGAGGCGGGGAACATCATGTATGATCTCATGGTTCTCGCGCTCGAGTCAGGCTCGACCCATGTCCTTTCGCTTTTCCTTGATGGTCTCGGGCAGGTCTTTGCGATTGATGGCGAGATTCTCAAGGCGGGCTACCACGCACTCTCGCATCACGGAAATGATCCGGAAATGATCGAAGACCTCGTCGCGATCGAGCGGGCGCACATGCAGTGTTTCGCAAATTTCCTGAAGCAGCTTTCGGAGAAGAAAGATCCGACTGGAAAGACGCTCCTCGACGACACCGTGATCCTCGTTGGCACAGGGATGGGTGACGCAAGTCGCCACAGCAATGCGAACCTGCCGACCCTCGTCGCTGGTGGCGGGTTCAGTCACGGGCAACACCTCGCGATTGATGCAACGAAACCGGACGCTCCTTTGCTCGGTGATTTGTATCTTACCCTGATGGAGCGACTAGGGATTGAGCAGGGGAGTTTCTCGAATGCGTCCCGGAATCTGAACGGATTGTTCTCGTGATGTCAGGATTCTACTTTTCAAAATTCGCGCTTCTCGGTAGCCTCGCGTTTTGTGCGAGTGTTTTCGCGAAAGACGATCCCGTACCCGAGCCAGTTCAGGATATTCTCTTTGCGAGTTGCATGGAGTGTCACGATGCCGACTCGGAAAAGGGCGGGATCAATCTCGATCAGGTCGCGATTTCATGGGGCGATCCGGAAGCGGTCGAGCAGTGGTATAAGGTCATCAAAGTGATCGACTACGGGCACATGCCACCGCCTGACAAACCTCAACTTTCGGAGGAGGAGCGGGAGAAGCTCCTCGCCTTTCTCGATAAGAAACTTCGCGAGCACACCACGATCGGGGGCACCCTTCCCCGCCGCCTTAACCGGCTGGAGTATCAAAACACAATCCGGACAACTTTTCTCATGGACGAGTTTGAGCTGCCGCTCGGCTTTCCGAAAGACAACCGGGAGCATGGCTTCGACACTGTCAGTGAAGCGCTCGTGATCTCACCGCCGCTCCTCGCGGCCTATCATGAAGTCGCGGGCCAGATCGCGGACGAGCTGTTCCCGCCGGAGCGGGTTTTGCCCGAGCCGACGATGCGCAAGGCGGGGGTCGAAGATCTTGTCCTGAGTTTTTCAGCATCGACGATTCACGGAGACGCGCTGCGGCTCGCCTGCAGCAGCACGGACTCGATCATGCGGAGCAGCACCTGGCCGAGCAAAATCGAAGTCACGACTTCGGGCGTTTACCGCGTCACGGTTGATGCCTCGACCTTCCGTCCGCAGGATGATAAATCGCTCACCCTCGAAATTCGGGCTCGTGATGTCGCGGCGAATGATCGCTCGGGGACGATGTCGCATCGCTTGCTGAAAGAGTTCGAGGTGACTTCGGAGTCGCCGGCGACGTTCACCTTTGAGGCGGAACTTTACAAAGGGCAGACCCTGCTCTTCCGATGGGCCGATGCGGAATTGACGCACGCCCCCTCCGTCTTCAAGCCGCTTCTCGAAAAGCGATTTCGCGAAGATCCCCGTTTCCTCGCGGCGTGGCAGCAGATGCTGTTTCCGAATCGGAAAACACGAAAATCTCTCGCTTCAGTGTCGAGTCTCCGTGGTCGGAACGGATGGGATATTTATCAGAAGCATCTCAACGACCCAGACCTCGACCTGAGTGATGCGACGATGGATTCTCCCTACACGGAGCAAATCCTGACGATGATGCGCGATGCAGGAACCGTCAGGAGTCTTGCCGACACCTTCACCTACGAGTATCACGAATTCGGACCCGCGCTTGAACTTCACGGGGTCACCGTCGAGGGACCGTTCTCACTCGTGGATAGTCCGAGAGATCTGCGCCGCGTCAAAATTCGCGATTATAGCTTCGGGGAGCGTCAGGAAGGCGAAAGCGATGAGGCCTATGCCCGCCGGGGAATCCATGGGTTTCTCCTGCGCCTTTTCCGACGACCGGTCGATACGGAAACGAGAGATGCGTTTTTTGCGATCGCGAAAAATCACTGGGACGCTGGTCACCGCTTTGAGGACGGGATGCATCTCATGCTCCGACAGGCGCTCGTTTCCCCGAGATTTCTCTTTCGGGAATCCTCGCCGGGTCCGCTCGACCAACACGATCTTGCGAGTCGCATTTCGTATTTCCTGACCCGTTACCCTCCCACCAGTCAGATCGTTCATTTCGCGAGAGCGGGAAAGCTGGACGATCCGGAAATTCTGCGGAGCGAAATCGAACGGCTCATCCCGACGAGTCCTTCCGCGCCGATGATCAAAGATTTCACGGAGCAATGGCTGCACACGCGGCTCCTCCTCGAGATCATGCCCGATCCGTCGTTCAATTTCACGGTCGAGGAAGTCGAGATTGCAAAGATCGAAGCGGAACGGTTTTTCGCGAAAATGATCGAAGAGAACCGGCCCATGAAAGACTGGATCGCTCCCGATTTCCTGCTCACCTCGCGACGCTTTGCGGAAGAGAATTACGATTATCCCCCGAGGAAAAATTCGGTGGCGAGACCCACGGCGGTCTATGCGCGGGATCACATGAGAATCGAGCGCCTCAAGATTGATCCCGAGGGTCGCTACGGTGGATTGTTAGGGCAGTCCGCGACGATGATGGCGACCGCGAACGGCGTCGATACCCAGCCCGTTTTGCGCGGGGTTTGGGTCCTCGAAAATATTTTGGGGACGCCGCCTCCGCCGGTTCCGAGCAATGTCCCGGCTCTGACGCCCGATACCCAGGGTACGAGCACGCCACGTGAGCAACTCTCCGCGCATACAAAATCCGCCGATTGTGCGGGGTGCCACCAACATATCGACCCAATCGGTTTTGCCCTCGAGAATTTTGATCCTGTGGGGCGTTGGCGCGAAGGCTGGCCAAAAATCGAGGTGCCGATTGATCCATCCGGGGTGCTCTCCGATGGCACGAAGATTGAGGGCTATCTCGATTTCAAAAAGTGGCTCGTCGCCAATATCGACCTCGTCTCCGAGTGCCTTGCGGAAAAGCTCGTGATCTATGCGACGGGGCGGATCCCGTCCTATGCTGAGCAGATCGAGATCAAGGAGATCGTCGAGCGGCTTGAGGCGGAAGAGGGCGGTTTCCGGGATTTAATCATCGCCCTGATTGAGAGCGAGACTTTCCGGACGCGCTGAAAAATTCGCGGAGCGGATGCCGGAAACCGCCGTGCGGGTTCACGTAATCCCGCTCTCGGCATCACGTGCTTGTCACTCAAATACGCTTAGATTGAGTGGTGCAAGTTTCGTCTTTCATCTCTATTTCCCCGATCCTTTTCTTCGCCGGGGTGTGCCTCCCGGTTGAGGGCAGGGCGCAGCCAGCCGGCGAGATGAGCGGCACCGAATTTTTCGAGCGTCGCGTGAGACCGCTCTTGGTGAAGCACTGCTACGAATGCCACTCCGAAGCTGAGGGTTCACAAAAAGGCGGGCTCCTTTTGGATCGCGAAAGCGGATGGCTCGAGGGCGGTGATACCGGCAAAGCAGTCGTTCCCGGGAATATCGAGGGCTCGCTCCTGATCGAAGCGGTAGCCTACACCGATCTTGATTTCGAAATGCCGCCGAAGTATCAGCTCGAAGCAAGCGAGGTGGCTATCCTGAAACGATGGATCCGCGATGGAGCTGCCGGTCCCGCTGAAGACATGGGCGAGACCGAGTTTTCCCAGCTCGGAGATCAGACGGTTATCTTTGAAAAAGCGAAAGATCACTGGTCGTTTCAGCCCGTCGTGAAACCCGCGCCGCCGCAGGCTTCCGACCCGGAATGGAATGAGAACCCCGTTGACCAATTTGTTTTTGCGAAGTTCGCTGAAAAGGGGCTGACTCCTTCACCGCCTGCCGACAGGAGAAGTCTCGTCCGGCGATTGAGCTACAAGCTGACTGGTCTCCCGCCGTCTTTGGAAGACATTGGGGTGAAAAACATCAACCTCTACGCCGATGGGCTTATCGAATCGCCACGCTTCGGCGAGCACGTGGCTCGTTACTGGCTCGACGTCGCACGCTATGCGGACACGGCGACGACCTACCGGGCGGATACGAAGACTCCTCACTATTATCCCTACGCTTTCACCTATCGCGATTATGTCATCGAGGCATTCAACGAAGACAAGCCCTTCGATGTCTTTGTGAAAGAGCAGCTCGCGGCTGACCTTCTCGGACTTGAGGGAAATGATCCCACGCTCGCTGCGCTCGGGTTTATTGGCGTATCGCCGCATCGGAATATGTCCCATGATTTCGTCGATGACGTCATCGATGTGACGACTCGCGGAATCCTCGGAATGACGGTTTCCTGCTCTCGTTGCCACGATCACAAGTTCGAGCCGATTCCGACGGCGGACTATTATTCTCTCTACGGGGTTTTTAATTCGGTGAATCGTCCCGAGCCCTGGGCCCTCGAGGACTTTCCGGAAATTTCAGGTTATGATGCGGCCAAGGCCGAGGTTGCTTCCTACACCAAGGCTCGTGCTGAGATTGATGAGAAGATCAAGGACGCCGGCAAGTCAGTCAAAAAAGGAAATAACCGCTCGATCGCCGCAGAAATTGAACAAACCGATCTCGCTGAACTACTCCTCTTCAATGACGGCGCTCCGGTGAGAGCGATGGCGGTTTCAGAGAAGAAGAAACCGACGGAGCCTTCCATTTTCATTCGAGGGGAGGTCTCCAGCAAAGGCGAGCGGGTGCCCCGCCGATTTCTCAAGATTATTGATCCTGAGCAAAAGCCATTCAACGAAAAGAACAGCGGACGTCTTGACCTGGCCGAGAAGATGATCGACCCGGGAAATCCCCTCACCGCAAGAGTCTATGTAAATCGTATTTGGGCAATGCTGATGGGAGACGCATTGGTCGATACCCCTTCCGATTTCGGGCTGCAGGGAGAAGCACCAAGTCATCCTGAGTTGTTGGATTTCCTGGCGGCTGAGTTCGTCGAAGGAGGCTGGTCGACAAAGAAACTGGTGCGTCTCATCGTGACCTCGAAGACCTTTCAGCAGGCGAGTATGGACTGGGAGGAAATGGTGGCGATCGATCCTGAGAACGAATTTTTCTGGAGAGCTAATCGCACGCGGCTTCGTATTGAAGAACTCCGCGATTCTCTTCTTTCCGTTGCCGGAGAACTGGATCTCAAGATGAAAGGACGCCCCGGTCACATTTGGGGTGAGGACTACACCAAACGCCGCAGCGTTTACGGCTACGTGAATCGCTTCAACATTGACCCGACCCTTCGTAACTTTGACTTTCCCTCACCAATGCAAACGCAGGGATCAAGAACGGAGAACATCGTTTCACCGCAGGCCCTCTTTCTCATGAATTCGCCCTTCATGATTGATCAAACCGCAGCTCTGATCGAAGGCTTTGCCTTCGAAGATGCTGCGAGTGAGGCCGCCAAAATTGAGAGCATTTTCGAGCGTGTCCTGCAGCGCTCCCCGACCCCGGGAGAGATGGCCCAAGTGAAACGCTTTGCCGAAATTGAAGTGGGCCGCAACGTTTCGCCATGGCCTCTGATCGCACAGTCACTCTGCATGTCGAACGAGTTTCTTTACGTGGACTGAACCATGAACAACGACTTTTATCTTTCACGCAGGACGGCCCTGCAGCGTCTCGGATTCGGCATGGGTGCCGTTGCCGCTTCGGACCTGCTCGCGAGTGTGCAGGGCCGCGGTCCGTTGGATTCTCCACTATCCGTGCAGGAATCTCATTTTCCGGCGAGGGCGAAGCGGGTCATTCATCTCTTCATGAACGGTGGTCCGTCGCAAATTGACACCTTCGATCCGAAGCCTGAGCTGAAAAAGCTCGATGGGCAGGAGTTGCCGGATTCGGTCAAGGCGGCATTGCAGAACACGCAGCGGAACCGAGTCGGTGAAATCTGGGCTTCTCCCTTCGAGTTTTCAAAGCACGGAGAGAGTGGACTCGAAATTTCAGAGCTCTACCCGAACGTGGCGAAGCACGCCGATAAGCTTTGTGTGATTCGTTCGATGCAGAGTGAGATTGCAAACCACTCGCCAGGTCTCCTCATGATGAACTGCGGTCATCCGGTTCTGGCACGGCCCAGCATCGGTTCCTGGGTGCTTTATGGACTGGGGACAGAGAGTGAGGATCTCCCCGGTTATGTTGTCCTCATGCCGAGCGGAATGCCCACCGCTCAATCCCGCAACTGGACGAGTTCTTTTCTCCCCGGGGTTTATCAGGGAACACACATCGAAACGAACGGTCGAGGCGGCGAAATGATTCCACACCTCAACCGTGATGATATCGGCACTGGCACACAGCGAAATCTACTGCGACTCACCAAATCCCTGAATGAACGCCATGCCGCGACTCGCGCTGGTGACGAGCGACTGGATTCGCGTATTCATTCGATGGAGCTGGCCTTCCGCATGCAAAGCGCTGCGACCGATGCCTTTGACGTTTCCAAAGAGCCTGAGTCCGTTCGCGAGAGTTACGGTGACACCCCGGTCGGGAGAAATCTGCTCATGGCGCGCCGTCTTGCTGAACGTGGGGTCCGCTACGTTCAGTGCTATCACGGCGCAGGTCAGCCGTGGGATAGTCATAGTGGACTCCTGCCAAATCACCAGCGCCTTGCCCGTGAGTCGGATCAACCGATCGCGGCTTTGCTCGAAGATCTCGAAGCGCGTGGAATGCTGGATGATACCCTCGTCGTGTGGGGCGGGGAAATGGGGCGCACCTCGACGATTCAAAAAGTGGCGACGAAAGACGTGAACCGTATCGGCCGTGATCACCACGTCGATGGCTTCACGGTCTGGATGGCAGGTGGCGGCGTCAAAGGAGGCATGGCTTACGGAGAGACCGACGACTTCGGATTGGCGGTCGCTTCGAACCCGGTTCACGTGCATGACCTCCATGCAACGATGTTGCACCTCCTCGGTTTCGATCATGAGAAATTGACCTATCGGTTTTCGGGTCGGGATTTCCGACTCACCGATGTGCATGGTTCCGTCGTGAAAGACATTCTCGCCTGATCGTCGGTGTCTTTTCGATTGGTCACTCTTTTTTTGGCGCAAACTGGTTTCTTGTTGGAACGCCGGACACTCGCTAGGGTGAAGGCATGAAGATCTCCGTTTACATCATTCTGGTATTTGCTTTTGCGCTTTTCTCTCCGGCGTCAGCGGAAGAAAGTGTCGACTATGATCTCGTCATCTATGGAGGAACCTGCGCGGCGGTGATAGCAGGGGTTCAGGCGAAAAAAATGGGCAAGACGGTTGTGATTGTCAGTCCGGACACGATTCTGGGAGGTCTCTCCAGTGGGGGACTTGGCTGGACGGATACGGGTGACACGTCGGTCATTGGTGGTCTGTCCCGAGATTTTTATCATCGTGTCTGGAAAGAATACCAGAAGCCGGAAACGTGGAAGTTCCAGAAGCCTGAGGAATACGGAAACACGGGCCAGGGCACTGCGGCGATGGACGGGGAAAATCGTACGATGTGGGTCTTTGAGCCGAGCGTCGCCCGCAAGGTCTTCGAAGATTACGTGACGGAATTTGATCTCACGGTGCACCGCGACGAGTGGCTTGACCGCGAGAATGGTGTCGAAGTCAAAGACGGTCGCATCGTTTCGATCACGACCCTGAGTGGGAAGAAATTCGCCGGAAAAATGTTTCTTGATACGACTTATGAGGGAGACCTTATCGCGGCGTCGGGTGTTGATTATCATTTCGGTCGCGAGGCGAATGCAGAATATGGCGAAAACTGGAATGGAGTGCAGACCGGAGTCGATCATCACAAGCACCATTTTCAGGTTCTCGATAAGCCGGTCGATCCATATATCGTTCCCGGCGACCCAACGAGCGGTGTTCTCGAGCGGATCAGCACGGATCCTCCGGGCGAGTATGGGGAAGGGGACCATCGTGTGCAGGCCTACTGTTTTCGCATGTGCCTGACGAATCATCCGGAGAATCGAATTCCGTTTCCTAAGCCGGAGGGCTACGATCCGAAGCAGTATGAGCTTCTCATCCGCATCTTTGAGGCAGGCTGGGGCATGGATACCTTTAACAAGTTCGATGTGATTCCGAATCACAAGACGGACACGAACAATCACGGTCCTTTCAGCTTCGATAACATTGGCTACAACTACGAGTATCCCGAGGCGAGCTACGAGAAGCGGCGTGAGATCATTGCGGAACACGAGACCTATCAGATCGGCTTGCTCTATTTCATCGCGACTGATCCCCGCGTCCCTAAGGATGTGCAGGAGGAAATGAATAAGTGGGGTTTGCCGAAAGATGAGTTTCAGGAAAACGGAAACTGGTCTCACCAGCTCTACATTCGCGAAGCGCGGCGTATGATCGGTGACTTTGTCATGACGGAGAATGAGCTGCGCAAGGTGAAGCCGACCCCGGACTCTGTCGGGATGGGTTCCTACGCAATCGACTCACACAATACCCAACGTCACATCGATGAGAACGGGCACGTCCAGAACGAGGGGGACATCGGGGTGAGCACGCGTGGGCCTTACGAGATTGCCTATGGTTCGCTCGTTCCGAAGCAGGAGCAGTGCACGAATCTCTTTGCACCGGTTTGTGTATCAAGCACGCACATTGCTTTCGGCTCGATCCGGATGGAACCGGTCTTCATGATCCTCGGTCAAAGCGCAGCGACCGCTGCGGTCATGGCAATCGATGGCGGTCTCGACGTGCAGGATGTTCCCTACGAAGACCTCAAAGCCCGTCTCCTTGAGGATGGACAAGTTCTCCACTACGACGGGCCGATTGCAGGCGGCAAAGGGAAAGCGGTGGGCGAACTCGACGGCATTGTGGTTGATGATGAAAGAGCGAAGCTGACGGGATTTTCAAAGACCAGTTCCTCCAACGGTCCCTTCGTCGGATTCGGTTATCGGCATGATGATAATGAGGGCAAAGGTTCAGCCTCGGCCGTTTTCTCGACTACGATCGAAGAGGCCGGCACCTATGCGATTCGTATCGCCTATCCGGCGAACAACAATCGGGCGACAAATGTCCCCGTCACCGTCAGTCATTCCGGCGGGGCGAAAACGGTCTCGATGAACCAGAGAGAGAAGCCGTCCCATGAACCCTTTCGCCAGATCATGACCGTGACTTATGGGGCCGGCGAGGTTTCGACGGTGACGATCAGCAATGAAGGAACCGACGGTCACGTCATCATTGACGCGGTTCAATGGCTGAAGACGGAGTAGGTCGATTCAACAGGGTTGAGTCGGTGACTGTACCCTGTTTGGTTCCGGTGAAGGATTCAATTCCTGCGGGATCGGTTGGTATTCGGTGATTGGCAGGAGAGGAATTTTTTGATGCCATCGTTTCAAGTTTATCCCCGCCATGCATCCATCAGCAAATGACCCCGACGATCTCGAGCGCTTCTTCGTCGAACGTGCCAATGCAGGCGATATTGAGGGCCTCGTCGCGCTCTATGAAGAGAACGCCACCCTCGATGCCGGAGACGGAAAATTGATCGTCGGACACGATGAACTTCGGAGGTTCTTCACTGACTATCTTTCCAGTTCCCCGCAGTTTGACCCCAGCCTTCAAACCCCTGCGGTTTGCAGTGGTGATCTCGCCCTGACCTCATCGACCCTCGGCAACGGGGATATCACCGGAGAGATTGCCCGCCGCCAGTCGGATGGAACATGGCTTTGGATCATTGATCGGTTTACCCTCGGACAAGCACGGTCGCCATTCATTCAAGATGGCTTTTGAAACCCAACCAAAAAATGAAAGATCTCGAAATCAAGGCCGCTCCCCATCCGATTCCTCAGGAAGCTTTCGATTGGTATGATGAGTATGCCCACGGCCTCATTGATCGACGGACGTTTGTGCACCGACTCTCGACGCTTTCCGTTGCCGGCTTGACCACGGGCGCACTACTCGCGGCGATTCTGCCGGACTACGCGATGGCTGAGCAGGTTTCGTTTAATGATCCTGATATCCGGGCCACTTATGAGGAATTTGATTCGCCGGAGGGTCACGGAACCGGTCAGGGCTACCTCGTTGTTCCAACCGGGCTGGCGGGTAAAGCGCCGGCGGTTCTCGTTGTTCACGAAAATCGCGGGCTCAACCCCTACATCAAGGATGTGGCGCGGCGACTCGCCAAGGCCGGATTTATTGCCTTTGCTCCGGACGGACTTTTTCCGTTGGGGGGATATCCGGGAAACGATGACGAGGGACGCTCGATGCAGTCCTCGATGGATAAGGTCAAGTTGGAGCAGGATTTTATCGCTGCGGCAACGTTTCTGAAATCGCATGAGTCCGCGACGGGTAAGCTCGGAGCGGTCGGCTTTTGTTTCGGCGGCTACATCGTCAATATGCTTGCGGCGGCGATCCCGGACGTCCTTGCCGCCGGCGTCCCGTTCTACGGCACTCCTGCCGCGGAAGAGATCAGGGGTCACATTAAGTCCCCCCTGCTGATTCAACTTGGTGAGCTCGATAAAAGGGTCAATGAAACCTGGCCGGAGTATGAAGCCGATTTAAAGAAGAACGGAGTCGATTACACGATGCACATCTATGCCGGGGCCAATCATGGATTTCACAATGATTCAACGCCCCGCTACGACCCTGAAAACGCAGAGCTTGCCTGGGAGCGTACCCTCGCATTCTTTCGGAAGCATCTCATCTGAGTTCACTCAACTCCCGGCGAGATCCAGTTCCAACAAGCGCACACATTCCTCGAGGAGCCACTCGGGATGCATGAAGGGCTCATAGTTGATGTCCTGCCAGCGAACGTGGCCGCTGCCGTCGATGAGGAAGGTGCCGTGAAGGGCCATCTTTTCGAAGTCATCGTAGGCCCGGTAGGCTTTGAACTGATCGAGTGACGGGTCGGCGAGGAGGGGGAAGGGAAATTTTTTCGTTTCGGTGTCGAAGGTTTTGCCCAGTCCCTCGATGCTGTCCGTGCTCACGGCGATGAGTTTGATCCCGGCTTCTTCGAAGTTCTTTGCGACCGGAGCGAAGGCGTTGAGTTGCTCCATGCAGTGAGTGCATTCTTTGCCAAGGTAGAAAATGACGAGGACGGGTTCGCCGGCGAAGTCGCTAAGGGCGTGCATTTTCCCATCGGTATCAGGCAGGGCGAAAGCGGGTCCTGCCGGTGCTGTCCAGCGGAAAGGACCGAGCGAATCGAGCGGGGGGCGAGCGCCGAGATCGGTCGCTAGTGGCGGTGCTTTCGTCCATGGGGTTGCATAGCCGAGCGCTTTCGCGACGGGAGCGAGACGCTGTAAAAGAGGAATGTCAGGGTCGGCGGTGTCAGCGAGGGTGCGGAGTTTCTCGAAGGCGACCTTTGCTTCGTCTTTCTTTCCGGTGGCGAAAAGAATCTCGACCTGAGTGGCGAGGGGGAGGACTTCCCCTTGATCAGATTTTACTGATTCGGTCGCGAGCTGTATGGCCTTGTCAGGATCGCCGCCGCGGAGCCAGAGGGTTGCGTGGCGCCACTTCACAATGTTTTTGAGGTCGGGGAGTAGTTCTTTTGCCCTTCCGAGGTCAGCAGGTTTTGCGGTGAGCGATTCGTAGACGGTGAGTTCATGGACAAGCTCCGTCAGGGTTTCGATGTCTTTCTTGAATTCCTTTTCAGCGGATTCTTTGGCGCTTGTGATTTCCTTTTCCGTCTTCTTGCTGTCCTTGGCCTGTTTCTCCGCTTTGGCGATGGCTTCGTCGCGGGCGGTTTCTTTCTCTGTCAGGGCGGCCTGAAGCGCGGCGAGATGTCCGGTCCCCCCGGCGTGATCACCGTTTTCAAATTTGGCGATGCCAACGAAGCGGTCATAGTCACGCTGGAGGATGGATTTGTCATCGGCTCCGAGAAGACCGTTTTCTGAAAGTTCAATCAGTTGCTCCCACTGCTCAAAGCGAACGAGGGTGTCGCGGAGGCGTTCCCGACCATATTGCCAGCTACTTCCTTTAGGATCGTAGGTCTCTGACTTGTCCTCCTCTTTGAATTTGGGGAGGCGGGGGAGGGAGATCATGTTCATCGCGAGTTCCACGGAGCGGTCGAGTTGGCCGAGGTAGTTAAAGTTGCGGATGAGCCATTCGTTGTTGTGTGCGAAATTGGAAATCTGATCCGGCACGATCTGAAATCGGATCATGTGCGCGTGATCGATCCGCGCGGAGGCTTCCTGCTGCCAGGCGGCGTCTTCGTAGCGATGCAGCTTTGAGTAGATGTGACCCGGCATGTGCCACATGTGAGCAATCCCGGGGGCGGCAGGTCCGCAGTTTGCAGCGGCGGTGAGCGCTTTCGCGGCGTCTTCTTTGTCCCAGAGGTGGATTTGATAGTGATTCGCGGGATGATCAGGATCGGCGGTGAGGATTTGTTCCGCGAGGAGATTAACGGCGTAGTGGCTTGGAATTTCGAGTCCCTTTCCGTGGTTGTAGTAGATTTGTTTGAGAAGGAAGGCCTGCGCTTCGATGTCATGAGGATGCGCAACGGCGATTTTTTCTAACGAACGCACCAATTCGCGGAGCCGTTTTTTGGCGTCGAGCTTGATGTCACTGAAATATTCGGCGAGGCCGTCGATCCATTGCTGCTCGAGGGACCCGGCATTTTCCTTCCGTGCGACGGCTTCTTCGATGAAGCCTTTTCCACGGGTGTCGTTTTTGAAATTGGCCATCGCCATGCCCCAGTAGGCCATCGCGCAATCGGGATCGAGCGCGGCGACCTGCCGGAAGCTCCGCTCCGCTTCGAAGTCCCAGAAGCCATGCAATTGCCCGAGGCCTTGATCGAAAAATTGTTGAGCCTCCTTTGAGTCGGTCGTGACTTCAAAGTGGACATCACCGGTGCCGGGGATGTCCACGGCAGCCTGACGCGGGCCTTCGTTGAAGACTTCGCCGTGGTAGGAGTGGCCGAGCGCGGGGTCTTCTTCCTCTTTCTTCTCCTCTGCGAAGATCGTGGACGAGAAAAAGAGAAGGGGAATGAGAGAGAATCGAGGGGTCATCATTCGAGCTCACGAACGAAAATATTCCGGAACTGGACGAGGCTGGAGGAGGAGGACATCTCGCCGTCTTTGCCGATGCCGCCATGATGCTGGAGCGCGAGCAGGCCACGCTCGGGGACGTCGGGAAGGAGGGCGTTTTCGATAACGGTGTGATCGTTAAGGACCACAGTGAGGCGGTCGCCTTTCACCGTGATGACAAAAGTGTTCCACTCGCCGACGGGATTGTCGGCCTTCCGTGATGGGGTCACTCCGGCGCGGACTTCGGGGGGATTTTTGGCATTGTTCCGGATCCCGTAGACTTCGCCGGATCCAATCGGCCAGCACCAGATATTGATTTGGTAGGTGCCTTTGCCGCGAACGTAGACACCGGAGTCGGCGTTGGGTGCGAGGTGGGTGAGATTTTCCCCGTCTTCGTCTTTCACATAAGAGCCATCAGGCAGGACGTAGGGCATGGGGTAAAAGCCGAGCGTTTCCTTGATGCGCCAGTCGAGGCGGAGTTCGAAGTCTCCGTATTCCTTTTTGGACCAGAGATTTTTGTCTCCCTTCGCTTCGGAAAGGGCGTCGTAGTCGATGACGCCGCCGAGGACTTTCCAGTGCCCGTTGTCGCCTTCGGGAATGTTCCACTCGCTGAGGTCTTTTCCATTGAAGAGTGATTCGAAGCCTTCGGGCGTTTCATGGGGTGCGGCCTCGGAAATCGTGAAACTCAAGAGGACGGCAAGGGCCGGGATAATTGTTTTCATCCTGTTAATATGCCTCTGCACCGCCCTCGTGGCCGATTCCTTTTTTGACGTGTTCCCGCTATCGTTGCCTTTTGGGCGGGATGAACTTACGAACGCGAATTCAGCTTGCGGAAGAGGCCTTTACGGTTGACGGGGTTTTCCATGAGTGAAGCCGAACTGCCGGTCGAAGAAGCGCCGGTCCTGACGGACGTTGAAATCAAAGACGCCCAGGTCATTTTTAATGCCGTCTGGAAAAGTCTCGTCGATCAATTTGGGGTCGAAAATTTGCGCTTCCCGAAGGAGATCATCCTTCTCGGGGGTGCTCCCGGTTCCGGTAAGGGTACGAACACCGGTTTCATCATGAAGGCCCGCGGGTTCACCTGCCCGCCGATTGTGGTCAGTTCGCTGCTCGACAGTCCGGACGCGAAAGCTCTTAAAGACAATGGTCAACTCGTAGGGGACCGCGAGGTCATGGGGATTCTTCTGCGAAAAATGTTGGAGGATGAGTTCCGTGACGGGGCCGTGCTCGATGGGTTTCCCCGCACTAAGGTTCAGGTCGAGTGCATGAAATTGCTGGTCAAAAAAATCAGCAAGTTCCATCGCGAGTACGCCGAGACAGAACTGGCGGTGCATTTCCGCCGACCCACGATTCATGTCATGGTTCTCTTCATCGATGAGAAGACGAGTGTGGACCGTCAGCTTTTCCGGGGTCGGGAAATTGCGAGGCACAACGAAGAGGTGCGTATGACGGGAGTGGGGGAGTTGCAGGAGCTTCGTCCCACCGACCTCGATATCGAAGCGGCAAAGCATCGTTACCGGGTTTTTAAAGAAAGCACCTGGGATGCGCTCCAGTCCCTTCGCGAAGTCTTTTTCTATCACCTCATCAATGCCCAGGGATCGATCAAAGAGGTGGAGCAGAATATTCTACAGGAGCTTCAATATCAAAGTTCGCTGGAGCTTGAGCCTGAGACGTTTTCGCTGATCCGCGGGATTCCGCTGGCGAGTGAACTGGTGCTTCATGCCCGTCAGGAGTTGGTGCGACGCCTCGACGGATATGTGAGGAAAGATCGTCAGTTGTTTCAGGAGGTGGTCAATCTCATCAATGTGAAACTGATCCCGATTATCGAGCGGCATGCGATCTCGGGTCGTGCTGTGATCAACAATGAAGACGAGGTCCTTTCTAATCCGCTTGCGTTAGCGATCCTAATCGACATTTTCTCCGACCGTGGATACCACGCGGTCGTCGACAAACAGCTTTCGAAGATTCCGGAGCGGGTCAATGTCACGACCGGCGAAATTGAGTTCCGCCCGAACACAACTTACCGGATCCGAGTTTACTTTGAAGGCTCAGAGATTCGCCGGGGCGAGCGCTGAGCCTTCGAAAGGTTTGCTCCTGATGAGCGGATCAACTACTTGATCTCAATCTCGATTGCTTCGGTCTTGGTGAAGCGCTCGCGAGTGTCACCGCGACGAATGAGGCGCGCGTGGAAAGATTCCCACGGCTCGATATCAGAGCGGGGCTGACCACCTTCGAGTAAAATCTTGCTCGCCGTCGTTCGGAAGCTCATGGAGCGGCCACCCCACGAGGGGCCGGTCACGTCCATGTCGCGAATCCCGCTGGGAAGGCGCCGGATCATATCATCGAACTTGCGAGTGTTGTATCCCGGTTCAAACCCGAGTTCGGCCCATCCTTTCCCGTAACGATCCCGATCCTGTCGCGGCAGGTTGAAGATGACTTCGTTTGGTTCCACGACAGCACGGACATCATCCAGTTTGACACCCTCGGCGGGGAAGTCATAGCCGAAGTAGCGGTCGCTGCGTTCTTGTGCGAGTGGGGGGATTAAAAAGTGGATGTGCGCCCAGTCACGTTTCTGTTGCTCAGCATCTTCCGCATACTGCGCTACATAGGTCGCATTCATTCCCTTCCTGCCGAGGTAGAGGTGGACATCGAATTCGAGATCCCCTTCAAGGATCATCTTCCAGACAATCTCTTTGCCGTCGAAACTTGGTTCTTCACTCAGGCGGAGGAATTTGCGGTGGCGAACCTGGTGACGTGGGTCCGGAGCCTCAGGGACGTAGATCCAGCTGTGGTAGTGAAAACGGATCGGGTTTTGGATGAACTGCCCGTCTGCATTCTTCAGGAAAATGTAAGCCCTTGCTTCCGGTCCATAAAAGACCGCCTCGTATTCGGGCTCAACGATGCGATGGATCTCGGTCCAGTCTTTTCCGGGTCGGAATCCATAAAACTCCTTGCTTGTGATTTCAGGGCGCGGAGCCGCATAGGTATAATCGATATCGGTTTTCGGCTTCTTCTCTTCAGGCTTCGGAGGAAGCAGTGAGGTCGGCATGTCATCATCGACGCCGCCGCCACCAAGGATGGAAACGAGCGACGGCATCTGACGACCGAGGGTCCGGTTCGCGATCTTCTTTGTCACGACATCCAACGGCTCGGTCTTTTTCTCTGCGGGCTGAATGTAAGTGCGAATTTTCCGGCGACCAAGCATCTGACCGATCGTGAGCGCAACGTCTTCGTCGACGAAATCCTCAAAGTCGGAGAAGATGTAGAGCGAATCGATCTTCTCCTCCATGAGGAATTCGATCGCGGACTGCACGCGGCTTCTGTCCCAGCGACCATCGGCAAGAAACTGATTGGGACGAGTCTTGTAGGTCTCGATAAGGCGGTCGACATAGCGCTGCGGTGCCTTTTTTGGAAGGTCGTGCCAAAGGAACCAATAAGGCGTGCGGGTTTTCAGCTCCGGATCATACGGGATCACCTCTTCAGGAACGATCAGTCGGACCGTTTCAAGGTCGTCAACATTGCGCTCGGTGCGCATCACCATGTTCCGGACATAAACAACGGGAGCGTCCTTGAAGTTTTTATCGACTTCGCGAACGACCATGGGGAGATATTCCGCCATCGATCCGGAGACGTCAAGAATGACGCCGAGGACATCGCCTTCCATTTCCTGACCGAACATCATTTTCGACTCGGACGAGGTCGGCATACCGAGACTCATGGAAGGATTAAAGGAAACAATGTTCTCCATTGCCATATCAGCAACAGGGACATCAAGGCTGGAAACGGAAAGGCTCGACTCAGCCGAGACGGAGATAATGTCGGTCACGGCGGTGTTGACGGCCGTCGTTGGATCGACGGTCGGCTTTTCCATCGTTGTGTCATCGATCGTTTCCTCCTGCTGCTCAGCGGCGTTTGAAGCCACGATCTGCGGTGGAACGTTCGGTGGGATCTTGGTCGCCACAGAAATCAAGAGTGCAAAGATCGCGACATGCAGGAGCACTGTAATGATGATCGAGTTGTATTTGTCACGCTTGATTGATGCTTCACGGAGACGTTTTGCTTCTTCCTCGGCGGCATGGAGAGCATCCATTTCGTCATGTGAAAATGACACCTTCGGGAGAGCAATAGGATCATTGGAGTTGTCTCCGGATTTGAGGGCGACAGCCGGCGCGGCCAGATCAGGCCTTGGAGGTGCTGCGGCGACCTCTTCCTCCTCATCCACATCGTCAGCGGAAAGGGCAACCGGTGTCGGAATGGCGGCGATCTGTGCTTCCAGCTGCTGCTGATAGGTCAGCGAGGGTTCGTATTCAGGATCAATCTCAAGCGAACTGGCGACGAGGCCCCGTGCCTGCTCAATCGCACCGACCGCCGCGTAACATTTCGCGGCATCGAGCCACGGGGCGGGTTCGCGGGGAAGATCGGCTCCCTGATTGACGATCTCAACGGCTGTTTCGTGACGGCTCTCGGCGACAAGAGATTCAACGAGAGAAAGGCGCACCTCCCAATTTTCGGGATTGGCGGCGAGCGCTGTTTGGAGTTCTGAAATGGTAGACACGGCTTGCGAGGTGTTTGAGATTGGGCGGCATTAAGCCAGAATTCATTGGCGTCGGCCAGTGTAAAATGTGACTTCAATATCAGATTTTTTCGAAATTTTGAGTGAGCTTCTTTCAGAATCCGAACGGAAACGGTCGAAATGGGTTTTCGTGAGGCACTTTCCGGTGACCTTGCTAGGAGTCATTCTGCTCTTGCTGACCGTTTTTGGATGGTGGCAAAGCGGGCAATATTCGGAAAGACGGCTTCACTATTTTGGATCGAGATCGGCAGAAGTATTTACCTCGAGTTCGCTGATTCGCATCAGCGTGGTTGATGGCTACATCGATCCCCACGGGCGGCCGAGAGGATACAAGCAGCGGAATGCCCGAGGAAGAATGATGATCCGGCCGATTGCGCCATCGCTAAGATTTGCCCCGTCGATCTGGGAACTCACGCTGGGATTCTGGCATCTCACCGCGGGGGTGCTGGTCGCGGCCAGTTTAGCGGCAGGACTCGAGCGGCGTAGTCTCAAGAAGAGAAGGTGGGAGCAGTGACTTCGCCGGTTCAAAGAATTTCTTCTTCTGGCTCCAGTAAGCTGGAGCCACTGGTCGGAATTGAATTGTCCTTCCGCTTCGCAAAAGGACCTGCCGGTTCGCGGCGTTCGCCGTTGCGTTGATTTTGCTTGACGCAAAACGGGGCAGTGACTTCGCCGGTTCAAAGAATTTCTTCTTCTGGCGGCTCTCCCTCAACAAGTGGGGACATGAGTAAAAATGAACAAGAGTTCACTCATG
>CAZOUP010000065.1:0-8089 GCA_964583035.1 uncultured Akkermansia sp.
CGGTCGCCTCTATGTCGGCAATCTGAGTTATGAAACCTCCGAAGTGGAGCTCGAAGAGCTTTTCCGCGGCATTGGTAACGTCCTCAGCGCAGAGGTCGTGACGAATGCCCGCACCCAGCAATCGAAAGGGTTCGCCTTCGTCGAAATGGGTTCAGCCGATGAAGCCGAGCGCGCTGTCGAAGTGCTCGACGACAAGGATTTCATGGGCCGGAAACTCATCATCAGTGGTGCCCGCAGTGAGGGCCCTCGCGATGAGGATGAAGATTCGCCCGAAAATGACTCAAGCGATGGAGACTCGGCAGAAGAGCCTGAACTTGCCGAGGCAGGGTCAGACAAAGAGAGCTGAGTTAACTTTCTAAACAATTCGCCAACGCCGGAATGGTCCTCGACTGTTCCGGCGTTTTGCGTTTCGGTTTTCCTGACCATGAGTGCTTCCCATTTTCCGATCTACCTCGCCGGCCCGACCGGCAGCGGAAAGACGGCGGTGGCGCTTGAACTGGCCCGTGCCCTCGCACCGGTTGAGGTCATCAACGCCGATGCCTTTCAGGTATATCGAGGCATGGAGATCATCAGCGCCGCTCCGTCTTCTGAAGAAACGTTGGAAGTCCCCCATCATCATTTTGGTGTTCTCGACCCTTCGGAGAACAGTGATGCGGCACTTTTTGCGACCCGCGCCCGCGAGATGATCGCGGAGGTGAGGCTGCGGGCGGTGCCGCTCGTCGTCGGTGGGAGCGGCCTCTATCTCAAAGCGATCACCCACGGACTCGCCCCGACGCCGAAGAGCGATCCTGAGCTGCGAGCCCAGCTCGACCGGGAATCGTTGGAGTCGCTCGTGTCCCGCTACGAACAGCTCGACCCGGACGGTGCCGCCTCGACGAACTTGAAAAATCGCCGTTACGTCACGAGAAATCTGGAGATCTCTATCCTCTCCGGCGAACCTGCCTCGAAATTAAAGAGCGAATGGCAGGACAACCACCCGAAAATCTGCGGCTTTTTTCTGAGACGTGACCGCGAGGAACTCTATTCCCGCATCAATGAGCGCACCCCTTTGATGTTTCAAAAAGGTGTCGTTGCGGAAGTTGAGGCTCTCACCGACACCTCGCAAACGGCCGCTAAGGCAATCGGCATCCGCGAGATCAGGGATCATCTCGCGGGGAATCTCAGTGAAGCAGAGTGCATCGACGCGATCCGCCAGGCGACGCGGCGCTACGCGAAGCGGCAGCTGAGCTGGTTCAAACGGGAGCCAGCCTTTCATTCACTCGAAATTTCGGCGGAAGACTCCCCGGCATCGATTGTCAGCCGGATGCTTCCCCATATCCACGCCTTCGAGCTTGAAGATTAAAGCTTGAAAGTTCGACGTTGAAAGTTCCCCCGGCCACGTTCACCCTCTCCCCCCATGCCCACCATTTCCGAAGGCAATCCCACGATCATTTCGCTTAAGCTGAAAAACGATGACTACACCGTCATCGTCGGCTCGGCGTTGCTTGAGCAAACCGCGACGCTCATCGCCGACCGAACCGGGATTCGCAGCCGGAAGGCCGCAATTGTGACGGACTCGAATGTGGGCCCGCTCTACGCGGCGAAAGTCGAAGCCGCCTTGAATGCTGCAGGCATCGATACCTGTCTCATCACTGTTCCTGCGGGTGAGGCCTCCAAAAGCATGGAAGTGGCAACCGATGTCTGCCGTCAAATGCTGCGAGCCGGCCTCGACCGGAAATCTTTTCTTATCGCTCTCGGCGGTGGCGTTGTCGGAGACCTCGCCGGATTTGCCGCCGCAATCTTTCAGCGTGGCATCCCCTGCGTTCAAATCCCGACCACAATTGTGAGTCAAGTCGACAGCTCGGTCGGTGGCAAGACCGGGGTCAATACTCCCGAAGGCAAAAACCTCCTCGGTGCTTTTCACCAGCCCCAACTCGTCCTCGCGGATGTCGAGACGCTCGCCTCTCTGCCGGAGCGCGAGTTTAACGAGGGGTTTGCCGAAATCATCAAACACGCGGCGATCCGCGACGAGAGCCTCCTCGATTTAGTGGAAAAAAAGGAGGAGATTCGTTCGCACCTTATCGAACTGGTCTCCAGAAACGTCGCGATCAAAGCCGCCGTCGTCGAGGAAGACGAAAAGGAAACGACCGGGACCCGGGCTCTCTTGAATTTCGGCCATACGATCGGGCATGGGATCGAAGCCGCCGGAGGTTATGGGCGCTTTCTCCATGGCGAAGCGATCAGCCTCGGACTGGTCGCGGCGATTCGACTCTCAATGGAATCGTCGGGGCTTTCCTCCGAAGATGCCGCGAGGCTCATCGCCGCCCTTGCGACTTATGAACTGCCAACGCAACTCGCCGATGACATCTCTGATGAATCGATTTTGAACGCGCTGCAACGCGACAAAAAATTTGAAGCCGGGGAAATCCGCTTCGTGCTCCTCGACCGCCCCGGGAGCGCTTTTGTTTCCAGCGAGATCACTTCGAAAGATCTCCGCGCCGCGATCACCCGACTACGCTCCGTTTAGGCTATCTGATGGAAGACTCCACTCCCGTCAAAGATGAAGCCGTGAAGGCGATTCAAAATACTGCCGGGGCAGTCACTGAATCCGCCTCCTCGATGGCTGACAAATTGCAGCAATGGTTGAATTCCCGCTCCTGGGTTCCCGATGTCGCGGTGGATTTCACCACTCACGCCATCCTTCTCGCAGGACTTCTTGCCGCCGCGTGGTTCATCTACATCGTCTTTCGCCCGCTCATCCTCTCCTGGATGAAGCGCGTCATCGCAAAGACGCCTTACACCTGGGATAATGAACTCCTTGGTCATGGTGTCTTTCGATGGTTGACCCACCTTTTACCGGGGATCTTCATCGTTCTATTTGCCCCCGGATTTTTTAAATCGACCCCGATCATCGCCAAGGTGCTCGACACCTCTGCGGAGCTCTACCTTTTGCTTTCGACCTACTTCGTCTTCGACTCGCTCTTCAATGCGATCCGTTCGATGATGCAAAAATCGAAAGTCGGGGCCCATCTCAATCTCGTCGCGATGAGCCAAATCGCGAAACTGATCACCGCGCTGGTCATTTTCCTTCTCTGCATCGCGGCACTCCTCCAAAAGCCGCCCATCGCCCTGCTGAGCGGTCTCGGGGTGCTCGCTTCAGTGATCATGCTCGTCTTCAAAGACGTTATCCTCGGCTTCGTCGCGGGAATTCAACTCTCGACCAACAGGATGCTGGCGATCGGTGACTGGCTCGAAATGCCGAGCTATCGGGCGGACGGTGATGTTGAGGAAATCGGCCTCACGACGGTGAAGGTCCGCAATTTTGATCGCACGATCACGACGATTCCCACCTACGCGCTGATCAGCGAATCGTTCAAAAACTGGCGTGGCATGACCGAAAGCGAAGGCCGCCGGATCAAGCGAAGCATTCTCATCGACACCAATTCGATCCAACTCGCCACTCCCGCGATGGTGGAGCGCTTTCGGGAAATTGAGCACATCTCCGCCTATTTTATGGCGAAGGAAGAGGAAATCGAGGCGTTCAACGCAAAGCTTCCCGCCGAACGGATCAAAAACCGGGTCAACGGCCGACGCCTCACCAACGTCGGAACATTCCGGGCGTATATTGAGGGCTACCTCCAGAGCCATCCTCAGATCAATCCGGAGATGACCTTGATTGTTCGCCAGCTCGCGCCGGAAGGCCGCGGCCTCCCCATTGAGATCTACTGCTTCTGTAAAGACAAGCGCTGGGCCGCGTATGAAAGCATTCAGGCCGACATCTTTGATCACCTTTTCGCCGTCGCTTCCGAATTTGATCTCCGTATTTTCCAAGAGCCAACGGGGAATGATTTTCGGGAAATTTTGGATTGCCAATCCACTGAAGAATGAGATTAGCCGCTCTCCTCACTATCCTTTCTCTGCTGGGACAAATAGAGGCGACAGCGGAAGAATTCCGTCCCAACCTGGGACCTGAGCTCCCGTCGATCACCGTCACGGCGGGCAAGGTGAGCCTCCTTTTGCGACGGGCATCTCAATGGACGCCCGGTCGCTTTGACTTCGACGAAGTCGCCATGACGACCGAAAAAAGCGCTTACGGAACAGTCTTTTCTTTTCCTGAAGTCGGATTCATCGGGACGGCCCACCTTGAGAATGAACCGGAGGATCTACAAGCCCTCTCCTTCATCCTCGATGGAAAACCCGTCGCTACTCCCACCGCCGAAATGAAGGGCGAAACTTTTCGTTTCGAACGAAGCTCGCGCATCCGCGAGATCGGCCTCGAGAACGTGATCGAACTGAAAGACGATCGCATTTACGAGACCGCGATCATTCGCTCCCCCTACGAAACACCGCTGAAACTGGTGTATCATTTCATGCACGCCTGGACGCCAACCGTTTCCGCCTACCTCGCTGGAATCGACTCCACCTCGGAAGTCATTCTGTCACCGCTTGCTGATGATGAGGAGGTTAATCGCCAATTTTACATCCGGAAACCAGTCGATTGGATCGCCGTTTATGAACCGGAGAGCGGCCAGTTTGCAGTCTCCCGCATCCTCGCGACACCGCCTGAACTGAAAACGACCTCTAAGATCTGGAATGTGGTCGGGACCTATCGGAAGTATTACCTTGAGAGCGCCTTGAACGACTCCCTCCCCGCCGGTTTCCGCGGCACCTGGCGCATCGTGACCGCTTTTGGCAAAGCCACCCCTGACAAATGGGAAGCCGCCGCCCGCAGCCTCGCCGGTGAACTGAAGGAAGACTAGCGGACTTACTCCAGACGCGGCGCGGAGTAGCCCTCTTCACGAATCTTCGCTAATAGCGCCGACAGCTCAGCCGCTGTCTCCGCCTCCTCTTCCGCGAGGTTGTTTTTCTGGCCGATGTCATTGGCGAGATCGAAGAGTTCAGTCACACCCTTGTCATCCGCCGGATATTCACGCTTTTCCTCCCAGGCTTTGACACGACCCGAGTGATAGCCATCTTCTCCCTCGATAAGGAGCCAGTCGCCGTGGCGAATCGCCCATTTCGAAGAGCTGGTTTGGTGGATGTGAGTGTCGCGAACGGCATCAGTTTCGCCTTTGAGTAGTGGGGTCAGGACATGGGAATCCTCGGCGGCATCGTCGGGCAGATCGTAAGAAAGAAGGTCGGCAAACGTGGCCATGAAATCGATCTGGGAAACGAGCGCATCGGTCACCGCTCCCGCCGCGACGTTGCCGGGCCATTTCACGATGAAAGGCACGCGGTGGCCACCTTCGTAGATATCCCGCTTCAGGCCACGGAGAGGTTCGGCAGACCAATGACCGAAAATTTCATCCCGGGCATAGGCGTATTTTTCAGGCCCATTATCAGCCGAGAAGATAACGATCGTGTTTTCCGCCTGACCGCTTTCTTCAAGCGCTTTGAGGATGCGCCCGCAGGCATCATCGGTCTCATAGACGAAATCCCCGTAGGGGCCGGCCCCTGACTTACCGTCAAATTCGTCGTTCGGGATGATGGGGGCATGAGGCGAGGGAAACGCGAAGTAGAGAAAGAACGGATCGTCATTCTCTTTCTGCTCCTTGATGTATTTCACGCCGCGGCGAGTCGTTTCAGGAATGTTTTCATAAGGATCCCAGTCAGAGGTCATCGGGCCGGGACGACACTCCCAGTTTCCTTCTTTGATTTCTTTCCATTTCGTGGTGTCCATGAGCACGTCGGGGGCTTTCACGACTTTGTCGTCTTCGATCCAGCAGTAGGGAGGAAAATTGATCACCGTATCGCCAAAGTAGTGATCGAATCCGTGAGCGAGCGGACCGTCGGGAATCGCCTTCTCCCAGTCAAACGCTTCAGGGCCCCACGAAGATCGGCGCCCCTCTTCGATCGGCTTTGCGTCGGGCTTTCGAATCGCCGCCCAGTCCCAGCCGAGATGCCATTTGCCGATCGCGGCGGTCGCGTATCCTTTTTCCTGAAGCAATTCCGGCATGGTGAGTCGTTCGGGAGCGAAGACTGATTCGCCGAAGGCGTTGACGATGCCATCGAAGTCACGCCAGTGATGACGACCGGTCAGCAGTGCATACCGACTTGGCGTGCAAATCCCCGAAGACGAGTGACCATTCGTAAAACGCATTCCTTCGGAGGCGAGCTGATCGAGGTTCGGCGTCGGAATCTTCGACTCTTTGTTGTAACAACCGAGGTCGCCAAACCCGAGATCATCCGCGTAGAGAATCAGGATATTCGGCCGGGAACCTTTCGGGGCGCCCATCGAGACGAGGCCAGTGCACAGAATCAGGAAACAAAACAGGGGCAGGATTCGCATCCCTCAATTTGTATTTGATCCAGTGAGATGCAGCCAGTGAATATTCACGTAAAACCGTCTCCGAAATTGCGTGAGATGCGATTCCAAAGGTTAGGTTCAGAGAGATGCCCGCGCGAAAAGCCGGTGGCACACAATTGCGGCGGCAGCGGCGACGTTGATTGAATCCATCTCATTCGCCATCGGAATAGACACCAACTCATCACAAATGGCTTCGAACCCCGCCCCGAGGCCGTCTTTTTCAGCCCCGAACAAGATCATCGTTTTTTCCTGCGGTGTCGTCTCTTCGAGTGGCTTTGCCTTTTTGGAAAGACTTGTCGCATAGCTGACGAACCCCGCCTGCGCCGCTCGTTCTATGATTTCCTTGAGGTCCGCGACCTCGTAAACCGGAAGTCGGAACACTGCCGTGGCCGAGGCTCGAATCGCCTTCCGGCCCCAGACATCTGCACCTCGACCTCTCTCGACAAGAACGGCATCGGCCCCGAAAGCCGCGCCGTTGCGGATCACGGTCCCGAGGTTTCCAGGATCGGCGAGACCGACAGGCACCACGATCCGATTCCAACGGTCAAAGTCCGCCGCCGAAGGCTCCGAAGCGAAAGGGCGTCGCGCTCTCGCCATGACCCCACGATGAAAATCGTAGCCTGCTTCAGCTCTAACCACTTCCCCGCTGAGTTGCCGAAAAGGAAAAGAGCCTGATGAAAGTCGCTCAACCAAATCAAGGTGGCGTCCTTCTTCGATTAGGATATCCAGGATTTCGAACCGGCGACAGGCAAGCAATGCCTCAACCGCGATCCGCCCCTCAATCACAAATTCCCCGTCGTCACTCAAATCAGGTGACACGGGAAACGTCAGCTCAATGTGCCGACTTCCTTGAAGTCACGGCATAACCGACAACTCCGAGAGCCACCATGACCGCACCGCCCGCAAGACGCAGAACGGAACCAAGAATTGTCGCGTCGAAGGAACCGATCCCGTAGAGAGCGATTCCGAGTCCGATGACAACGGAGAAAACAGGACCGGCGGTCTCGACCGCCTTGTCGGAAATCCTCATGCATCCGAGAACCGCAAACATCACGACGAAGCCGAGAGAAAAGAGTATAATCGGGATCCAGTTTCCATTACTGGCACTGACGCAGACTTCGCAGAGAAGCCAACTAAGTCCGGTTGCGTAAACGAAGCCAAGAGACAGGGAATTCATAGGTGGGAGGAAAGTGGTTTACCTCGTCAGAGTTTCAAGAGATTTATACGAGCAATTCACGCGCTAGGACTTGCGGCCGCGCTCACGAAATTCACCAAACTTCCGATATTTGGCGTAACGCTGATCGAGAAGGTCAGAGTCCGCTACATTTTCCAGCTCGGTGAGATGCCTGAGGACCGTCTTCTTCAAGTTGTTCGCTGATCCAACGTGATCGTGATGAGCGCCGCCCATCGGCTCGGGGATCACTTCATCGATGATATCAATCGCCTTCAAATCAGCGGCGCTTAGCTTCAAGGCCGTGGCGGCTTCTGTCGCATACTTGCGGTCTTTCCAGAGGATAGCAGCGCAACCCTCGGGACTGATCACGGAGTAGTAAGCGTTTTCCATCATGAGAACGCGGTCGGCCACTCCGATACCGAGAGCTCCACCGGACCCGCCTTCACCGATCACGACCGCGACGATGGGAACCGTCAGCATCATCATTTCGCGAAGATTAAAGGCGATCGCTTCGGCAATGTTTCGCTCTTCAGCCCCGATTCCGGGGTAAGCACCGGGAGTGTCAATGAGAGTGACGATCGGCAGCTTAAACTTTTCCGCCATTCGCATGAGGCGCAATGCTTTGCGGT
>CAZOUP010000065.1:8099-30756 GCA_964583035.1 uncultured Akkermansia sp.
CCTCGGGATGTGCACTTCCAAAATTGCGACGGAGATTCTCTTTCGTGTCACGTCCCTTTTGATGGCCAATCACGATGACTTTCCGACCTTCGATCCTGGCGAAGCCGCAGGGCATCGCTTCGTCGTCACCGATGTGCCGGTCTCCATGGATCTCAAGGAAGTCGTCAAAGGAATGCTCAACGTAGTCGAGCATGAACGGCCGCTGAACATGGCGGGCGATCTGGACGCGCTGCCATGGCGAGAGATTCCGATAAATCTCAGTCTTCGTCTTCGTGAGTTTATCCTCGATCCGCTTCATCTCGCTCTGCATGTCGATGTCGCTGTCAGCGGCCCGATCACGCAATTCAGCGAGCTGGGTTTCCAGATTCACAATCGGCTTTTCGAATTCGAGAGGCTCAGCAATCATGTCAGTAGAGTGTAAAATTATTTAACCAGGGAGACTTTGGCACCAGTTCGCAGGATCGTAAAGATTTCCTCCATATCCGCCTTTGAAACCTTCACGCCGAAGGCGGATGAATCGTCTTCCTCCCCTTCAGCAACGCCCTTGCGGATGAAGAGACCGATCTTACCGGTCCTTATCCATTTACTGCAATTCATGTAATTTGCATCCGTAAAATTCAGTGGCCGATCTCCGAACCACGCCACTTTCTCCTGAATTGTCGTCGATACCGGGGGCCTCATCTCCGGCGGCAGATTGGTTCCGACGATCTCGTACTCCTTAAAATAGAGGTCTTCGTCGAAGATCGTGACAAGCTTCTTCTCTAAATCAATCTCGGCACGAAACTCAAGCGGGTAGACGACAAGCTCCTCATCGGGATAAATCAGTGCATTTGTTTTCCCGTTCGCCCGCATCATGTAATCGATCGTCGTCTTATTTCGGCGGGCAATCGTCACCAGCGCATCCCCTCTTTGCACCGTGTAGATCGTTTTTTTCGGCTGCGGAATATTCGAAAGAAGAAGATCGAGGTTCACCTCACCGACGACCCGCTTTGCCTCAGCGAAGGTTTTCGACTCCGGGAAATAAGTCATGAGGTATCGGAGGCGGTCCCGCGCCGAGACGAGCTCCCCCTCTCTTAAGAGCTCAATCGCTTCATCAAAATGACGCTTCCCGAGGTCCGGCTTTTCCTTCATGAACTCAGCCGTGCCCTCCATCTGCGCGACCACTCCAATCTCCGGCTCCGCGAATTTCTTCCAGTAAAAATAGGCACCTGCGACCCCACAGGCACAGATGAGCAAGGCAAGAAACGCGAGGAAGAACTTAAAACGAACCATGGCTGATCGAAAAGAGAGAACCTAAAGGAGGCCGCGGCGTTTGAAATCAAAGGCGTTCATCTCGAGGGAGTTCGCGATCATTTCCATGGTGAATTTGATGAGCGAGATTTCCCAGGCGTCATCAATCCCGATGATTACCGCCCTTGAAGGGTTTCCCGAGAGGCGAATCTCCTCCACGATCCGGTCCTTCACCGCCTCGATTGGCTCCGAAGCAGTGCTTTCGGTGAATCCGCGCTTCGCAAAATTAAAACCGTATTTGACGAGATTGATGTTTCCGTGCTGCTTGAACCACTCCGAGAAAACTCTGGCCTGTTCACCGAATCCTTCGAAAAGAAGATCCTCGTAGCCATCAGGCCGCAGGATCTTCGGGCGCTCGGCCTCCATCTTTCCTTCCCGGATACGCACGTTCCCCACCTCGTCCATCGGTTCCGTGAGGAGGTGGAATTCGAAATTCGTTGTACCGAAGGTATCGATGCGACGATCGGGTTCATGAACCACCACCGTGCTATCCATCGCGTAGGCCACATCATCGAACGAAAGAGAGGACATAAAGAAGGCCGAATTTAGAGTTGGTTAGCCGGAAATGCTAACGGAAAGACCTCGCATCCATGCAATGGAGATTCGCCGGGGGCAAAAAAAAATGCGCCCCGAACAGGAGCGCATCATCGTTTCAAACTGTAATGGTCTCAGACCTCAATTCGATTTCTCTGTGATGTAGGCATTGACTTCACCAACGCTGGTGAGCTTCTCCGCATCTTCGTCGGGGACGGTGATGTCGAATTCCTCTTCGAAGGCCATCACCAACTCAACCGTGTCGAGCGAGTCGGCACCGAGGTCTTCGATGAATTTTGCTTCGGGCTTCACCTGGTCTTCGCTCACTCCGAGCTGTTCGACGATGATGTTCTTTACCTTGTCTTCGATAGATGCGTCAGCCATTTTGGAAGGGAAATTTTATACAGTTCTCGCTGTTATTACCGGTGCTTAATTGATTTGGCAAAGGATTTTTTGCATCTTTCCGGTGTTCAATTCACGATTCAGGCTCTCACTGCTGATTTCCTGTGCAAGAGGGCGTTGCCGATCCGCAACTCGTGGTTATCTTCCCTCCCCCTCCATGTCCTTTGTAGATCACCTAAATGCCCTCGACCGAGGAGAAGCCCTCTCACCGACTTTGTCGCGATTTCAGGAGCTGATTCAACCCGCTTCTCCCACGCAACTTGAGAGTCTGGCACAGCAGTCAGTCCTCGAGACCAGGAAGCAGTTCGGGAAAACGATGCGGCTCTTCGCCCCGATCTATCTCTCAAACGAGTGCGTCAATAACTGCTCCTACTGCGGGTTTTCGCGGGACAATCCTATCCTCCGCACCACCCTGACCGTCAGGCAGGTTGTCAAAGAGGCGGAGTTTCTCGCCTCCAAAGGCTTCCGCCACATCCTTCTTGTCGCCGGAGAACATCCGAAATTTGTTTCCGATGGCTACCTCGAAGAATGCCTCGAGGCCTTGCGGGAATCGGTGCCGACCCTCGCGATTGAGGTCGGCCCCATGGAAACGCCTGAGTATGCGCAAATGGTAAAAGCCGGTTGCGAAGGCCTCGTCGTTTACCAGGAGACGTATCACCGCGAAGCCTACGGGGAATACCACACCGCCGGCCCAAAGAAGAAATTCGATTGGAGAATAGACTGTCCTGAACGCGGCTACGACGGAGGCTTCCGCCGCATCGGGATCGGAGCACTCATGGGGCTCGCCGACTGGCGCTATGACACCCTGAGACTCGCGGCCCATCTCGAATACCTCTATCGGACCTGCTGGAAAGCCAGCTTCACGATCAGCCTCCCCCGACTCCGCCCTGCCGCCGGCAGCTTCCAGCCCAGGCACGAAATGACGGACAGGGAATTCGTGCAAACGCTCTGCGCCTTTCGCGTATGCTTCCCCCAGGTCGGAATTGTCTTGAGCACGCGGGAGTCAAAAGATCTCCGCAATGCCCTTTTTCCGCTCGGGGTTACGACGATCAGCGCCGGCAGCCATACCTCACCCGGTGGATACACCGGCGAAGGAGCAGACGATATTCACCTAACGGTCAAGGGTCGACGCGTCGAGCTGGAGGAACCCGCCCCCAAGTCATCCTGCTCAGAAACCCCAGCGACTGGCCAGTTCGACATTGCCGATGAACGATCTCCTGCAGAGATTGCCGCCTACCTTCGCTCGCTCGGCCTTGAGCCGGTCTGGAAAGACTGGGACCCTTCCATCCTCGCCAGCCCTGCCGCAACGGCCTAGTCTCTAACTGAGAACTAGTTACCCTTACTTTTTATGACAGTCACCCTGAACGGTAAAGTCACTGAAATCGAAGGAAACGATCTCACCGTGTCTGAGTTTATCGCCGGACTCGAGATCGGAAAGCAGCCTGTCCTCGTGGAACTGAACGGAGAGGCAATCCTCGTTCGGGAGTTTGACGATTTCCGGGTCAATGAAGGTGACACCGTCGAGGTAATCCGGATGGTTGCCGGAGGGTAATCGATTCTCTCTGCCGCTAGTCAGCGAACCGGGTCGTCACCAAAAGTGCCTGATTCAACTGCGTCAGATATTCATACCTCGGAATCTCGCGACATCCAAATCCGGTGAGATGATCCGTCGTCCACTGCGTATCGAGCAACTGAAAGCGGCGGTCTTTCAAACGCTCGACGAGACTGACGAGGGCGACTTTCGAAGCGTCGGTCGCGCGGGAGAACATCGACTCCCCGAAGAAAGCCCCTCCGATCGCGATGCCGTAGAGTCCTCCGACAAGCACATCGTCCTCCCAGCATTCCACGGAGTGGGCATACCCCAACTCGAAGAGCTTTTCATAGCTGGTCACAATCTCTTCGCTAATCCAGGTCGTCTTTCGCTCGGCGCAGCCCCGCATCACCTCGGAAAAGGCAGTGTCGACTCTGATCTCGAACGGAGTTTTGCGCAGCGTTCGCTTGAGGCCATGCGGGATGTGGAATTCGTCGAGGGGAATCACGCCCCGCGGGTCGGGGGAAAACCAGCCAATCTCTCCCCGATTATCCATCGCCATGGGAAACATCCCCCCGCGGTAAGCGGCGATCAAAACAGCCGGCCTGATGTAGCCTTCGCGCGTGAAAATCGACTCTGACATATTTCCTGCTACCATGAGAATATGACTTCCGTGAATTTTTGCAAAAGCAAAATCAGCCCTGAATCATTGATGCTGAAGCCGTGCCGAATCGCTCACAAATTCCCTGCTTGAAATGGAGTCTCTTCGCGTTTAACGGTCCGACACTATGCCAGTAGCTACTCCGAAACAGTTCGCAGCCATGTTGGACGCCGCCCAGGAAGGCGGATACGCTTACCCAGCGATCAACTGCTCCAGTCTTGTCACGATCAACGCCGCCCTGAAAGCGTTCGCGGATCACAAGTCAGACGGAATCATTCAGTTCTCAACCGGAGCGGGTCAGTTCGCTTCCGGCCTCAATCACAAGAACACGGTCCTCGGGACGATTGCTCTCGCTGAACTCACGCATAGCCTCGCCGAGCAGTATGATGTCCTTATCGCGCTGAACACTGACCACTGCCGCCCGCATGTCGCCCCTGATTTCCTCGCGCCCCTCATCGAAGCAACCGCCAAACGCCGCGCCAAGGGAGAAAACAACCTTTTCCAAAACCACATGCTCGACGCCTCCGAGCTGCCCCTCGCGGAGAACCTGGAGATTTCGAAAGAATACCTCAAGCTCTGCGCTGAGAACGAAATCATCCTCGAAGTCGAAGCCGGCGTTGTCGGTGGAGAAGAGGAAGGCGCTGCCGGAACCGAAGACACTCCCGCCGAGGACCTCTACACGACCCCTGAGGACATGCTCGCGGTCTACGAAGCGCTTCATCCTCTTGGCCGCTTCACTTTTGCCGCGACGTTCGGCAACGTTCACGGTCACTACAAGCCGGGTGCGGTGAAGCTCCGTCCTTCGATTCTCAAAGAAGGTCAGGAAGCGGTCATGGCAAAATATGGTGCCGAGTCCGAGTTCGACCTCGTTTTCCACGGTGGCTCAGGTTCGACCATTGAAGAGATTCGCGAGACCCTCAATTACGGGGTCATCAAGATGAACGTCGATACTGACACCCAGTATGCATTCACCCGCCCCATCGCCGAGCACATGTTCAAAAACTTCGACGGCGTCCTCAAAATCGACGGCGAGATCGGAAACAAGAAAATCTACGATCCCCGCGCTTATCTCAAGGCGGCAGAGGAAGGCATGGCGGCCCGCATTGGCGTTGCCTGTGACGATCTTCTCGCCACCGGCAAGTCCATCGCCGGACAGGTCTAAGCGATCCTTATTTCAAAATCATCCCGGCCCGGTTTTTCCGGTCCGGGATTTTTTGTGCCCTTGAGGAAAACGTGGAGAAAGGGCCACATCTTCCGACCGCAGCACCATATGCCGTCATTCGGGGATTGTCAGTTTCGTTGAAGAGTGAGAAAATCCCCACCACTATGAGACTGAATAAACTCCTGATTTCCAGCTCGATTGCCATCCTCACTCTCCTCACTGCACAAGCGGAAGAGGCGAAGAAGGATAAAGCTGAGCCAAAACCAAAAGCACACCCGACCGGCTACACCGACACCCCCTTTCTTCCCGGCGGAAAATGGCGCGTCCACGATGATGCCCGCCCCCGCCCCGAAGTCGTCACCCCGGGCAAAACTGCTTCCAACGCGCCCTCGGATGCGATTGTTCTTTTCGACGGAACCAATTTCGATGAATGGGTCATGGAAAAAGACGGCTCCGCAGCTGATTGGCTTCTGAAAGACGGCTTCATGGAGGTCCCCCCCAAAGGAGAAGGCGTTGGCGGCTACATCAAGACCAAACGTGAGTTCGGAGATGTCCAGCTTCACCTCGAATTTGCGACCCCGGAAAAGGTCGAGGGCGACTCGCAGGGACGCGGAAACAGCGGCGTGTTCTTCCTCGGTGGCTACGAGCTTCAGGTGCTCGATTCCTATGAGAACAAATCCTACGCCGACGGTCAGGCTTCAGCGATCTATGGTTACAAGCCGCCGCTCGTGAACGCTTCCCGCCCTCCGGGCGAATGGCAGACCTATGACATTATTTTTGAAGCGCCCAAGTGGGACGCCGAAGGAAACCTGCTGAAGAAGGCTCACATCACCGTGTTCCACAACGGAGTCGTGACGCATCACTATCAGGATTATCTCGGGCCTTCGGGCCACAAGTCAGTGGCGAATTACAACACTGTTCGTGAGACCGGCCCGCTCAAGCTTCAGAATCACAACAATCCAACCCGCTTCCGCAACATCTGGATTCGTGAGCTGTATCTGAGTGCAAACAATTGAAGAAACTTTCCAATCTCAGACTTTTCCCCGTGAAAGTGCCTCAGCGAAGGACGGAGTCACCTCCGTCCTTTTTCGTGTCTACTCATCAAGCCGGAAGATCAGAACGCGGCGGTCCTGCTTCAGCATGAACTCTTCGGAATGCGGCGGAAACCGGGCCTGCGTTTCCCCGAAGCCGAGCGGGAGGAGCCGTGAAACATTCACACCGAGACTGGAAAGCACATTCACGATGCGCTCCGCGCGCTGCTGAGACAGGACCTGATTGGCGTAGGCACTTCCTTCCGCAGAGGCATGCCCTTCAATGACATACTTGAGCTTGGCGAGCGAAGGATCCCGCAGCGCTTCCGCCAACTGCGAGACGACTGCAAATGAAGCCTCCTCGGCAAACTCAGCGCTGCCACGTCGGAAGAGGATATTGTCCTTTGTCACTTTTGATTCAGGATCGACCGAATACTGCACCTCGATGGCCTCTGCCCCCGCTTCAACCGAGTGATCGCCGGCACTCTCTGATTTCTTCGCGGTTGTCTTGGTCAGCTTCACGGTGTCTTCGTCCGCCGCAATCTGAATCGCCGCCGGCAATCCACGAGCGCTGAAATAGAGCGAGCGCGTCTCTGTCTTCGGCGCTTCAGAAATTGAACGAGTCCCGAGGCCTCTCGTTTGGAAACCCTCCCCCGCCTTTTCCTGACCGGCCTGACCGCGGAGCCTTTCGATCAGCTCTTCCGTCGAATCCTGAGCCACTCCCGGCCCCGAAGAGAACGCTATGGTCAGAACAATAAGGGAAGCAAGGAACGGGTCGCGAGTAGTCATGAAGGTTCGTCGATTAATGATGAAATTTATGCGGCTGAAATCAGTCTTTGAGCAAATACCCGATGCGGGCCTGGACGATCTTCGCCGGCGCACCGGTGAGATCGACAATCTCAGTGATCTTGATCGCTTTGGGAATCCCGCGCGAGGAGTAGACATCGTCTTTCTCAAAGAGCACGAAATCCCCTGCCTCTTGCCCGTGAGCAAGATTTCGAATCTCACTCTTCGCCGCATAAACAATGATGTGCTCAGCCCCGCCCGGCGCCGTGGTTTCCCAGGAGACGCGCAGCTTTTTGTTCTTCGGACGAAGCGTCGCCCGATCCGAATTTCCGGGAAACAACTCCGTGACATGCTCATCCGAGCTGAAGTGAAAAACGCGGATATGAACGTCAGCCGTCGCTACAATATCAAGTTCAGCCCGGTCGCCGACTTTCAGCTTCGGCTGGATCGAGATTTTCATTTTTCCACCATCCGGAAGGAGCACCGATTCCTGCGCCAGCGTCTCCGCTGATTCCTTCGAAGTGAGAAGCACTTTCTTCGTCGTGGAAATGCTGTGATCCCCCTCCCCGAACGCGGCGTGATACTGGTCAGAGTCCGCAATCAGGTTGGCATACTTTTCACCACCGAAGTCCTCATACCCGAGCGGCACGAAGGGCATCAGCTCGTAGCCAATCGCGTAGACAACCGCGATGTATTCCCGCAGCAAGTTCTCACGACGGATCGGCAGGTCGCGCGCCATCGAGCTTGTGATGACGCTGAGAGTTTCACTCTGATGGCTTTCCTCTTCCATCAAGGCCATCAGTTCCTCCAAATCCATGCCGAACTCACTGGCGAGCTTTCGCACCGTCACCGGTGCCCGGAATTCGTTGTAAAGGCCGACAACCGGCTCAGTTGAGCTAGCCATCCCGCCCGTGGCCTCCGCCTCAGCCTGAGTGAAGCGCTCAAAGTCTTTCTTCACCGCGGCCTGAAGGATCTCAGGCTTCACGTAAAGTTTTTCGAGTAACTTCTGTTCCTGAAAATTCAGAATCCCGGCGGCGGAAACGAGAGGCCCAATCTCGTCAGTCATTCCCTCAAGAGTTCGCTTCGACGGATCCGTCACCCGAATCGCCGGTTTGACTCCCTGGTCGTGACAGGCCATGCAGGAAATACCGTTTAAGATCACGTTGTCCTGTCGGTTGTCATCCTGAACAATCTCAATGGGGCCGCGGTCGAGACGAAGCCCATCCTGGGTCGTGAGCATGTAACCCTGCAATCCGTTCGGTAGATTGTAAATCATCTCTCCACCGTCATGCTCAAACATATGATCCTCATCGTGGGTCAGCTTGGCATCCATCGGCCCGAGCGGGCCAAGCTTCAGCTCCTGCGTTCGTTTGGGACTGAGAGGAGTAAAATCGTAACTCACCCAGTAAGCCCCTTGGTAGGCACCCAGCTCATGACGCTCGATGAGCCGGTTCGCTTCGGAGACACCCGAAAACTGAAATCCCGCGCGCATCGCCTCGCCTTCCCGGAGGTTTCCAATCCTGTCAACACCGAGAGCGTCCTCCAGCATTTTAAGGACATTGTCGTCGTCGCTGTCTGATTCCATGCCGAGGAGTCGATACATGATGTCATCGTAGAGAGGCGGCTGAGCGACGGCAAAGGTGAACCAATCTGCCCGGAGATAGGCCATTTTTGAGCCGGTGTAGCGCTCGATCAGTTCCTCCTTCTGACGATCAATACCGAGGATGCCATAGGGATAGTATTGCACGACCTCGTCCCAGTCTTCGGTGTACCATTGGTAGTCGCGAAGATCGATCCGGTAAATAGTCTCACCCTCATCAATCGGGACGGGACGGGTAATCTTCGCATTCATCGAGAGGCTGTTGATCAACTTACTGACCGCCGCGCGATGCGGATCGAGATCAGGGACAAGTGCATTCCCCTCGCTGTCTTTCCCGTTGTGAAGATTTGTCAGGGTCAGGTAACGGAAGAAACGCCGCTCGGATTCGCCCGCTTTCCTCAAGTCATCGTAAATAGTCCCGATCACCTCGGCATTAGTAATGAGTGGCCTTTCAACCTGCCTAGGCCTCCCGGCCTCGACCCACTTCCTGATCACTTCCTTCTCCGTATCCACGAGAGGCGGGCGGAAGCTCTTGTCTCCGGGGTCACCCTTCGATTTCGGCATCCGTCCCTCTGAATCATGCTCCCTCAGAATGCGCTCGGCAACCGTCTCCGCGAGGAGCGTCTTGCCATCGGCGTCCTTCTCGGAAAAGAGCACCGCGAGATTGATTGTCCCGTGGAGTTCCGGTTCGTAGTCGCCGGTATGGCACTTGGCACAGCGCTGCTCGAAGATCCAGTGGACCTTCTCATCGAGACTCACTCCGCTCGGCATTTCATCGGGATTATCTGAAATCGAAACCGTGACCTCGACCGGCTCGGGAGTTCCACTCACAGGGTCCGATGAGGTGAGATCAGACGCAGGTTTGGCCCCCAACTGAGCAATCCAGCGACTCAAGAGGTCAGTCTCCTCTGCATCGAGGGGAGGCCGATAACTCTCATCACCTTCCGCACCCCGGCTCTTCGGCATCCGCTTTCGCGAGTCAGCGGCGAGCAGGGCACGCTCAAGGATCATGGATTCCTCCGCGTTTCCGGGAATGATCACTTCGTCACCGATCAAATCCTCGATTGAGACGCCCTCGTGCAGGTAGGGAAAATCATCGTTCGTCTCAGGGTGATGACACTCCTGACACTTCTCCTGAAACAGCGAGAGGACTTGCGGAGTAAGGTCGTCCTCTGCCTGAAGAGCGGCGAGGGTAAAAAGACCGGGAAGGATTGCAAAGAGCCTTCGAAAAGCGTTGACTGATTTCTTCATGAAGCGGTTCAGGTGGGTAGTCTATAATTGAATCGTTCTTTTGGACGAGTCGAATGTTACACTTATGAATTTTTGTCACTTTTCATCCGTTCGGAATCCCATGTTTGCCCGCCTCCTTATTTCCACTTTCGCGATCTGCCTGAGCGCCTGCGAGAGACCCCTGCTTTCCTCTGCCGGGAAAGGTTTTGATCCGACCGGAGTCAGCGATGCCACTTCGCTGCAGGAGCTCCTCACCGGTTTGGGCGCGAGCATCGCGACGCGCCCGCCTCAATCGATCTCGGAGAACCAGGTCAATGACGGCGGCGCCCTCGTCTCTAAGGGCCGGCTTCCTGATCGTCAGTATCCAACGCTTTCCGCCTACTTCTACTGCACTGACTGTCATGGCACCGGGAAGGAACAGTCCAGCCTCGTCGGGTATGATGATCCTCTTGCCAAGCTCGCCTACGCTATCGCAAATGATCTCCCCCATCTCCCCGCTCCCTCGTTCGCCGGCCTCGTGAATCGCGACGGCTATTTTCAAAGTGAAGCCGCAGAACGCTTCGATGCCCCGATTGCGATTTCGAGTGATCTCCCGGCTGCGATTCAGTTCTGCTCGACCACTTTAGCCCGGGGAAGAGCGCTCGACGAAGCCGAGATGGAGGCGGTCCTCGCCTACCTTTGGTCGCTTGAGTGGCGGGTCGGAGATCTCGGATTTCGGGGAGCCGATCTCGCCGAACTGAAGCGACGAGCCCTCAACTCCGACGAGCATCCCTCGATTATTGAAACCCTGCAGGAACTCTACCCTCTTTCTACAAAATCAACGACAGGCCGACTTCCCGACGATCCAGTGGCGGGACTGGAAACAGAAACCGATCCTGATCTGGACGCCGGAGCGGCAATCTGGTCGCGCACGTGCCTCCATTGCCACAGTGCCGAAGGAGCTTCTGAGCACTACTTCGGTGACAAAGCCTCAACCTGGGAAGCTCTAAGGACGGATTTTCGCGAAGGATCGCTCTACAAACGACTTCGAGAGGGAGCCTTTGCTGAAGACAAGCCTAATGGGGCCCACATGCCTTCCTTCTCAAAGGAAAAACTGAGCGACGGGCAAATCGAAAGTCTCCGCGCTTTTATCGAATCGAAAGCTCTTTCGCAGGACAAACCCGGAAATTAAAGCCCGACGTCGCGAGGCTCCTCTTTCTTCTTTGGCTCCTCCTTGTGAGCCTTTTCCTCGTGAGCCTTTTCCTCGTGATGAGCTTTTTCATCAGCGTGAGCATCATCGTGTTTTTCGTCGTGATGACCTTCGCCACCATGATCAGAACCGTGGTCTTCCCCATGGTAGCCGTGGTCACCGTGTAGAATCTTCGTATCGTCGAACTGGTGACGCTCACATCCCAGCATAAAAAGGCCGGCGATGCTCAATCCAAGGAACAAATGGCTGAGAGATCTCATGTATTTGTTTTTAATCGCGAGCCTGAGTTTTTGCAACTTCCAACTTATCCAATACCATAGCCAAATTCATGTCGCTTTCATCACGCCCCAACATTCTCTGGTATTGTACCGATCAGCAGCGCTTCGACACGATCGGTGCTCTCGGGAATCCCCACGTGAAAACACCGACGATGGATCGCCTCGTGAACGAAGGCGTCACCTTCGAGCACACCTACTGCCAGAGTCCGATCTGCACCCCGAGTCGCAGCAGCATCATGACCGGGCTCTACCCTTCAAAACTTCACAACACCCGCAACGGCAACGATACCTTTCCCGCAGGAACACCCCTCATCAGCAAACTGATCGCGGATCAGGGCTATGACTGTGGACTCATCGGGAAATTTCACCTTCAGAGCGCAGGCTACCGCGCCGAACCCCGCGTTGAGAACGATGGCTTCCGCTCCTGGAAATTCAGCCACGCGCCCCGCGATGACTGGGAAGCCGGCACCCATGACTACGCCGACTGGGTCAAAGAACAGGGCCACGACCTCAATGCCCTGCGGGAAACCGAGGATAAAGTTCCCGCCGAACTGCACCAGACCACCTGGGCCACGACACGGGCGATCGAGTTCATTTCCGAAGAGCGCGGTGACGCGCCCTGGATGCTGAACATCAACGTCTACGACCCGCACCCGCCCTTCATTCCCCCCAAGTCCTACGCCGCTAAATTCCGTGCCGGGGACATGCCGGGACCGGCCTTTCAGCCCGGTGACATTGAAGCCCAGAACGCCCTCGCCGAAGCAGACTTCCAGACCCAGTCACGCGATCCTGCTGAATTCGACGGCAAACAGGCTCAGGCCGATTATTATGCGATGATCGCGCTGATTGATGACCAGCTCGCGCGGCTCCTCGCCTTTCTCGACGAGTCCGGCAAAGCGGAGAATACCGTCATCATTTTTACCAGCGATCACGGCGAAATGCTGGGCGATCATGGCCTTCTCTACAAAGGCTGCCGCTTTTACGAGGGGCTTGTCAGGGTTCCTTTAATCTTCAAATTCCCCCGCCACTTCAAGGCCGGGGAGAAAACGGAAACTCCCGTCGAGTTGCTTGACCTCTCCGCGACCCTTCTCGACATCGCCGGTGCCGAAATACCCGACTACCACCAGGGACGCTCCCTGCTGCCCAAGCTGACTGGAGACGAGGCACTCGCTAAGCCCATCCGTCCGTTCGTCCGCTCAGAATACTTTGATGCCCTAGCCCCCAAATTCACGCAGGGAAACGGCACCTTCGCGACGATGCATCGCCACGGGAAATACAAACTCGTGATCTACCACAGCATTGACCGGGGAGAACTCTTTGATCTGGAGTCCGACCCAAACGAGCATCAAAACTTATGGGAAAATCCTGATTTTCAATCAGTTAAGAATGATCTCATCCTCGAAAGCTTCAACGCACACGTCAATCTGACCACTGACGTCGGTTCAGAACGAATCGCGCCAATGTAGCGAAGAATGTCTTCAGCTAAGAAGCCCGGGGAGCCGAAAGTCTCGCTAAATACTTCCCGTGCTAAACCTTGGCAACAACGACACGGCTGCCCTCGTGGCGCAGCACCGTGACCGGGGTTCCTTTGGCGATAAATTCGCCGTCGGAAACAATATCGAGCAGTCGGTCTCCAAATCGCCCTTTTCCGGAAGGAACAAGATCGGTCGTGGATTCTCCCTTCTCGCCGACAAGAGACTTTTTCTCCCCCCCGTTTTCCTCACCGCCCGGATCGAGCGCCGCTCCGGAGGAAATAGCCTCCTCAAGAATCAGCCGCCGCCCCATCTTCGAGCCAGGCAAAAATCTCATCCCCGCAAAGATCGCGACGAGGGCTCCGATGATTCCAATCGAGACCCCGATAAACGACTCCCGAAAAAGAGTGAACCAGGTCTCGGAGCCGGGAAGGCCACTCCATTTCCATTCCAGATCGACACGATCCACCATCGCCAATCCCAGTGCGACGAGAACGAGCGCCCCGCCCACGGCCCCGGGAATAATCGCCCCCGGAAAAATAAACACTTCCACCCCGATCAAGACCAACCCGAGAATGAGAAGCACCACGAGTTCATACCCGGCAAGATTCCCCGCGAGGTAATTCCCGAAGAAAAACAGGCTGAAAGCGAGAACACTGATCAGTCCGGGAAGGCCAAAGCCGGGACTGTTTAATTCCAGGTAGGCTCCGGCCAGCCCTACGACGATGAGTAAGATTGACAACTTCTGAACCCAGTGAGCAAAGGCCTCGAGACCGAGAGGCTCGGCGTTGATGATCTCCGCTTCGATCCCTTCCGCCTTGAGCAAGTCCTCGATGCTGGTGGCGACACCCTTCGCAAGAACGGGAGATCCCCCGATGATCTCGGTGGCTCGGATCGTGTTCAGATTCAGCACATTCCCGGCTTCATGAACGACGATCCCGTCGATTTTGACCTCTTTTTCCCGGGTCACAAAAGCCTCCGCAACATCGGGGTTATGGCCCTTGAGCTCTGCGACATTCCGCACCGTCCCAATGATCATTTGCGTCACTTTATCCGCCATGTCTTCAGCGAGATCCTGGCCCGTCCCACTGACGACAAGAGCGGATCCTATCGTCGCCGCCGGGCGCATGTAAATGTGATCCGTCCCGACCGCGATGATCGCCCCTGCCGATTCGGCTCGGGAATTCACAAAGGAAAACGTCGGGTAGGAAACGTTTTGGAGGCTGTTCAGAACGAGCCCTTCCGTGTACCACGCAAATCCACCGGGAGTGTCCATGTCGAAAACCAAACCGGCAGCACCATCGAGCTCCGCCTTCTTGATCGTGCGGTCCATGAAATCAAAACTCGCCTTACCAGTCGCAAGCGTGTCCTGGCCGACTTTCAAAACGACCACTTTGCCTTTGTAGCTGCCCTCTTCCCGTTTTCCGAAGAGGGACTCCTCCTCAGCGGCCGCATCAACTTCTGTCCCCTCCTTTTTCGAATCTGCAGAGTCATCAGCTTTCCCGCCTCCGGCATTGGAAAGTCGCTCACGGTTGGAGGATTCACCAAAGGCCCGCGGATTAGTCACGATGATCGGACCGGAGATCTCGAGCTCCTTCAGTAACGCCTCCCGACTTTTGACCTGTCCATCTGCCAGAACTGGCTTCCCTTCGAAAACTTCGATGGCTTCATCGGCGGTGAGAGTGAGGAGTTCCCCTTTCTCTGAGAAAACTTTCTCTCCGAACTTCAGCTCCTTATCGTCATCGATCATCGCCTCGACGACATCGACACGGTGATCGTGAATCTTTGCAAGGCTGCGCGCCCGTGCCTTCAAGACCGATTGCTGCTGCCTCGCGGCCTGCTTTGCCCCCTCGTCATCTTCGTCGTCGCTGGCAATGACGCCCGCAGCGCCGACGATCCCACTCGGATTCATGTAAATTGAATCGGCAGCAAGCGCGACAAGAGCCCCGGGCCCGGTCGCTGAAGGATTGATATAGGCGACCGTGGGCACCTCGATATCGCTCAGCAAATCAAGAAGCCGTTGCTGCGCTTCAATCTCCGCCTGCGCACTGAAATCGAGCTCCAGAACCAAAGCACCAACCTCGTCTTTCTCCGCTTTTGCGACGAGCCGCTCCAGATCACGAACTCTCCGACTATCGTTGAGATCGTCATTTTTCAAGACAACGAAGACAGCCCTCCCGGTCCATTCAACTGACGAAGACTCCAGCTCCTCCTCAGCAAAACTCACAACCTGAAAAAAGAAGGAAAAGGCGCTGCACCAGAGCAGAGCGTGACGAAAGGGGTTCGAGATCATCGTTTTGGCTAACAGGAATACGCTAGAATTCCCTGTGAGGATCGTCCACGCATTTCGGCATCATGCTCGAACTTCACGCGGCGAGGTGACGGCGCCGCATAAGACGCACAAAAATGATCGTCGCGACAATAATCGATATCAGAATGACACCTGTAATCAAGCCCATGATCCCCATGATCTGACGTGAGCTCGTGGGTGAAACGCTTAGTAAAACCTCAGAATTCAGACCAGAACCCTTGATTTCAATCGTTTTGTTTTCCCGATCGCTTGAAAACACCCCGAGAGAAACCGCCTCGTCCTCGCCCATGTTCTTCCGGGCTGAAACAGTCTGTTCCGTGGCAATTTCACGACCTGTCGAGGCATCAAACAAAAAGACCTTTCCCCCGGGAGGGAGTTCCCCACTCCCATGAAACAACTTATTCCCGAGTCGTCCTTTAATGTGGAGCCACAAAGTATACTCACCGGGACCGGGCAAGATCACCTCAAACCCATCCGGAAGAAGGCCTCGATCAACCTCTGTGAGTAAGGGCGGGACCCGGCGCACGGCAATCGCCGCCGCAATCGAGACACCGGTCAAAAGGACCACCAGAGGTATCACGAGGTTCGCCATCAATGAAATCGACCGGTTTTTCATTCGGTCCCCCGATCGGCTTTCGAGTGCTCAACCTTGCCTGAGAGCATCGCGGTTCCGCTGCCTTGCGTCAGAGAGACTTGCCCCTCGATTTTATCTCCCGACAGCGTATTCGAAATTTTCAGCTCGCCGCCGGGCTCTCCGAAAGGACTCCTCATCTCAACCGAAGTCTCCGTGAGGGACACTTCAAACCTGACCGGCTCGTCCACACCGGTGTGCCAATACTCACATTCATTAAGATCCAACGAAGCGTTATGAGTGAACCTCCAATAAAACTCCTGTTGCTCATCCCCCCAGAGGCGGGTGCCCTTCATTTCAAAAGACCCATCCTCCAGAAAAGTCCCGGTCCAGTCTTCCTGTATATCGGTGACCTCCCCATCGGCGTTGACTAACTGACCCGAACCAATCCAATGACCGGCGACGGATTTAAAGAAAGATTCAGTCTGAAGCCCTTCATCAGCTTCAACAAATTGTAGAAATAGAAGAATTGTAATGGTTACATTGAATCTCCACATTACTGAACTGTAATTCAAGTTCACCCCGCTTGGCAATCATCAATCTCACAAATTGTGTGACAGACTCGACTAAGGAAGCGATCGGCAGCATCGGCCAACGGTCCGGTAAGCCGCGCACCGGCGGCAAGAGTGTGCCCTCCGCCTCCGAAAAATTCGCAAATTTCACCCACACTCACTTCATCGGACTTTGATCGGGAGCTGACCCGGATGCTCCCGTCTTCAAACTCTTCGAAAAAGACCGCCACGATGACCGTGTCGATCGCTCTGATCACATCGATCACTCCCTCGGTATCGCCGGTCCCGAGGCCTAATTTTACCGTCATTTCGTAGGGCAGACGAACACTGGCGCAGCGATTGTCACAATCCAGCCGCAGCTCCTTCAAGAGATAGGAAAGCGCTTCGACCCTTCGGATCGGGTAGCTCTCGTAGAGCTGTTGATTGATGAGCCCGACATTAACCCCGAGCTCGATCAAGTCCGCGACGATGAGCATCGTCAGCGACGAAGTCGAAGGGTAACGAAAACTCCCCGTGTCCGTCGAAATGGCGGCATAAAGATGAGTCGCGGCATCACCGGGAATCCCCCACCCCGCTTCTTTCGCGAGTTCAGCAATGATCTGACCAGTCGCCGGCGAAGCCGTATCGACGTAGTTGATATCCCCGTAACCATGGTTGCTGACATGATGGTCGATATTGATCACGTCAATCTCATCGGAAATACGATCCCAGACCGATGAGCTAATTCGCTCCCGATCAGCAGAATCCAAAGCGATGACCAGATCTGACGCGAGGATCGCATCGGCAGAATCGATCCGCGATACCTCTGGTAAAAATCGAAGCGCCTCAGGAACAGGATCGCCATTCGCGATTTGGATCTCCTTTCCAATCCCCTCAAGAATCAGGGCCAATCCAACTGCCGAGCCAATCGCATCGCCATCAGGCCGGTCATGACTCAGAATGAGAATCCGCTTTGCCTTGGAGATTCTCGAGATAACGGGCTGAAACGATAAATCCACGATAAACAGGGTTAGGTCAGGGACTCAACCCTGTTAAATTTCAGAGTCGACGCTTTCGGCTATCGTCTTCAGGCTCCTCCGGGAGTTCAATCTCACCGATTTCTTCCAAGATATTCAGGACCCGGACACCGCGTTCAATAGAATCATCCGACTCGAATGAAAAGTGAGGGGTATTTCTCAACACGACCCGCTTCATGACCGTGTTTTGAATGAACCCGTGTTTGGCGTTCAACTTCTGAAGCACTTTCGCTTTTTCCTCAGCGGATCCGATAACGCCGATAAAGATCTGAGCCGCACGAAGATCCTGGGCAACCTTCACATCGTGAACGGTCACGAGAATATTGGGGAACTCGAAATTTTTCTCGAGGCAGGAACTGATCTCCCGCTTCAGCAGTTCATTGACTCTTGAAATCCGCTGGCTCATGAAAAGGTGACAAGGAATTGAACGCTTTGCGGCTCAGCACAGTGACAATCTCTACAATTGGGCTTCGAGCTTCTCCAACTCGTAACACTCAATGATGTCGTCTTTCTGGTAGTCGTTAAACTTACCAAGCTTAATACCGCACTCGACGCCATTCTTCACTTCTTTGGCATCATCCTTGAAACGACGAAGCGTTGTAAAGCCGCCGTCATAAATGGGCACTTTGTCGCGAAGGACACGAGCCCGGGCGGTCCGGCGAACGACGCCATCCGAAACGACAGAACCGGCGACTTTTCCGGAGGAAAGCTTAAACACCTCGAGAACTTTCGCGTGACCGATGACCTTCTCACGGGTCTCCGGCTCCAGCATCCCGAGCATCGCCTCTTTGACCTGGTCGAGGAGTTCGTAAATAATCGAGAAGAGCTTCACCTGGACGCCTTCCCGCTTCACGATCGGCTGGGCTTTCGCTTCAACCTTGGTGTTGAATCCAATCAAAATCGCGTCAGAAGCACTCGCGAGGAGCACATCAGCTTCGGTGATAGGCCCGGCATTCTGGCGGAGAATCTCCAGCCCGATTTTCTCTGACTCAATCTCCAGAAGAGATTTCTCAATCGCCTGAAGCGATCCTTGAACATCCGCTTTGATGATCAGCTTGAGCGTGTTTTTCTTACCCTGCTCAATATTCGCAAAAAGAGTTTCGAGAGCGGACTTCTGTTGAGGCTGAAGCTTATCCTGACGCTTTTGGTCATGACGCTCCTCGCTCAGCTTTTTCGCTTTGCGCTCCGTCTCCATCTCGATGAGCTCGTCACCGACATTCGGGACACCTGAGTAACCGACCACCTCAACCGGCACGGAAGGCCCCGCCGATGGGATTCGCTCGCCAAGATCATTGATCAGAGCTTTCACCTTTCCATACTGGCTGCCGCAGATGAACGCATCGCCAGCGGAAAGAGTTCCACTTTGAATGATCACAGTCGCGGTCGGCCCCTTGCCGGCCTCCGTGCGGGCCTCAATCACGGTCCCCCGGGCCGGACCATCAGCGTTGGCTTTCAGCTCGAGGACTTCAGACTGAAGGTGAATCATCTCAAACAAATCATCGAGTCCGGTGCCCTCTTTGGCAGATACTTCGACGCAGATCGTATCCCCACCCCAGTCTTCGGGAGCAAGTCCGTTCTCCTGAAGCTGACCTTTGACCTTACTCACATCGGCCCGATCAAGATCAACCTTGTTGATCGCAATGATGATCGTGACTCCTGCCGCTTTGCAATGATCGATCGCTTCAAAAGTCGTCGGCATGAGCCCGTCGTCAGCCGCAACCACAAGAACGACGATGTCGGTGATGTCAGCACCGCGGGCGCGCATCTCAGAAAACGCGGCGTGACCGGGAGTGTCAATGAACGTGACCGTCTGATCGTTTCGAACGACCTGATAGGCGCCGACGTGCTGAGTGATGCCACCGGCCTCGCCCTTCACGACGCGGGAACCGCGGTAAGCATCGAGCAAGGAGGTTTTTCCATGGTCAACATGCCCCATGAAGGTCACTACCGGTGGACGAATCGAAAGCTGGTCGTCTTCGATCTCTTCGATATCCTGAACCTCAGGCGCTTCGATAACTTCCTCAATCTTATGGATTCCAGCACCCTTTTCGCGGCGTTCTTTCTCAAAAATAAATCCGTGTTTTTCACAGATTCTCGACGCCACTTCCGGCTCAATCGATTGAGTCAGGTTGGCGAACACATCCATGTCCATCAAATCCTGAATGAGCTTGAAGGGCTTCAACTCCATCATCGTCGCCAATTCCTTAACGATGATAGGCGGCTTGATGTGGATGATCTTTTTCCCGTCAACTTCTTCCACTGACGGCTCGTCTGAATCCACCTCTGGCGCAGCGGCTTCAGTGGCCTCGGCCTTGACTGGCTCCTCTTCCACAGGGGCTTCGGGCACTTCCTCCTTCACCACCTTCTTCTTCGGAATCGGATCATCTTTCCCGAGATGCCCAAACACAGACCCCTGCTCCGATTCGCTAGCCGAAGTCTTTGGCTTACGAGCGCCCTTCTTCTCATCTTTTTCGAAGAGATTCAGAGCTTCCGCCTTTTTTTCGTCCAAAGATTTGGCCCCGTTATCGTCTTCGTTGGGAGCGGTAGTTGTTTTAGGCATAGGAAAGAATTGAGCAATTTTGGAACTGAAAACGGTCTTCAGTCGCCGGAGTGTGTTATTCTGTGATTGTAAAAGGGGTTGTCAACGGATGAAAGCGCCACGCTGCTGGAGGCTGGCAGGGGGAATTAAGACTAAACCGAAGCCTCTTCGACTTCTTCGGGCGTTCCACCTTCCGCAGGAGCGGGTTCTTCTTCCGCAGCAGGAGCCTCTTCCGCAGCAGGAGCACTACCACCGACGGCAGCTTGCACTTTACTGAGGATTTCGGCACCTTCTTCGACGGTAATCCCGAGCACGTCTGCGATATCCACTTCGTCGACTCCCTGAGCGATCATCTCAAGACTGTTCAAGCCACCGCGAACGAGGCCCTCAGCAGTCTCCATCTCGATTCCGGCAACAGTAGCAATTGCAGAAGCCGCTTTCGTGACTTGCGCTTCAAAAGCTTCGTGAGCCGACTCATCCTTCTGAACCTGAACATCCCACCCGACAAGTCGTGCCGTGAGACGGGCATTTTGACCGCGACGACCGATCGCCTTGGAAAGCTCTTCCTCATCGACCTTCACCTGAACAGATTGTGCCTCTTCATCAAGAATGATGGACTTTATCTCCGCCGGCTTCAGCGCCTCGGTTACAAATGCTTTAATGTCGTCACTCCAGCGGATGATATCGACCTTCTCGTTGTTCAGCTCTCGAACGATGTTTTTGACACGAGCGCCACGAAGGCCAACGCAGGCTCCCACGGGATCCACCCTATCATCGGCGCTGTAAACAGCCACTTTGGTGCGATAACCGGCCTCGCGCGCCAGGGAGCGAATCTCGACGGTTCGATCTGCGATTTCACTGACTTCAGACTCGAAAAGACGACGGACGAAATTTGGATGGCTCCGCGAGAGGATAATCTCGGGGCCCCGGGAACCGTTCTCGACGGCCACGACATACGCACGGATGCGGTCGCCAACGTTATACTCCTCGGTCGAAACCCGCTCACGCTGATTCATGACCCCTTCGAACTTGCCGAGATCAACGAAAACATCCCCGCGCTCGAAACGCCGAACCGTGCCGCTAACGATATCTCCGGCGCGATCTTTAAACTCTTCGTAGATCAGCTCCTTCTCCGCCTGGCGGAGACGTTGCATCATGGTCTGCTTTGCGGTTTGCGCCGCAATCCGACCGAAATTAGCAGGGGTGATATCTACCTCAACTTCATCGTCCACGGATGCGTTCGTGTCCATGCGGCGAGCCGTGAAAATATCGATCTCATCGTAGGGGTTTTGCACCCGGTCGACAACGACCAGAGTGGCATACGCCTTGATGTCACCCTTTTCAGGATCGATATGAATCCGCATCTCCCGTGCCGGGCCGATACTTCTCCGCGATGCAGAAAGTAAAGCGGTCTCAAGCGCTTCGACCATCGTCTCGCGATTGATTCCCTTTTCCTTTTCGTAGTATTCGAAAAGTGCTAACAGTTCGTTTGTCATATTCTCCAGCTAACCTCTTTCTCTTGAGACAAAAAAAAGTGGGACATGCCCACTTCAACCATCCGGGATTTCAAGAACCCGGTACCTCAAGATTGCAGGATCGCGAACATATCGCGGTGACCTTGGTTAGGCAAGGCCGAAATCAAGCCAATTCAAACGATGTCACCCCCTCCCGTTAAAGCACTCAGCTTCGATGCTGCCGGCACCCTCATTGAACTCTCTGAACCGGTCGGCGAGTCCTACCATCGTGTCGCCCGAAATCATGGAATCCAGTGCGACCCGACCGACCTCGCGAGCGCCTTCAAAATAGTGTGGCAGCGAACGCCTTCAGCCTTTTCCGCAGACTCTCCCGTTCGCGATCCGGATGAAAAGTCATGGTGGCGACGACTCGTGAAAGAGGTTTTTGCGACCTCAGGAGCCTCCCTTCCCTCTGACTCTGAATTCGATGTCTTCTTTGAATCGCTCTACGATCACTTTGAAAATCCCGGCACCTGGCGGGCGATTCCCGGTGCCGCCGCCGCGCTGCGTCAGATTTCCCCGCAGTTCCCCTGTGTTATCCTTTCCAACTTCGACGGAAGGCTCCGCCGCATCCTCGCCGACCTTGATCTCACCTTTGCTTTTCAGGAAATCCTGCTCTCTTGCGAACTCGGTGCCTCGAAGCCTGACCCTAAGGTTTTCGAAGCGGCGCGGCGACATTTCCGCCTACCTCCCCAGAACATCCTTCATGTCGGGGATGACCCCGTTTGCGACTGGGAGGGCGCGACAAAGGCGAGCTTCGCAAGCTTCCGTGTCGGAAAGGGTCAATCGACGCTTGGGGAATTATTAAGGCAACTTTCACTTGCGTGATCCGACTCGGTGAATAGATTGCGCGCCCGTCGGCGAAACCGCTTTCGGATGCTCTCAACGGAAAGGTAGCTCAGTTGGTAGAGCAGTTGGCTTTTAACCAATTGGTCCTGGGTTCGAATCCCAGTCTTTCCACTCTTTTT
>CAZOUP010000066.1:0-30753 GCA_964583035.1 uncultured Akkermansia sp.
GCACCGGCGAGACGATAATCTTAAAAGTCGCTTCCGATTTTTTCAGCCCGTCGAGAAGCCACGTTTTCTGAAACGATCCTAACATGCTGCCCGATTTCCGATCCCGGTAATAGCGTCCATCAAGCATGAAGAACTGAACATCACCGATCTCAAAATCATACCAGCAGCCGGGGTTCTCCCGCCCGCCACCGTAGCCGGGATTGACCCAGTTCTGTCGGAAGACCTCAAGGACGGGCCGCTTCCAGGCAGGCGTTTCAATTTCGGGACCGGGGCTGCAATCGTTATCGCCGAAATCGTGATCATCGTAGATCGAATAGACCGGGACTTTGGAAACAAGCGCTCTCCACTTCGGCTCGCTCTGACGCCGATAGTAGCAATAGTGCTGCGTCGCGACATGCTCAGGATCGTCGATGTAGACATTGTCGCCGAGCATGAGCAGTGCATCGGAATTCGTCCCGGCGATCACATCCCACATCATATGATAGTCCGGCACAAACCCCGCCCCGCCGCCAAACGCGACTTTGAATGAAGCCGGACTTCCGGCGTCTGATCGCGTCGTGAAGGCAAAAGGAACGAGTTGCTCTTCCCCGTGAGTGACGAATCCCTCGTAGCTGGTTCCGGGCTCCAGTCCATTCAGCGTGAGAACGGCGGTAAAATCAGACAGAGCATTGGATGCGGTTTCGGGAATTTTAACGGATGGATTCACCTCGCCGGAGAGTTGTAATGAAAGGAAGCACTCGCCCTTCGTCCGAACCCAGATCGAGGCCTCCGAATCGGTGATATTTCCCAGCATGGGGCCGTGGATAATGGTTCCGACCTCAGCGATTCCGGGAAGCTGTCCAAACCGGGGGCTCTCCCTCAGCGCCTTGAGCAATTCACCGGAACCGGCATAGAGGCGTTCCGTCCCTAATACTCCGCGCTTCAGATGTTCTTCAGCCAAATCAATTGCGACTTCCACTTCACCTTCGGACAATGCTTTTAGGATTCGAACCATGCCCGTCTCTTCATCACCGGCATCACCGCTCTTCTTAGATTCGACGAGCGCCTTCTCAAAATCACCGCTTTCGCCTTTGCCCAGCTCGATCATCGCGTTCCGCTGAATGTCATGCTGAGCATGAACGCTGGAAAGAAATCCGAAGATGAGGAACAGGAGAAAAATACGGTAAGTGAGCATGAATCCCATGAAACAGAGAGAAGGCCACCGCATCAACCCCAAAAGTGCCACAATTCCGACGGGAAAAAATCTCAGGCTACCCACTTGATTCACGGCAGAATCCAAGTAGAATCCCCCTCCCGTATAACTCTATGGTGTAACGGTAGCACAACAGATTTTGGTTCTGTTTGTCAAGGTTCGAATCCTTGTAGAGTTGCCACTTCTTTCTTTCCCATTGTCGGGACATCCTGCGGTCGCTAACCTGAGCCTTATGCGCACCTTACTCATTCTCGGACGAGTCTCCAATCTCCCCACGATATGGACCAATGTGCTCGTCGGCTGGTTCCTCTGCGGTGGTGGATGGAATGCCGAACTTGGCTGGATCGCTCTCGGCGTGAGCTTTCTCTACCTTGGCGGCATGACGCTGAACGATGCCTTCGATGCAGACTGGGACCGTGAGTTCGCCCCGGAGCGCCCCATCCCCGCCGGAAAGATTACCCGGGGAGCGGTATGGGCCGTCGGTGTCGTCGAAATGCTGGCCGGGGTTCTCGTTCTCCTCGCGCTTTCGACCTTTCATCCGCTCATCCTCGTCGGGCTCATTCAGGCGATTTTGCTCTACAATTTTCTCCACAAACGCTGGCGGGGATCGGTTCTCATCATGGGACTGTGCCGCGCTCTTGTCTACGTGGGGGCGGGAAGCGCCGTCGTCGCGCAGACAAGTTCGATCGAGGTCTCGGCGGTGGTCTACTTCGTCGCAGCGGCCGTCGTCATTTACATTGCGGGGCTCACGCTCGCAGCGCGGAGTGAGCATCTCAAATCACCTTCGGGAATCTCTTTCCTGAATCGGATCATGCTGCTGCTGCCGATTTTGTTTCCGCTCTTTGCTTCACGCATCATGCCGACAGGCCCCGTCCAGATCGCGCTTGTCGTCGTCGGGGTCATCGGGATCTGGTCGTGGATCGTGATCATGCGCAAAGCGCTCGCGGAGAAGATTCCGAAAGGCATTGCTTTTGCAATTGCCGGGATCGCCTTTTACGACGCCGCGACAGTGGCCTTCGCTGACTGGCGAGCGGCGGTGCTTTGCCTCGCCTTGTTCGGGATCACCCTCGTTGCACAGCGTTTTATCCCTGCTACCTGAATCTGATTTTTCATGAATACTTCGCTTATCATCAGCGTGATCGGACCTGATCGACCCGGTTTGATTCAGCAATTATCTTCCGTCGTGACTGCTGCGGGCGGCAACTGGGAAGGGAGCCGCCTCATGCAACTCGCGGGTCAATTTGCGGGCATGGTTCAAGTCGTGCTTCCTGACTCCCATTTGGCGGCGCTTGAAAGCGAACTCTCGAAATTGGAGGAAAAGGGCCTCACCGTTTCGGTGATCCATGCCGGCGAGGAGCCTGGCGGCGGTGAGAAAACCGGAAAGCTCCTCACCCTCGAAGTCGTCGGTCAGGACCGCGCCGGCATTGTTGCTTCGATTTCAGAAACGCTCGCCAGCCTCGGGGTGAATGTGATCGAACTCGCGACCGACTGCAAACCCGCCGCCTGGTCCGGGGAAACTCACTTTTTCACTGAGGCGACGATTTCACTGCCCGAGTCGGTCAGTGAGGAAACGCTGCGAGAGAAGATCGAAGCCATTTCGGATGATCTGATGGTGGAGTTTCCGGGGTGAATCGGGCAGGACCAGTGAAACAAGGGCAGGAATGCCCTCGCTACCGGATTCTTCGCTCCGCTTAAAACGGTTCGGGACGCTCCTCTTCCTCGGGAGTGGGCTCAGGAGTCGTGGGCTCTTCGACAGCAGCCGGTGCCTCCGGTTCCGGAGTAACCTCCGGCTCGCCCCACTCATACCGCTCGAGCGGACGCACCAACCTACCTGGCAGCGGTCGCACTCGCTCCTGAACATTTTTCGCGAGTTCTCCCGCGACCTGATAGCCACGGTCAAACATCTCCATCTTCGCATCGAGATTGTCGATGTAATGAAGCGCTTGAGCCTCGGGGGTCTTCGGCACGACCGGCGATCCGAACTCCAGCTCGCCATGATGCGAGACGATGAGATGCAGCAAATGCAGCCTGACCCGCTCCGAAGGCGGCTCGAGGAGGGACCACTCTTTTGCCTGCGTCTCGTCCTCGATGAGGTCGCGCCAGAGCTTGTTCACGATTTCCATCCCGAGCGGAATATGCCCGATCAGTTCGCTGATTTCGGTGAAGGGCATCGTGAAGCCATCGGCAGAGTAGGCGTTTTCCCAAAGCTTGCCGACATCGTGAAAAAGCACGCCGGAGACGAGGAGATCACGGTTCAGCATCGGGTAAGCCACACACACCTGCACCGCTGTGCGCATCATCTGGGCAACGTGCTCGACGAGTCCCCCGCGCCGGGCGTGATGGTAGTCCCGCGCCGCGCCAGTCCGCTGCATCCGCTCGCCAAACCGGGCGAGAAAAGACCCACACAATGCCCGCAGTCTCGGGTCGCTGATCGTCGCCGTTGTTTCGGTGATAAAGGTGAAATCCACCTCCTGCTTCTGCCTCAATTCAGCCGAACCAGAAAGAACCTGCGCCGACTCCTCCGGATTCAAAGCGCGAACGCTCCAGTTTTTGCCATCGACGGATCGACCGTCATTGCCCAGTGAGAACTCGCCGGTGACTTCGTAAAAATGCCGTTCTTTCAGTTCACTGCAAAAGGCAAACATCGGCGTGTTGTTCCAGACCCGCAGGACGAGACTTTCCTCCGCATCGGCAAAACCGACTTCGTAAAACGGGTTTCCCGTCTTCGTCATTTTCTGCCGGCATTTTTCGAGCTGCGCATGGCAAAGCGCCTCCATCCCGACCGGTCCGGCCTGTTGCTTCAGTTCTCTCAGGGTAATCAACTCCATCCACAGCGAGCCTAGTGGAACAAAGATTCACTGACCACCAAAACCTCGATCTGATCCGCGAAATTGCGCTCAACTGCACATGGCGAGCCGCATCGACTGCCAACTGCTACCGCCATGGGTAATGAGATACACCGCATAAGTGCTCAAGCCGAGAGCGCCATTCATCATGGCGACATTTAATACACCATCCAGATAAGCGAGCGACAGTGAAGAGGTCCCGATCAAAAAAGCCACCGCCACGACCGCCTTCCAATGACGATGCAAATTCGACTGAACCGTTCCCAATTTCTTTGAACAGAGAAGCCCCACGACGAGGAGCGCCGCAAAGCCGAGTAATGGCACGACCGACCAACCGGCAAAACCAATCGCAGTCGCAAAGAGAACCGGAACGAAGGCGAGATCCATCCATCCAGCCGCGACACGATGTCGAAACAATTCGTGACGCAGACCGATCACACCGGCGAGGGCGAGCGCGGCGATTCCGGTCGCAAGAAGCGGCAGAAATAGCGAGCGATGCACGAGCTCGCCGAGGGCCTGATCGTTCGAATAAATCATGAGACAGGTCAGCAGGATGACGATGAGATTGAACCCGAACGCTCCTTTCGAAAGTTTCGCAGAACCAATAAATTCAAGAAAAGTTCGCTTCGCCGAACCGCTCCCGCCCTCCGTATCGCCACCCCTCGCAGACCGCTTCGGTTTCAGAAAAATACAGCGCCCGTCGTAGAATTCTTCAAGGCGGCCCGCCGAGACATCCGCCTCTCTGGAGTCGGGAAATTGCACACAATAGGTTTCCTCGTCACGCTTCGCGGTGAGGAGGACAAAGTTGCTGCCGCCATGAAGTTCAAGAATGACCGGATATTGTGACGTCGGAATTTCACTGAGATTCACCTGACGACGACGCGCATGCAAATGCCTCTCGTGAGCCGACTTAGCCCAACCCGTTTCTTTCTCAACGCCCGCAGCAGCATCTTCCCGCGGTGGCAATCCATGATGCTGCCGAACAAGTTCAACGACACGAGTTGAGGCCGGCACGGTGGAAGTTAGATCTGAATTCATTTATTATTAACACTATAATTATTAAAATTATAATTAAAAGAGGAAAGTTTATCTTTCTTAAAGGATTTCGAAGATTTCCTATCAATTCAAGTATCACCGGGGAAAGATCGTGAGTTTCCAAGAAGCGCATCGATGGTATACCTTCCCCGCGAAGACGATCATGCCGAAATCACCCCCAACCGTCGCCGAACCTCTTTCCGAAGCCGGATCTCTCGGGAAGAAGTCCCGCACGGATTTTGCGATGGCCCGCAACCGCGGCCGCCTATGGAACCGTCTTCACCGCACCTTCTTTAAAAGCGAAACGCCCCGCACCGAGGAGTCCATGCTCCCCATGCTGATCGAGGTGTTTGCCGGATTCACGAAACTCGATGGCCAGGTCGTTGAGGCCGAGATCGACTCCATCCTCGGCTTCCTTCGCTACGACTTTCCGGAAACCGTCTACACCGAGCTGCGGCAGCTCTTCATCAAATCCCTGCGCCGACGCCAGGATCTCGAAGCGATCGCGACGGATCTCGCGGACCGCATTCCGCTGGAAGAAAAAGTCCTCCTCGGCGTTCAGCTCTACGTCCTCATCAGCCGGGCCGGTTTGCCGAAGGAAAACCTGATCACCTTTTATCAGTTCATGACGACGCTGGGGGTCGCGACCGAAGCGATCAATATCGTTTACCAGCTGAACACCAGTGAGCTTTCCAAGGTCAAGAACGAGAGCAAAGGCAACCTCAGCACCGCGCAAAAAACCGGTGACTCCCACCAACTTGAATCCCTCGTCCTTTCGACCTCGGACGCAGGCGATATTTCGATCGCGGAGACCGACCAGGAGCATTCCGTCGTCGCCTTCCGTTTCATCAATTTAATCCTCATCAAAAACCTCGGTCCCGGAGCGATCCTCGCGCGGGGTCGCCAGATCAACGCCGGTGATTTCTGCCGGATCTACGAAGGCCAGCGCATCCTCATCGGGGAGGAAGTTCTCGGCTTCGAAGATCTCGTCTTTTACTTCAACTCAAAGAAGAACGTCTCCTCCGTTCAGATTTATCTCGCTCACGACGGGAGTGGCAATCAATTCATCGAAAAAACGCGAACGAAGCAGAGCTACTTGCGGGTTTACTTCGGCCTCGATATCCGCGTCGAAGTTCTCAACACCGTCGAAGCCGTCATCGGCGGCCGCCCTTTGAAAAAAGGAAGCACCTTTGAAGTTTCCTCGCGGGACAAGGTGTCCTTCCTCGATCACTCCGAGATTTCTTTCGACGACCTCCGGCGAAAAGCGCGCGAGCTAGGTGGTCGCTTCAGCCTCCCGCCAAACCGGAGCGTCTATCTCGTCTCCAATGACCCGAGCGAGCTCTCAGCGGGTGACATTCTCCTCACCCCCGGCACCTCCGGGCGGATCCTCCTCCGCATCCGGTGCGACACCCAGAATAAAACCGGTAGCGTCGAAATCATCGAATCCGAGCGCCCTATCGCGGTGGAGGACAACCCCGTCCGCGGAACGGCTCCTCTCAAAGACGGCAGCGTCATTTCTCTCGGCGGCGGCCAATACCTCCGCTGTCACTTCTCCGAAGGCATCATCGAGGAGGAGCGCAACGTCATCAATACGCTCAAAGTCCGCGACGTTTCCCACTCCTACGATCGCAAGACACCTGCCCTCGACGGCATCAGCATTTCCATCCAACGGGGCGAAATGGTCTGCGTCATGGGGCCGAGCGGCTGCGGAAAAAGCACCCTCCTCAAAGCTCTCGGCGGGCAGATCAAGCCACGGCAGGGCCGCATCGATCTCAATGGCGTGAATCTTTACGAAGGCAACGAAGGACTGAAATCCTACATCGCCCTGATTCCCCAGGACGAGACCTTTGACCCACTCCTCACCGTCGAGGAAAACCTCGACACCGCCGCCGCGATCCGCGCCCCGCATTTCCCCATCAACGAGCGCCGCCGTCGTGTTGACTCAAAACTCATCGAGCTCGGCCTCAACGAAATCCGCCACCGCATCGCCGGCGATCAGGAGACCAAATCCCTCAGCGGCGGACAGCGCCGTCGCCTCAACGCCGGCATGGACATGATCGGGATCGCCGACGTCTACCTCTTCGACGAGCCCACCTCCGGCCTCTCCTCGAAAGACTCCGAGCACGTCCTCGAAATGATCCGTGGCCTGACCCACAACAAGATCACCCTCGTTTCGATTCACCAGCCGAGCAGCCGCCTCTTTCACATGTTCGACAAGGCAATCCTGCTCGACAATGGCGGCAAGCTCGCCTTCTTCGGGACCCCGGCACAAATGCTCGAATACTTCAACGATGCGCGGAAGCAGGAAGGCATTCACACGAGCACCTTCACGACCGTTGACACCGACACCGAAAGCATCAGCCTGACTCCGGATTTTATTTTTGACGTCCTTGAGACCCCGCTCCGCGATCTCGGCGGTGACGTTCTTTTCGAGCGTGACTCCCGCGGAAACCTCATCCCCGCACGACGCTTCAACTCCTCTTTCTGGACAGACCGTTTTCAGACCTACCGCCTTCTCGAAGAAGTGAACCTGCGCGAGATCGAATCCGATTCCTCGCAGACCCTTTCCTCACTCCAGAAGACGCCCGAAGCCCCGCCCCGCCGTCTCAAACACGACTGGGTCCGCTTTGCGAACCAGTTCAAACGGGCGTTCCTCAGTAAGCTCCGAAACCGCGCCAACCTCGCGACGACCCTCCTCGAAGCGCCCGCTCTCGCGATTCTCATCGCCGTCGTGATGCGCTACTCCGAGGATGGCGAATACAGCTTCGCGAACGCCTTTCACATCCCGACCTACCTTTTCCTCAGCCTCGTCACCGCCCTCTTTCTCGGGATGACGAACTCCGCCGAGGAAATCATCCGCGACCGCAACATTCTTCAGCGCGAGCGGCATCACGGCTTTCGCATCGGCGGATACATCATTGGAAAGTACATCTCGCTCGGCTTCTTCGCCCTCATCCAGTGCGTCATTTACCTAGTCATCGGCGACGCGATCCTCGGGATCCGGGCCATGTTTTTGCCGAATCTTCTCTGGATGGGAGCAACCGCCTTCGTCGGCATCGCCGCCGGCCTCCTCGTTTCGAGTCTCGTGAACAGCCCGAAAACCGCGATCAACGTCATCCCGCTCATCCTCATCCCGAACATCATCCTCGGTGGAGCGCTCATCAAATACGATGAAATGAATCGCAGCCTCGACATCATTCAAAACATCCGTCAGTGGTTCGTTTCCGAGGAGGATAAAGAGGAAGCCAGCAAGCTGAAGGTTCCTTTTGTCTGCCACCTCATGCCCCTGCGCTGGAGCTACGAATCGGTCATCATCAAGCACGCCGATCATAACCCCGCGAGTCGGCTCACCAACTTTATCGAAAAGGAAATTCGCGCCTTCAGTGAAATCCCCCTCGACCAGGATCTCACCGAAGAACAGGATGATCGGCTCTATCAGTTCAAACAAGCCCTCGCCGTCATCCATGGTCTCGAAGGTCGCTCGCCCGCGCATGTCAGTCGCCAGCTCAGCCGGATCCGGGCCTCCCTCAAAGAAGGCACCTTTGAACCCGAGCCCTACTTTGCCGCCGCCGCCGGTGCCGAGAAAAAATACACCGCCGGGGATCTTTTCCTGAACGAAAAAGTGCAGGACCTTTTCAACCGTGCCGAAGTCGAGCGGCAGGACTACCGACGCCAGGACAACCCGCCGAACGTCTTCTTCGGGCAGGAGCGCTCCTTCCGATTTCCGCCCCATTCCAAAGACCCCTGGATCGGCCCCTTCACGATCGAAACCCTGAAACTCAACCTCATCGCGATGGGAACCTTCATCCTCGTCGCCTTCCTCCTCCTCCGCATGAGCCTGAAACGACAGTTGAGGAAAGTCTGAACAATTTCGGGGAAGCTTGCGAAAACGGGGGAATCGCCGATTCTCTCACCCGTCCAAAAAGTGCCCTTAGCTCAGCTGGATAGAGCACAGGCGGGGGTCGCCTTCGACTTTCTAATCCGGCGGTCAATGATCCGAATCTAGCGCGCTTGCGAATTCACTTTATTCGCCGATACTCTCACCCGTCCAAAAAGTGCCCTTAGCTCAGCTGGATAGAGCACCGGATTTCTAATCCGGCGGTCAGTGGTTCGAATCCACTAGGGCATGTTTGGATGGCTTTGCGGTTCTCACATATCAGCCAACCACGACACCCATGTCCGCGAAGTACGCCATCCTCCTCGCCTACAACGGCACGGATTATTGCGGGTGGCAGATTCAAGGAGGCACGGGGAATCACGAAAACACCCGGCCCAGCATCGAGGGACTTGTCACCGCAGCGATCGAGCAACTTTGTGGAGAACCCATCACTCTCGTTGCGAGCGGGCGGACCGATGCCGGGGTTCACGCGAGCGGGCAAGTCGCTCATTTTTCGCTGGAGCGGGAGCGCTCCGGCGAACACTTCGCCGAGGGGCTCAATGCCCTCCTTCCCCCGTCGATCCGCGTTCTCGAAATCCGCGCCGTGCCGGATTCCTTTCGCGCGCAGCGAAGTCTGCAGAAGCAATACAGCTACTACTTTCAACAGGGAGCGGCCCCGCTTCCTCATCTGCGAACACAGACATTCTGGAATCGCCGCACGCTCGATGTCGCGGCGATGGATAAAGCGATCCAGTCACTCGTCGGTGAGCTCGATTTCATGGGCTTCTGCGCCGCCGGTGCGCAAGTCGCCACGACGCTGCGAACGATCCACGAAGCCACCGTGACGCGGCTCCCGATTCCGGAACCGGGCTGTTTTTCTCCGGAAGCGTTTCACCTCGTCCGGATTCAGCTGCGCGGGAACGGATTTCTGAAACAGATGGTCCGCAACATCGCCGGGACTCTCCGCGAGATTGGAGAGGGACAACGCCCGGTGGAAGACATGCAGACAATCCTCGACTCGAAAGATCGCCAAAACGCCGGACCGACCGCCTCGGCTCAGGGGCTCTGGCTCGACCGCGTCTGGTATGAAGGCGGTGATGAAGTCGCGTTTCTGAATCGCGAGTGAGGTCAGCCCTCTCCGTGTTCACCTCTTCTTCTTACTCTTTATCTTCTTCTTAATCTCCCGCGCAGGGTCGAGAGTAAGAAGAAGATGAAGATGAGAAAGAAGAGTCCGGCCAGCACTTCGTCGGTGGGCGCCACTCCGCTTCCCCCTTTGCGATTCCGACAGGCCTGCGCTATCGATGAGGCATGGAAAAGATCGAGGGGCCGGGCGGGATCGAATGCTACGAGATAAGCCACGAAAGCGGAGCGAAACTCATCGTGGCGCGTCATGGCGGGCACGCGATTTCCTGGAAAACCGCCGACGGCGCGGAGCAACTCTACCTCAGTCCTCTCGCCGACTATGCTCCTGAGAAAGCGATCCGCGGCGGGGTCCCGGTGATCTTTCCCCAGTTCAGCGATCATGGTCCCTTCGGGCGTCATGGTTTCGCCCGCAAGTCGGAATGGGATCCGGTTCCCGGCGAAAACAGCTTCGCCCTCGCGACTTCCCTCACCAGCCGCGAGGCGTGGCCCTATGAATTCTCATTGAACCTCAGTTTTGCCCTCAGCGATGACAGCCTCGCGATGAGCCTCACCGTCGAAAACCCGGGCGACGCGGCCTTCGAATTTCACGCCGCGCTCCACACCTACCTGAAGGTCGATGAGGTCTCGTCGACCAAAGTCCTCGGGCTCGAAGAGTCTCTCTTCCTCAACGAAGTCACCGGAGAAACAGAGGCGGGCCCCGATGAGCCTATCTCTTTCGGCACGGAAATTGACCGGGCTTATTTCGACGCCGGAGACAAAGCCGTCGGCCTTGTTCAGGACAATTCTTCCATCCTCATCGAGGCGGAGACCTTCCCCGACATTGTCGTTTGGAACCCGGGACCGAATCACGGGCTCGGCGACCTGCCGGAAGACGGCTGGGAAAAATTTGTCTGTATCGAATCCGCGCAGACGGAAACCCGACACGTCCTCGCTCCGGGCGAAAGCTGGACCGGGAAACAGATCCTTACGATTTCTTCGGCACTTTAATCTGCTGACCGATCTTAAGATCACGAAAGTTCAGCCCCTCGTTCAGGCTCAGGATTTTCTGGTGATCGACCTTCAGCTTCTTCGCAATCGTCCAGGGATTGTCTCCGCTCTGAATCGTGTAGAGCTCCCACCCGTCCCCGGATTGAGGACCGGGCGCTGCCGCAGGCTTCGTGTCCCCTTTTGGCTTCGGCGCATTCTTCGACGCCACGCCTTCGGGAAGCACGAGGACATCTCCGATTTTCAAATTCTTCGGATCCTCGATATCATTAGCTTTGAGCAAAGCCTCATGACTCACCCCGTGATCCCGCGCAATCGTCCACGGATTGTCCCCGGACTTGATGACATACTTTTTCGGCCCGGCTGGCTTCGAAGCCGCAGGCTGGACCGGTGCTGCGGGAGCCGATGCAGGATTCGCCTGGGGCTGAGCGGCCGGCTTTTTCTCCACCGGAGTCGTCGTGGGCGCTTCCTGGGAAAACCCAAGAGAAACAAATCCGAGTGAAAGGAAAGTGAGCGTGAGAAAGAACTTTTTCATGAGGAAGGATTCTGAGGTGAGCAATTAAAAATATATTTGCCACAATTTTCCGACTTATGAAAGGCCGAAATCCGAAGCCGTCGCTTACTTATTACGCCAGATTTTGACGTCATCGACGACCGCGTCACGATTTACGGCAAGGCGGAGAAGGCGCTTCGTCGGGTGAGCAATCCCTTCGGATTGAAAACTCCCGACTTCGTCCCCGTCGATGATCACGGTCATGACATCGCCGCGCACACGCACGAGAAGGTCATGCCATTTTCCGGTTTCGAGCTGGTTTGGGATTTTGGTCGTCTTCGACTTGAGCGACTCCTCCTGCTCTCCGGTAAGTGTGCCTGCCTGCCGCGCTTCGCGCATTTTGAGATCCATACTCCCGGTCTTCATGTCTTGAATCTGAACGTCCTTCACCCCAATTTTGGTCATGAAAAGGTGACCGGCGTGAACCGGCTTGTATTCGAGATCGGCGAAGTTCAGCCCGAGGACATCTTTCTCGTCTTCGAGCATGAAGCGCATCCCGATACTGCCGTCGGTGAACTCCATCGGCTGCGTCACGGAGACCCCGTGGTCGGCCTCTTCGTGAATGTAGATATACATCGCCCCGTCGCGGAGATCGACCTGCTTGTTCCCCTTCGCCCGGGTCCGGCTGTTCGTGCCCCAGCCATTGCCAGGTTGGTCTTTTTCCTCCTGTGATTCGACACGCTCGAAGTCATCTTCGAAAATGAGTTCACCTTCTTCGTCAGCGAGAGCGAAAGAGGAAATGAGGAGGCAGGCGAAAACGGGGAATAATTTCTTCATGGCCCCTCTTTAATCGAATTTTCATTCCCCGAAAAGCTCCTTTCCTTGCCCTTAACGAAGAACCCCGGTAAGACCTAACAGGGTTGACTCGTTGACCTAACCCTGTTGACTCTATCGGCACGACATGAAATCACGACGCCAGTTTCTAGCGGCAGGCGCTCCGCTTTGCCTCCTTCCTCAGATGAGCTTTGCCACCGAAGACTATTTCATGCCGGACGAAGGCGCTCCCCACACTCGCACCTGGATGGCTTTCGGAGCGCAGCGGTCAATTTGGGGAAAACGTCTTCTCCCCGAGGTGCAGCGGAACCTCGCTCTCATCGCGAACACGATTGCTGACTTCGAGCCGGTCACGATGCTCGTCCGCCCGGAGGAGGTTGCGCTCGCTCGCAAATCGGTCACCGCCGCCGTCTCTCTCCTCGAAACGACACTCGACGATCTCTGGATTCGCGACACGGGGCCGACGTTTCTCATTAACGAAATTGGGGGCAAAGCGGCGGTCGACTTCAACTTCAACGGCTGGGGCGAAAAGCAGACTCACCGTCACGACCGCGAGGTCGCCGCCTTCATCGCCGGGGCCGCGAAGGTCTCCCGGGTCACGACCGATCTCATCATGGAAGGCGGCTGCATTGAGGTCGATGGCGAAGGTACGGCGATCATCACGGAGAGCTGTGTCCTCAACGAGAACCGAAACCCAGGCATGAGCAAAACAGCTTTTGAGAATTTTATTGTGCCTTTGTTAGGGGTTGATAAAATCATCTGGCTCCCCGGTGTTCGCGGAAAAGACATCACCGATGGACACACCGATTTTTATGCCCGCTTCATCCGCCCCGGAGTCGTCGTCGCCGGCTACGAGCCGAATCCAAAATACGATGACCACAAGATCACCAGGCAACAGATCGCGATGCTCCGCGAGGCGACGGATGCGCACGGTAACGAACTCGCAGTCGAAGTCCTCACCGCGCCGGATTGGGTCCGCCCGAAATATGAAAGCGACGACTTTGCGGCGGGCTACATTGGTTACTATGTCTGCAATGGAGCGGTCATCGCGCAGGAATTCGGCGACAAGGAGGCCGATGCCAAAGCAAGCGCGACGCTGAAGCAGCTTTTCCCGGACCGCGAAATCGTCACCCTCAACGTCGATGGCATCGCCGCGGGTGGTGGCAGCATTCACTGCGCGACTCAACAAGAACCGCGACCCATCTCTTCCTGACTTTTTTACTCACCATGATTCGATTTCTTCTCTTCATACTCTTCTGCACTCTCGCGCCGGACCTGCGCGGGGAGGAGAACGAGTCCCGCCTCTTTGCCCACTACATGCCCTGGTATTCGTCGAAATCATTCAGCGGCGAATGGGGGTATCACTGGACGATGGGGCATTTCGATCCCGACACGATTCGCTGGGACGGGCGGCGGGAAGCAGCTTCGCACGACTACCCGCTCATCGGGCTTTACGACACGCGCGACCCCGATGCGCTTGAGTGTCAGGTCCTGCAGATGAAGCTCGCGGGCATCGAAGGCGTCATCGTGGACTGGTATGGGACTCGTGATTTTTACGACTACGCCCCGCTCCATGAGTCGACGCAGCTTCTCATCCCGATCCTGAAAAAGGCGGGGATGAAATTTGCGATCTGCTACGAAGATCAATCGATCAAACACATGGTCAAGGGCGGCAATTTGAAAGAGGACGAAGCCCTCGAACACGGCAAAGAGGTCATGCGCTGGATGGAAGAAAATTGGTTCTCCGATGAGTCCTACGCGAAGATCGATGGACGACCAGTCCTCCTCGTTTTCGGACCGCAATATTTCACCCCGGAACAAGGGAAAGAACTGCGGGCCGAATTCACGACCGATCCGACGTTTCACACCCTCCCCCATCTCGCTGAAAAGCACGAAGCCGACGGTCCCTTCGGCTGGCCTCCGGTGAGCGACGGCAAGTCGGTCGATACCGCGACCTGGACCAGGAATCAGGAGGAACTCTACGCCCGCGGGGATTCGGTGATCGGCCTCGCCTTCCCCGGCTTTCACGACATCTATGCGCAAGCGGGAACGAATTCCTCCTACGGCTTCATCAGTGACCGTGACGGCGCGACCTTTCGCGAATCGCTCGACCTCGCTCTCGCGAGTGACGCGAAGCTCATTCAAATCGCGACCTGGAATGACTATGGCGAAGGCACCGTGATCGAGCCGACCCACAATCTCGGCTATCGCTATCTGGAGCGGGTTCAGGAAAAAGCAGCGCCGAAAGGCATCAGTCCCAAAGATCTTCGTCTCCCCGCTCAGCTCTATCGCTTGCGGAAGCAACTCGGGGGTCATCCCCAACTCGATGAAGCCGCCGCCGCGCTCTTCGCCTTCGAGACCGGGAAAGCGACGGAGCTTCTCAGGTCGCTGGATCAGACCACTGAAACGATGCCCGCCTTCTTCCTCGACGAGCCGGTGGAGGAGAATTCGAAATACCGTCTCTTAAGAAACATTTCCTACCGTGACGGCGAGCGCCGCTGCGAACTCGACCTCTACTACCCGAGTGGCGGCAAACCGTTTTCCACCGTGATCTGGTTTCATGGCGGCGGCATTTCCAAAGGGAATAAATCGATCCCCCTTCCGCTCCGCAACAAAGGAGTCGCCGTCGTCGCCGCGACCTATCGCCTCAGTCCGGAGGTGGAAGCTCCCGTCTATCTGGAAGATGCGGCTGCGGCAGTGGCGTGGACTTTGAAGAGTATCGCCCGCTACGGAGGCGGTGACCCCGGGCGGGTTTTCGTGAGTGGTCACTCCGCCGGCGGCTACCTCGCGAGCATGGTCGGCCTCGATCCGCAATGGCTCGCCGCACACGATCTGAAACCGCAAACTCTCGCGGGGATCATTCCCTTCAGCGGTCACACGATCACGCATTTCACGGTGCGGAAGGAACAGGGCATCGACGGAAAGCAGCCGACGATTGATGCCTTTGCGCCACTCTATCATGTCAATAAAAACGTGCCGCCGATGTTATTGATCACCGGAGATCGGGAACTGGAACTCCTCGCCCGCTACGAAGAGAATGCCTACTTCTGGCGCATGATGCAGGAAGTCGGGCACCCTGACACAACCCTGCGGGAACTCGAAGGATTCAACCACGGCGACATGCCCGAGCCGGCCTTCCCACTGCTGCTCGATTTCATGGAATCGAAAAACAATCCTTAGCGGCGCAGTTGCAAAAGCGTGGCGAGAGAGTTTGGTCTGGTAAACCTCTGCTATGAAACTACGGCTCTCAATTTTTACCCTCCTCGCCTCGATCCTGCTCCCCGCTCAGGCGATCGATACCTACATCGTCGCGGGGCAGTCGAACGGCTGGCGCCTCAGTCAGCTCAGCGAAGATCCGAATGCGGAAAACACCGACGGGCCGAAGATTCACTACTTTGGAATGAAGTGCGTTTCCGAGCCGGACGAGTCGATCATGGTGACGCTAAGCTCCCTCGACCCGAAGGCGAAAGGGGCGGGACTCGCGCGGGCGCTCCTCGATGAAGCTGACGGGGAGGATATCGTTTTCATCCAATACTGCCGCTGTGGCGCACCCGTCACCGGAGAAACGATTAACAGTTGGTGGCCCGGCGAAAATCCCCGCGAAGGTAAGTTGTTTAATGACGGCCTCTTCGGACTCTTTGAAACCTACCTCACGAAAGCAAGGGCTCAGGTGCAGTCGGCGACAGGCGAGGATCTCGAAATCAAAGGGCTCTTCTGGCATCAGGGTGAGTCCAATGAATCGACTGATCGGGCGCTCTTTCGCCGCACGATGCGGAACGTCTTCGGGCGTTTCCGCGAGATCGCCGGCAATTCGGAGCTACCTATCATCGCCGGACACGTCCGCGAAATCAGCGAAGGCCGTGCGCGAGTCAACAAAGTCCTCAGCGAGGTCGCCTCCAACGATCTGAACCTCACCGTGGTGCCGCTTTCCAATCTTGAATTCGAGCCTGACAAAGACGGAAAGCCGGACGTTCATATTGCAACCGCAGGCTGTCACGAACTCGGCCGCGAGATGGCGGGAGCGATGGAGCAACTGCACTCAAGGGGCAAACCTTTCCATGTCTACGCCCCGAGCCGATCCACGAACTCACTCTGGGTTGTGAAAGCCACTCCCTCCGGAGACACTCTCGACCTTTCCGTGAGCGAGCAGGTCGATCTCGGTTTCAGTGCTGCAACGATTGCCGCGCATCCTTTCAAAAAACAGTTCTACCTGACTTCCAATCGCGGCGCGGAGGACGGAAAAACACCCGCCACCGTCGCCACCCACGGTCAGGATGGAATTTTGCTCGCTCCCTTCACGACCGCGAATGGCTACTCCTATCTCAGCCTTGACCGGCGCAATCAGTTCCTCCTCGGGTGCAACTACGGCGACGGTTTCATCGATGTCTACTCGCTCGACAACGACGGCCTCCCCGGCGATCTCGTCTCAAGCCTGAACGAAGGACGCAAGGCCGCGCACTGCGTCCTTCCCTCGCCCGACAACCGCTATGTCTACATCCCCTATGTGAAAGACAGTAATGCGCTCTATCAATACCACTTCGATCCTGACACAGGCGCCCTTTCCGCCCTCGAAAAGCTCGACGCGGGACCACCCGAAGGAACCGGTCCGCGCCACCTTGCCTACCACCCGACGCAACCGATTCTCTATTTCAGCAACGAACAGCATCTCGGTGTTTCGGTTTACGACAAAGCGGATGACGGACAGCTCAAGATCAAGCAGGTCTGTGACATCACCGGGGCCGACGCGCCGGAGGAAGGCGTCAGTTCCTCGGATATTGTGATCACGAAAGACGGTCGCTTTCTCTTCGCCGGGATTCGCGGGCACAAACACGACTTCGATTTCATCTCCCGCTATCTCATCCTTGAAAGCGGCAAGGTGAAGCATCTCGGCCTCACCAAAGCGGATAAAATCCCCTGGGGTCTCTCGCTTTCCCCCGACGGCGAATGGCTCCTCGCGACAGGATTCGAAGCGGGCACGCTCATGGCTTACAAAGTCGAGCTCGATGGAGATCTCACCCGCGCGGGGACCCTGAAGTGGGACATTCAAATCTCGGATCTGGAAACACGGTGAAACTTTTTCACGGGGCGCGTGTTGTATGGGAATGATGAAAGTTTCACGATTCCTCTTTCCCGCGCTTTTCAGTTTTGCGGTCTCCTCTTTTGCCGAAGAGGCGGCGGTGCCAACTCTGCTCCTCGACCCCGTCGATGCCACGCGGGAGCGCACCGTCCCGCTCAAGGTCTATCTCCCGAAAACAGAAAAACCGCTCCCCGTGATCCTTTTCTCGCACGGTCTCGGTGGATCGCGTGAGGCGAGTCCATATCTCGGAAACCACTGGGCCGCGGCCGGGTACGTCGCTGTCTTCATGCAGCACGCCGGGAGCGATGAAACGGTGTGGAAGAGTGCTGAGCGCTCGGAGCGGATGGCGGCAATGAAAGAAGCGGCCAACTTTCAGTCCTCCGTCGCGCGCTACGCGGATGTCCCTTTCGTGATCGATGAGTTGGAAAAAATGAACGTCGAGGAAGGGCATCCGCTTAAGGGAAAACTGGACCTCGAACATATTGGCATGACCGGGCACAGCTACGGGGCGAACACGACCCAGGCGGTCATGGGGCAAAAATTTCCGCTCGACGCCAGTTTCCACGAAACCCGGATCGATGCGTTTCTGCCGATGAGTCCGTCGCTCCACAAGCGCCTCACGCCGGAGGCTGCTTTCGGCCACATCAAATACCCGGTGCTGCTCATGACAGGCACGAAAGACGGCAGCCCGATCGATCCTACGACGACTCCGGAGTCGAGAATGCAGGTCTACGCAGGACTTCCAGTGGGTGACAAATTTCACCTCGTCTTGGAGGATGCCGAGCACTTCGCTTTTTCCGACGCGGGTGGATTTCGGAAGCAAGACCGGATCGAGCATCATCATGAGGCGATTCAGGTGATCAGCACCCGCTTCTGGGACGCCTATCTGAAACTGGATGCAGAAGCTAAAGCAGCACTCCAGTCCGATGCGATCCGGAGCGAAGCAAACCTCGTCGAAGCAGATCGCTGGGAGTGGAAGTGATCGGACGCAGATCCGTTAATGAGTGATCTGGCGAATACACTTGCGAAACAGGCATTTTAATTCATGCTTTTATCATCCAATGAAAGCAATCCCCGCCCTTATCGCTTCGCTCTTTCTGCCCGCTACTTCGTTTTCACTGGACTGGCCGAACTGGCGGGGGCCGGACCACAATGGAATTTCCAAAGAGGCATTCCCAACAGAGCTGCCGGAAACTTTACCCGTCGCCTGGAAAGCAAAAGTCGGGATCGGTTTCTGCACCGTTTCCGTGGTCGGGGATCGCGTCCTCACGATGGGGAACACGGATGAAAAAGACACGGTCTGGTGTCTCGACGCCAGAACCGGCGACGTTCTCTGGAGCCACACTTACGACTGCGCCCTCGATCCGCTCTATTACGAAGGCGGTCCCGGCGGCACCCCGACGATCCACGAAGGCTCGGTCTACACCTTGAGCAAAAAGGGTCACGCCTTTCGCCTCGATCTTGAAACCGGCGCAGTGATCTGGCAGCGGGACCTCATCGCGGACCACGGCTTTGAGCTCCCGGAATGGAGCTTCGCCGGCTCCGCCTTCATTGAGGGGGATCGAGTTCTCCTCAACGTCGGGCGCGGCGGCCTCGCCCTCGCGAAAGACACCGGCAAAACGCTCTGGATGCCCTCGACCGAGACGGCCGGCTACGCGACGGTCGTTCCTTTTTCCCAGTCCGGGGAAAATCGCTATCACCTTCTCTTTTCGGCAAAAGGCCTCATCGGATTCGATGCCGAGACCGGCGCTCAAAAATGGGACTACCCCTGGAAATCGAGCCGCGATGTCAACGCCGCCGATCCCCTCATCGCCGGAAACCGGATCGTCGTTTCCTCCAGCGGCGGCACCGAAATGCTCGCTTTTTCCGATGGCAGCGCCACCCCTGAAATGGTCTGGAAACAGCACGACATGAAGTGGTATTTCAATCCCGGCATCCTCATCGGCCAGCATCTCTACTCACTCCACGGCACGACTCATCGTCCCACCGAATTGATGTGTACCGATCTCGAAACCGGCGAGATCATCTGGCAGGAGGAAGGGTTCGGCAGCGGCGGCCTCATGGCTGTAGGAGAGACCGTCATCGTTTTTGACAACGGGCTTCTCACGATCCTGAAAGCCAATCCGGAAAAGTATGACCTCATCCTTCAGCAAAAAATCCTCGACGGGAAATGCTGGACTGCCCCTGTCTACGCTAACGGCACGATCTACTGCCGGAACGCGGAAGGAGATCTCGCAGTCCTTCACGTAGTCCGCGAGTAACCAGCCCTTTAATCACAGTAGATCCGTTCTCGGGATGTAGTTTAATCTTCTTAACAATGATGTCGGAATAATGTCACATTATTCCTGTTGCTATATTTATAATAAATATAATATTTATCGTATGCTGGCAAAATTTCACCATTCGCGAGGCTTATCTCAGGTTGAGCTGGTCATTCTAGTTGCCGTGGTGGGCATCATCGCCGGTATCGGAGTCGGAGTGAATCAACTCGGCCTGATCAACGGGGCAAGAGAAATCAAAATGCAGCAGGACAATGCGGTTCTCAATTCTGCCGTCAAAAGCTATCTCGCTTCAGGTGGCGATCTCGATGGCGTGAAAGACCCGGAGGAAGTTCTATCAAGACTGAAAGCATCTCTCTCCGAAGAGGCAAAGAAACTCACTCCCGGATTAAGCGGTGGTTTTCTGGACGAGCGGGCTTTTCTAACGCTGCAAAGTGAGAAAGAAGCCGCCGCGGGAAAGCCCCGACTAAGGTGGGATGCGACGTCCCATCGGTTTGTCATCGCGCATAGCGGTGCACCCGGAATTCGGACCGTTTCTCTAAGCGACGTTGGAGCTCCCGTTGTTAGCCAAGGTGATGCCAACCGCAAGAGCTCGTTCCACTACGCCTCCAAAGACAACTGGATCTGGGATTACTCTGAAGCGATGCCTAACGTTCCCGAGGGTCCTACCGTGATCCCTCTCACGGAGGTTCCCGACAATCCTGCAACCCCTATCGTAGTGACGCCACCCGTAATCCCCACGAACAAAAATGATCTCGTCCCCCCCGAGTTCACGGTTCCCGGCGGGAACTTTGCAACCTCACAGTTTCCGCTCTCAGTTTCACTTAACAATCCGAATCCTCGGGGAAGTTCACATCTCTTCTATTCCATCAACTACGCCGCATGGAAGGAACTGCTCCCCGGATTAACCTTCCAGGTTCCTGCGCATGCTTTCGTTAAGGCTCAGGCGATTCCATACGATGATAGCAAGTGGAACGAAAGCCGTATTGTGAATCAGGAATACAAGGTACTCATGGGTGCACTTCGACCTCCCAATATCGATTTCAGTTCGGATCAATTCAGTTCCGGAACCCGCTCAATCAGCGTCACGCTTTTGGATGTGAACATGCCCGGCACTTCGGTTATTCATTACGAAATCGTTCCAGTACCGGGAAGCCGCGGGGTCAACACCAGCCTCGTCGCCTACACTGGAAAATTTAGTGTGAGTGCTTCAGACTATCCTGGCGGTTTTGGCGTGAGCACCTATGCGAAAGCGGTTACTTCAGATTACACCGACAGCCTCTTTTCATCCCGTTACGCGACGGAAGAACAGGGTCTTTTTGATGGACACCTTGACCTCGATACCTCGGTCGAGATTGCCGAGATCGGCAAAGGGAGCACAGGCGCGCACACCCATGACATCACCGGGAAATATGGAATCAAGAAGATAAACTTTTTCTCGCTGCCAGACAGCAAACAAATCGAGCTGGACGAAGCGATTCGAAATCCGAATCAGGCGTTTAAGCTCATCGTCATCAATGGTGACCTCTCACCGGGACTCAGCCTTACTTTGGAATATCAGGACAAAGGAGATTCAACAACGGTCACGCTTCCGGTCAACGAATATGACGACACCGCGACGCACGAACTCACGACTTTCAGCCTGAGCGGTTCGGGTAATGCGTCGAAGCTACGGGGACTTGCGATCACGATGTCTCAAGATGTCATCCTTACGGCCGGAGTGATTCCTACCAACACTGGAGACGTCAAAAGAAATGTGCTTGGAAAGAATTCTGAGTGGAGAAATGGAGCACTCACAATACAAGCGGTCGCGGTCGCATCAGACGGAAAAGATGCCTTCACCACTTCCGAGTCCCTGAGTGCCGGCGGACATGGGGTGGCCCGATCAGGAATGCTTTGGGAAGCGACTCTCTTTTGGCATTGGGATGGTGATTCCTATCATGAGAGCGGCAACAGTTATAAACCCGGCGCCCCCAATTCGATTCGCGGCCTTCTCGAAAAATAGAGAAGGAGGGTAAAAAAATAGACCTCATCCGAAAGATCAGTAGTCGTCCCCGTTCAAACTGCGGACGACGCTGGCGAGCCAGTCTTCCATTTCCGCCTGCATCGAAGAGAGGATGATGGGAAACTCGTCGGCCACGCCGCGTTCCTCGCGCGGGTCGTTCTTTAGGTCATAGAGTTGCCAATTCACCTGCTTCGACCCGCCCATCGAGAAGCGGTGGAGCTTCCAGTCGCCGGAAATCCAGGCGGCATGCCCGTGAAAAACGTCGGTGGGAAGGGGTTGCTTCGGAAGCTTCTCGACGCGCTTCGTGACGCGATTCACCTTTTTGTCACTCCAGTTTTCAATGGTGGGCAGGACTTTTCCGAAGACCCCGGCGGGATTCGTGAAATGGCCGGGAACACTCGCATTCCAGAAACCGATCGGTTCCTCGCGCGTGTCGATTTTTCCCTCGATCAAGGGGGAGAGACTGATTCCGTCGAGGACCGGGAGATCCGTCCGCTCGACTCCGACAAGATCCAGAATCGTGGGAAAAATGTCCGAGGTCGTGCAGCGCGCCGCCGTGTGCCGTGCTTCTGCAATTCCGGAAGGCCACTCGATGAATGCCGGGACACGCAAGCCGCCTTCGTAGACGTGGTGTTTACTTCCGCGGTAGCCTCCGCTGTCACCGACCGCTTTGAGCGCACCATTATCGCTCGTGAACCAGAGTAGCGTGTTGTCACGAATCCCCATTTCGTCGAGGCCGTTTCTCAGCTTGCCGAAAGCGCGGTCGATCCCCGTGATTTCGCCGAGGAACTCACGATGCTTTTTGGGCTGATCCTTATAAAGAGCCGCGTCCTCTTCGCTCGCCCGATGAGGGTAATGCGGGGAGCCAAACCAGATCACCGCGAAGATCGGAGCCTCGCCCACCGCGACTTCGTGCATCCACTCCAGCGCGACATCGACGGTGACTTCGCTGCTTTCCCCTTTGATCTTCACCTCGCGCCCTTCGTCGCTCATGACCGGATTGAGGTCGAAAAAATTCGGGGCACTGAACCAGCGATCAAACCCGTTTTTCCCCGGATTCACCGGACTGTCGGCCCGCACCGAACCAAGGTGCCACTTTCCAAAATGGCCGGTGAGATAGCCTTCGCGCTTTAAGACTTCGGCGAGCGTGATTTCCTGCGGTCGAATCGAATGCCCCCAACTAAAGACGCCCATCCGGTTTGGATGCCGCCCCGTGAGGACACTCGCCCTCGTCGGGGAGCACGATGGGGCCGCCGCATAAAATGAGTCAAACCGCAACCCCGCCGACGCCGCTGCATCGAGATGAGGAGTCTGCAAAAGCGGATGCCCATTGTAGCCAACATCTCCCCAGCCCTGATCGTCGGACATGACGAGGATAATGTTCGGCCGTGTCGGCTTGGAAGCCGTTTCATCTTCGGCGACAAGCACGGCGCTCACGACGAGAAAATTGGCAACGATGAAGAAAGCGCGAAAATTCATTCAGGGGAATCGACGAATCCGCCGATCCGAAAGATTTCCCCGAATTTCGATTCTTCAATCAGAATCGCACTCACTCAAGCATACTGAGGCATGAGCTTTGCTGACTTCGTCACCGCCGACCGGCTCTTTCTCACCAGCGTCTGGAGTCCTTCCTCTAAAGAAATCCGGGCGCTGAATCCGAGCACCTCTTCCGCCCTTCGGTGACTTCCCGCTGAGTGCAGGATCTCCCCCTCGCGGCCGGGCAGGAACTCGGGGGCAGGAGCGGCGGGATAGAGCTTTTGGAATTCGCCGATGATATCGAGCAGACTCACGGGCTTTCCGGTGCAGATGTTGCAGATTTCTGAAGTCAATCCTTCGCGGGTCGCCCCGAGAACGAGGGCTCTCGCAACATCGAAGACGGAAACGAAATCGCGTGTTTGGGAGCCGTCTCCAAAAACGTGGATTTTCTCTCCCGCTGCAAATCGATCCGCGAAAATCGACATCACTCCGGAGTAGGGGGACCGGGGATCCTGTCGCGGCCCATAGACGTTGAAAAATCTGAGCGAAGCGACCTCAAGGCCGAATGATTTGGCGTGCCCGTCCAGAATCTGCTCGGAAACACGTTTGGCAGTTCCATACAAGCTGATCGGGCGGGTTTCTCCCTGCTCCCTGACCGGCAAATCGGCGATGTCTCCGTAGACGGCCGCCGAAGAAGCAAAGACAACACGGCGAACCCCGCAAGCTCTCGCCGTCTCGGCAACAGTGTGAGTGGTCTGAATGTTGAGAAGGAAATTTAGGTCCGGTTCCTCTTGTGCCTGGACGACACTGACGAGACCCGCGAGGTGGATGATCGTATCGGGGCGGTACTTCAGGCACATCAACTTCAAAGCACCTTCCTGAGAGACATCCGCAAACTCAAAGACAAATCCAGTCTGCTTCGCACACTGCCTGATATTGGTGGCCCGTCCGGTTCGGAAGCTGTCGACTGCGACCACCTCATGGCCACTCTCAAGAAGAGCATCGACGGTGTGACTTCCGATAAATCCAGCAGCACCGGTGACGAGAACACGTTGGGTTTTCATAAATCCGGAGAATTCCAAGGTTGGGGTTTCATATTTGATAAAATAAGCAGTAGAGAACACATGTTAGAATAATAACTGTAATTATGATAGAAAATAATTGCTAAATTTTGTCATCCGTGCAAAAATTATCAAAATAATGGCTCAGAAGTGAAATTTTAGAGCCCACCCATCCCTTAATCTTATGTCGCTCACCCACTACGCACCCTCGACCGGGGAACCTCCTGCGCATCGTCAGAATGCAGCGGGTGGATCGGAGTTCATGGTTGATCCCCTCATCGACCAGCACGACATCCGCTACCTCCTGACTCGAAGTTGGAAGGTGATTGTCCTCATTCCACTTTTGTGTGCGTCGCTCGCCACGGTTTGGAAAACGACCCGGGAGCCAATGTTTGAGAGTTCTGCAATGCTCCTCGTCGATTCGAGCCTCGACCAGTTGCTCCAGTTCGAAAAAGTCGGGAGCAGTGGAGACTCAGTGCAGGAATCCCTGCGCTCCCTCGAAGTGGCCGTGGTCGCCGACTCGGTCGTGCTCCGCGTCGTTGAGAAACTCGATCTCAGAAACGCGGAAGGATTTCTCCCTCGGGAAATGGCTTCCGATCCTGCTCTGCCGGACGGGAAGCTTCTCAATTTCATTCAGGAGAACCGGATCAGTGCGAGCCTGCAGCCGGAAACCCGAATCATCAAAATAAGCGCCACCGACCCTGATCCCGAACGGGCAAGGCTGATTGCGACAACCTTTGTTGATGAGTTCCAATCGTTTCTCGCGGACCAACGCCGCGGTGAAGTGAGCAAGGTCCGTGAGCTCATTGAATCTCAGGTCGCTGAAGCAAAATCCGCCGCGCTTGAGGCAGAAGAGGACCTTAAAGTATTCCGCGAGAGCACCGAAGGGATACCGCTCGACGAGGACCACGACCTCTTCGCGGCGCGGCTCACTCAATTCGGCGCTGACCTCAATGAAGCCGTCCGTGCCCGTGTCGAGCTTGAGGGCATTCATGAATCACTGGAAAGCCTCGGTGTCGAGACTCCGGCCGCAGACATCATCGAAATCGCCGGCTATCGGAGCGATGCTCACTTTTCGGGTCTCATGACTTCGCTTTCCAACGCGCAGTCACGACTTGCCGCAGCGCGACAGCAATATACGCCCTCACATCCGACTTACCTCGCGGCCGAGGCCGAAGCGGCCCGTTACGAAGAGCAGATCGAAACCTTCGCCAAGGACATTACTGAAACCGTGAATGCCCGTTACGAGGCGGCCAAAAAACGCGAAGCACTCCTGAACCTTGAAGTCGCCCAGCTTCAGAATGAACTGATCAAACAGAAATCAAGAGGCTCCGGATTCAGGATCGCCATGGAAGAAGTCGATAATCGCTGGCTCCATTACAAAACACTTCAGCAACGGCTCAGTGAAAACATCATTTCTACCGAAATGCCGGGCAGCATCGCCACTGTCGTTTCCGAACCGCTCACGCCATTCAAAGCCTCAGGCCCTCCCATGGTGATCTTCACCATCGCGGGTGGCTTTGCCGGTCTCTTTCTCGTCGGAGGGTTTCTGATTTGGAAGATACTCGCGGGAATTCCTTTCAGCGACGCCCGGCAGCTTGAAAGCCGCTTTCAATTGCCCGTTATCGCCGACTGGACGAATCGGAGTGGCGATACCTCCGAAGCCAACGCGATGATGCCCTACCTCCTTGGTGGCCACGCCCAGATCATGCAAATTTCAGCGCCGGGATTACCCGCTGAATGCGAGTCCGTCGCGCAAAAACTGGCGCTCTCGCTTGCGAATGGGAATCGCAGAACCCTCCTCGTTCGCGTCAAAGCGGAATCCGGGACTGCTCGCATCACCGAGTCCGGCACGAAGAATCTGAGTCTCCTCTCCCTCTCACCGGAAGACATTTTCGACTCAGCGCGTTTCTCCTCAGTCCTACCAAAACTCCGGGAATCGTTCGAGAAAATCCTCATCGAGTCCGGCACCTTGCAGAACCCCCCTCTCATCGAATGGATTTCCTCATTTGCAGATCGCGAAGTCATGGCGGTCGCCAAAGGAACGAGCACCAAGTCGGAAGTGACCCGTCGCGTTCGTCGTCTCAATCAGGAGAACGAGACCCGGATCGGCTTCATTTTTGTTGACCCTTCCACCGACCCGCAAAACTCCAGACCCTCACATCACCCTGAGCAATCACTCTCATCGAGCTCGCGTCGTCGCAGCCTCTTTCCCCGCTTCGCTCTCAAACATTAAGCCTGAACAGTCATGATGAATAGCCCGTCTACGCCTTATCGAATTCTCTATGCCGTCGCTCGCGGCGACGCCTTCGGCGGTTCTTCGCTTCACGTCATGGACATGGCAAAGCGGCTTTCCGAGGACGGCCACTCCGTTCGAATCCTCGTTGGAGGCACTCCGGATATGGAAGTACCCCGCCGCTATGCGAACGCCGGGATCGACTTCGTTTGCCTCCCTTCTCTCGGTCGCGAGATCGACCCTCGCAATGACCTGCGGGCCGCCTTTGAAATGAGGCGGGAAATACGGAAATTCAAGCCTGACCTGATTTCACTCCATTCTTCGAAGGCGGGCGCCATCGGTCGTATCGCGGCCCTCGGCATCAACTGCCCGCTCGTCTACACTCCACACTGCTGGTCCTTCGTTGATGGCTTTTCTAAAGCCAGCCTCTTTCGACTGATCGAAAAAGTCCTCGCGTGGAAGACCACTCAAATCGTCACCGTCAGCGAAGATGAGAGACAGTTCGGACTTTCCAAAGGAGTGGGAAAGCCGGAGACCACCTGCACGATTCACAATGGAGTCAAAGATCGCTTCCCGACGAAGAGAAAAATCGACCACTCCCGGGATGACGCGCACCTCGTCATGGTCGGTCGCTTTGAAGAGCAGAAGGATCAGCCACTTCTCATTACCGCGCTCAGCCAAATCACCGACCTCGATTGGAAACTAACTTTTGTTGGGGACGGCCCTCTTCGAAACGACTGCGTCGAACTCACCGAACAGCTCGGACTTAAGGATCGGATTGAGTTTTCCGGCTACTCGGAAGCAGTCGACGACACCCTGACAGAACACAACATCTTTGCCCTGATCACGAACTGGGAAGGGTTTCCCCGCAGCATTCTCGAAGCGATGGCGGCATCACTCCCTGTTATCGTGACGGATGTGGGGGGAAGCCGCGAGTCAGTTCTCGAAGGCGTGACGGGGCGTCTTGTTCCAGGCGGAGACATTGATGGTCTCGCCGGGGCACTGCGAAATCTCATCGAAGATCGCGAGATCGGAGAAAAGATGGGAGCGGCGGGACGAGATCGCTATCTGGAGTATTTCACTTTTGAAACCATGTTTTCAAACTACGAAACACTCTATCGGAATCTCATCGAAGGATCCGTCTCCAGCAAAAGATCGAAGGTCGCCTCCGCTAAATCTTCACCGCCCGAGCATGCCTCCATTCCGGCGATCCCACAGACTTCTGCGCGAACACTTAAGGCGGCAAAAACAACTGCCGGCATCCCGACCCCTCACTGAACTCGAAGTCATGAAAGATCTCGCCGTCCTCATCCCCTCCTACAATGACACTCCGGCCCTGCGTCGGACGCTGAATTCGATCTGCGAAGATGACTATTCCTTCACCGTCTTCGTCATCGATGACGGGAGCCGCGAGACCGTCGTCATTCCACCCGGAAGCTATCCTTTCGCAATCGAAGTCATTCGGCAAACTCCCAACGGAGGCATCGTCAAAGCGCTTAATCTCGGCCTTGAACAGATCCGGTCACGCGGATTTCGCTGCGTTGCCCGTCTCGATGCTGCGGACCTGAACCGCCCAAACCGTTTTTCAATTCAATACCACCATCTCGACGAGCATCCGGAACTCGCCATGGTCGGGTCCAATGTCGTTTTCCGAAGCGAGACAAATGGTGAAGCACTCTTCACGACAAACCTTCCGCTTTCGCCTGAGGAAACCCGTCGCTGGATTGTTTTCAGGAATTCGTTCATTCATCCGGCGGTGATGTTCCGGACAAAGGTTCTCGATGAAACCGGGCTCTACGACGCGAATTATCCGCACATCGAGGACTACGTTCTTTTTTCCCGTATCGTCGAAAATCACGGGGCGGCCAACCTTGTCGATCCGCTCGTGGATTGTTTTGTGAGAGAGGGAGGAATCAGTCGCCTCCATCATCAAAAGCAACTCATCTCAGGCCTCAGGTTTAAGCTCCGTCACCCGAGACTGCTCGACCCTCTCTGGTATGCCTTCCTCGCGAAACGGACGAGCTTTCTCATTCTACCCCATACATTCCGCGACCGACTCAAGCGCATTCTCGGCTTCACGAAACCTGCGCTGCAGCACCACACTCTCAACACGCCCATCCCGAAGCAGCTCTGATGCAACTCAAGAGAACCATCCACACCGGCCTGAACTGGCTTGGGAATCGACGCGAAGCCCGCGGCGGGGTGCTGCTCTATCACCGCGTCGCGGAGCCGGAACTCGATCCCTTCAACTTGTGTGTGAGTCCCGCCAATTTTGAGAGGCAACTAGCCCTCATTGCTGAAAGTGGTCGGGCCCTCTCTCTCCATGAATTCATGGAGCGGAAGAACAAGGGAGAACTCGAGCGAGGTTCCGTTTGCCTCACCTTCGACGATGGCTACCTCGATGTCCTCACGGAAGCCCTTCCCCTTCTTGAAGCATACGAGATTCCGGCGACGCTCTTCGTCACGACCGGAAATCTCGGAGAAGCCTTTTGGTGGGACCGCCTTGCCGCCCTCGTTTACGGATCATCCACCCTACCCGGGACCCTGCTTCTAGAGCCGACCCAATCCTCTCCCTTTCCTGTCGAAAACCTTTCGATGAAGGGGCTCTACGATCTCCTCTACCCGATTCTACGCAGCGCAGGGAGCGCCCGGCGGGAACTAATCCTTTCGACCCTCGCCTCACAACTCGACGGAGCGGAACGATTGCCCCCGCCACGTTGCGCGAGCGCACGTGAACTCAGCGAAGCGGCGAAGCACCCCCTTCTCACGATCGGGGCGCACACGGTGACCCATTCGCGACTCTCCTCGCTCGACTATCGTTCCCAACTCCGGGAGATGACCGAATCCATCGACACGGTGTCTTCGATCATTGGCAGAAAAGTCGACACACTCAGCTATCCCTTTGGCTTAGAGAATCGAGACTTTGATATGGAAACGGTCACGGCCGCCAAAGAGGCCGGGGTCCGCTACGGTTTCGCGGCGGATCTCAATGCGGTCACCCATCAGACAAACGATCTTGCGGTGCCGCGTCTCTGGGTTCACAACAAAGGCGAAAATGCAGTGCGCTTTCCTCTCCAACTCTGGACCGGCGCGACGTTGCCATCTTCCATCGGTTTACCGTCCTAATGAATAAGCACATGAGAAAACTAACGAAAATACAATTCGTCGGCACTCTGGTCATCGCGATTATCATCTTCGCGTCGCTCGGCGTTTACGCTTCCCACCGTGAGGCCGGAGGTTTCCTCAAGCTCTTCCATCTTGACCGCGAGCTGAATCTCACCACCCTGTTCTCTGCTTGCCTCCTCGTCGCCAGTGGTTGGTTCCTTCACCGGATCCATCGCCTCCATGGGCCACTCCCCGCTCCGATTCTTTTCCTCGCCTTCATCTTTCTATTCATGGGAGCAGACGAATGCCTCAAAATTCACGAGACCGCTGAGCGCCTCACGGGGATCGACTGGCAACTCCTTTATCTGCCTCTCATCGCCGCCGCAGGATTCGGCTGGCTCCGACTCGCTTTGACTCTACGAGGCATCCCCCTGCTGCTCTGGTTCCTTGGTGCATTCGCGTGGGGTTCGTCCCAGCTTCTCGAAGCGGTACAGTGGAATTGGGGAGGTAATGTCCAGGTCGCGAATTATCTGATCATGATGATTGGGGAAGAGATTCTGGAAATGTCAGGGTCCGCCTGCTTCCTCGTGACTCTCTTTGATCGACTGCATCCACGTGTCGAAAACCGTGCTCATCAGAGCCGAACGGACCTCCCCCGCTCCATGAAGACTCCGGTGAGATAGCTGACCCAAAGGAAGCCAACCGTCGTTGGTCCAAAGCAGTCGCTCAGCTGATTACAAATAACATAGACCGTCGAACCGATGAAGCAGGCGAGGACGCGGATGTCGGTTTCATTGCCGCGCCCTCTCACCACTGTGAACGCCTTCCATCCGGTTCGCCCGATGATTGTGAGACAGAGCAGGGCGATTCCGATCGCTCCGAAAATTCCGATTCCCTTGAAGTAATCGAGGACGAGATTGTGCGAATGAGAGATTCCGTGAACTTTCTCACCGGCACCGGTCCCCACGAGCCAGTGCATCTTCCCCTGCCGGATCGCCTCCTCCCAGAGAAGCTTTCGTGACTCGATTGACTGGTAATTTGAAACTCCTCCTTCAATGATACTGCGAATCTTCTCGGCGATGATCGGGTTGATCATTTCCGCGATCGTGA
>CAZOUP010000067.1:0-30680 GCA_964583035.1 uncultured Akkermansia sp.
GCAGACCTTTCGGCAGAACTCGACCGTCACGCTGATGCTGACGATCATTCTGACCCAGCTCATGCTCGTGAAGCTCAGTGAGTATGTCGCGACCACCTTTGCCCCCGGCGGCGGCTTCCGGTTTCTCGTCGAGCCCTACATTTTCGCGCCGATTGTGATGTCGCTCCTCGTCGGTCGACGCCACGGAACTTTCGCCGTGGTCTACGCCAGTCTCTTCGGGGGAATGACAGTCGCCAATGATGAAGCGTTCCTTTTCATTATTTTTTCGATGATCTGCGGCTTTGTCGCGATCTACCTCTCGAATCAGGTTCGAAAACGTTCCCGCCTTGTCACTGCCGGCGTCTACTCGGGGATCGCCTGTGTTTGTCTCGCGTTCACCCTCGGTCAGATTCAATGGCCGGGGCTTGATGCCGGGACCGCGCAATGGGCGATGGTGGGGAAACAGGCGCTCTCGGCAATATTGGTCTCGACTTTGACGGCGATTGTCGTGAGTGGATTGCTTCCTCTCATCGAGGCCGCTTTCCGAATCACGACCGATGTTTCCTGGATCGAACTCGCAGATCTCAATCACCCGCTTCTCAAAAAGATGACGATCGAAGCCCCGGGGACTTATCACCACAGTCTCGTCGTCGCGACCCTCGCAGAAACGGCGGCGGAGGCGATCGGGGCCAAGTCCGTGATGTGTCGGGTCTGCTCGTATTTTCACGACATCGGGAAAATGAAAAAGCCCGCCTATTTCGTGGAAAATATCGGGGACGGGCACAACCCTCACGATGATCTGACGCCGAACATGAGCGCGCTGATCGTCATGGCTCATGTCAAAGATGGCGTCGACATGGCGATCAAACACAAGCTGAATGCCGAGATCGTAAATGTGATTCGCGAGCACCACGGGACATCGCTGATTCGATTTTTTTATCACCGCGCCCTCAAGCTTCGCGACGAAATTCAGCAGCAGTTCGAAGAGGGGAAAGCGCACGAGGAGGATATTCCCGAAGTGAAAGCCGAGTCCTTTCGCTACGCCGGTCCGAAACCGCGCACCCGCGAGAGTGCCATCATCAGTCTTGCTGATTCCGTCGAGAGCGCCTCGCGCAGTATGCAGAAGCCGACCGTGAAAAAGATCGATGAAATGATCGATGAGATTTTCCGGGACCGGCTCAACGATGGCCAGCTCGACGATGCCGCCCTGACCCTGTCGGATTTGGCGACGATAAAAAACAGTTTCTCGAAAACGCTTCGCAGCATGATGCATACCCGCATTGAGTATCCGAAGCTGGAGGAGGGTGCTGAGAAGCCGAAGGCAAAAAAGAAGAAGTCGGTGGTTACTGAGCCGCTCACGAAGACGGGAGAGGAAAGTGCAGGGAAAGTGGCATCAGAGTAGGCTTGAAATTCCAATGTCGGAACAGGAGCCGCTGCCAACCGTTGAGATATTCGACCATACCGACGGAGGAGGTCTCGATCTTCAGTGGTTGGAAAAAATGGCGAGTCTCGCGATGCCGCAATGCCTTGCTAATCCGGGAACCGAAGAACCTGTTTTGCCGGGGCTGACGAACGTTGAGGTCTCACTCATCAGCGACGAAGCAATCGCACAGGTGCATGAAGAATTCATGGACGATCCCACCGCGACGGATGTGATTACCTTTCACCACGGAGAGATTCTCATCAGCACCGACACCGCGAAGAGGGAGGGGCCGACGCATGGAAATACCGAAGCGAACGAGACCTTGCTCTATCTCATCCACGGTCTCCTCCACCTCAACGGCCACACTGACCTGAGCGAGCCGGAGCGGACCCGGATGCATGCGTGCCAGGAGAGCATTCTAAAGGAATTAATCCTCGGAGACTCTGGAAATTGATGTAATCTGTAAACGATTATGGAATGGTATTACGCATCGAACGGAGAACAAAAAGGCCCGGTTTCGCAGGAGGAACTGATCAGTCTTTTTGAACGTGGAGAAGTGAAAGCTTCAGACCTCGTCTGGAATGAGAGCATGGCCGACTGGGTCGCGTTTGGTTCGGTTCCGGAACTGAATGCTCCGTCAGTCTCGACCGATCCAGGTGGGGCGGAGACACCTCCGCCGATACAGCAGGAGCCTGCCATCCTCACGCCTGCGGTGGCAACGACAGCCACAGCCGCCGCCAGCACTGAAAAAGTTCCGACTTACCTCTGGCAGTCAATTGTTTGCCTTGTTCTTTGCTGTCTTCCCGCGGCCATTCCGGCGCTTATTTTTGCGACGAAGGTTGAGCCGGCTTTAAAAAATGGTGATGTCGCGGCGGCAAAAGAAGCTTCCGCAAAAGCGAAAATGTGGTGTTGGATTGCTTTCGGGGTCGGGATTGTAGTGAACATAATCGCCTTCATCGTCGGAATTGCCGGGGCAATGGTAGAGCAGACCTGAGGGCACGGATGTCGACGGCGACCAGAATTTCAATTTCTGTCGCTATCATTCTGATCGGCTTGGTGGCGGCATTTAATCTTCGTCGCGAAAATCTCGCCGATGGAGTCTCCTGGCTCCCGAAGTGCACCCTGAATCAACTCACGGGGCTTTACTGTCCCAGTTGCGGCAACACCAGAGCGACCCAGGCGTTGTTGAAAGGGGATCTCGCGACGGCGTGGCAGCAAAATGCCGCTTTCACTCTCGCACTACCCTTTTTGATATGGGGCGCGGCCCGGCTCTGGATCGCCTCGGTCTTTCCGGGGAGGTTAAAGCCGCTTCCTTTTGAGTGGAAATATCGCTACTCCGTAATCCTCATCGTTCTCGTGGTCCTCTTTGGCGTGCTGAGAAATTTCCCGCAAAAACCTTTCCGCTGGTTAGCCCCGGTCGCGGTCAGCAGTTCTCAAGACGAAGGCTCCTGAGCGCTTTACCGAGCGACTCCGCGACCATGACTGCGCTGACGGATTCCGGAGCGATTTCATCAACGTCGCGCGCGATTTCGGCGGCCCTTCCGAGGAGCCAGCTGCCGAGGCAGGCGGCATCGTGAAGAGAAACGCCCTGACCGATCATGCTCGCGCAGATCCCGGTGAGGACGTCACCCATGCCACCGCTCGCCATCCCGGGGTGGCCGGTCGTGTTCAGCTCAAGAGGCTCGCCGGGCGTTGCAATTGCGGTCCGGCTCCCTTTGTGAAGCAGGGTAAGGCCCCAATCATCGGCGAGACTTCGCGTGAGCTCATTTCGGTTTCCCGTCCTCCTCGTGAGCCGCGCGAGTTCACCCGGATGCGGAGTGAGGAGCCGGTTGGGAGAGAGGTGTTTCGGGTTGATGCCGGCGGCAGCAAGAGCATTCAAAGCATCGGCATCGACCACCATGGGTTTATCATGATGAAGCACCGCTTCGATCACAGAGCGGTCGCGGTCCCGACCCAGTCCCGGCCCCAACGCGACGACATCGTGCTGAAAATCAAGCGCCTCGCGGATCGAGGCGACGGGCTGGACCATGACCTCAGCCGGGCATTGCGCGGCGACGATGGGATAAATGTCTTCGGGCACGCAGACGGTTGTCAGTCCCGCGCCTGATCGCGACGCCCCGAGCGAAGTGAGGACCGCCGCTCCACTGAGTCCGCGCGAACCGGCAATGATGAGCACTCTCCCGGATTCCCCTTTGTGCTGATCAAAAGCCCGGCGCGGCAATCTTGAGCTGAGATTTGAGGGAAAAAGGAAGCGGATGGAGTCATCTCCTTCCGGCAACGGGATCGGCAGAGGTATCTCGATGAGCCGTCCGAGGCTCGTAATCGCGCCGTCGGCGGCGAAGCCCGCTTTCGGGCAGGAGATCGACAGGGTATAATCGGCGGAGACAGCGCTTTCGCCGACCTCTCCCGTGTCGGCATTAAGGCCGCTTGGGATATCAATCGCGAAACAGGTGCCGAAGTGTTGCCTTTGCAGTGCATTTAATTCCCCGGCCGCTGCAAGAATAGGTCCCCGCAGGGCACCGCTTGCCCCGATGCCGAGAAGACCGTCGACGAGGACAAGTGAGTTCTCGAGCGAAGTCGCCGTGGCGGCAGGTTCGGCCTCCCATTCATCGCGTTTCTTCAGCGCCAAATCAGAGAGCCCGTCCCGACCGTGCGAGTAATGCACCTTCACCGCCCAGCCGTGGCGTTTTAGTGATCGGGCGACGACGAGGGAATCGCCCCCGTTGTTTCCTTTGCCGCAGAAGATCTCGGCTCTGGCTGGTTTTGGGAAAAACTGCCGGATCGCCTCAGCACACTTTTCACCGGCCTCGTTCATGAGACTTTCGGCGGGCACGCCCGTCGCAAAAAGCCGCGCTTCAGCGGCTGACATTTGTTCGCAGGTGACCAGCATAGGTCACACGGTAAACTAGAAAGTCCGGCGATTGAACTGGATAATGCCCCGCGCAATGCTGTCGGCGACGACCTGACGATACTGCGGGTCGAGCATCGCGGAGCGTTCATCTTTGTTACTGATGAACCCGCCTTCAACGAGAATAGAAGGGTGCTTCGTGTGACGCAGGACCGAGAAATTCCCCGTTTTCACGCCGCGATCTGTCGCCCCGACATTTTTGATGAGCTCTGTTTGCACGAGCCTGGCGAGTTTCTCTGACTCAGAGCTTCGGTAAAAAGTTTCAATGCCGAGAGCGGCGGTTCGGTAGGCTGAGTTGAAATGGACACTCACGAAAATGGCGTTTCGATAACGATTGGCGTGGGAGGACCGCTCGGAAAGGGCAATGAACTCATCACGTGTCCGTGTCATCACGGTCTTGAATCCGGCCTCCTGAAGGGCACGTTCGAGACGGCGGGAGACATCAAGGTTGATGTGCTTCTCGTAGACGTAGGAGTCAGCGGCGCCAAGGTCACGACCTCCGTGACCGGGATCGATAATGACGGTCTTAAAGGCAAATGCTTGACCGACACCTGCCAGGAATAGGCAGGAGAGGACGAGAAAGAATCGGGAGAAACGGACGGTCGACATAATCAGGCGGAACCCTAAAAGGTAAATCTTTTTAAATAATCTTCAAATTCTTTCAAAAAATTTTAAAATTTACTTCAATTAGTGTTCAGAAATTTAAAATTACTTACCTTGGACGAAGTAAATCACGCGGTATGCAGACTTCCGTCACTTTCCCTGAACGGCTCTTAAAGGCCTTTCTTAGGGGGCGATTTACGCTTGGGGCCTCGCCACAGCCGCTGCTTGACCCATTTACTTTCGGCCTTACCTTCGTTTCCTCTCCGGAATTCGGACGAAGAATTCCAATCAAATGAAACCCAAATTAACGATACAGATGCGCGCACTCACTTGTTCTATTGCCTTTGCGGGCGTGTTTTTTTCCTGCCTGACAATGAACGCTGAAGAAACAAAAACCCCGGAATCCCTCACTGAGCGCGTCAGCTACGCTTACGGTCTCATGATCGCCCGCCAGCTCAGTGAGCGCGGTGTCGAAATCGATATCGATCAATTCATCGCCGCGTTCAACACGGTGAATGCAGGAGGTGAGGCGATTCTTTCCGAAGACGAAGTCGCCGCTGCTTTCGACGAAAGCCAGAAGCTGGTCGACGAAAGGTCTGCAGAGGGTGACGAGAAGGAAAACATGGGAGCCGGTAAGAAATTCCTCGAAGAGAATGAGAAAAAAGAAGGCGTCGAAGTCACCGCGAGCGGCCTTCAGTATGAGGTTCTTGAAAAGGGCGACGGCGCAAAGCCCAAGGCGACCGACGAAGTGAGCGTTCACTATCACGGCACCTTGATCGACGGCACCGTCTTCGATAGCAGCGTGGATCGCGGCGAACCCACTTCGTTTCCTCTTAACCGTGTCATTCCCGGTTGGACCGAAGGCGTCCAGCTCATGCCGCTCGGATCGAAGTATCGATTCACGATTCCCTACCACCTTGCTTACGGAGCCCGCGGCGCCGGAGCAGATATTAAGCCGTACAGCACCCTCGTCTTCGAGGTCGAGTTACTCGAAATTAAATAAGTCTTTCCGGCAGAGTGAACAGGGTTAGGTCGCCGACTTAACCCTTTTTCGTCATCCCTTTTATGCTGAAAAAGATCGTATCGGGTGGCCAGACAGGAGTGGATCGAGCAGCGCTTGAATGGGCGCTGGATGCAGGAATCGAGTGTGGGGGTTGGTGCCCCGCCGGAAGAATCGCCGAGGATGGACCCATTGACGGGCGTTTTCCTCTGGACGAGACTCCGGGCGAAGGATATTCCCAGCGAACGGAATGGAACGTGCGGGACAGTGACGGAACTGTCTTGTTTTCAAAGAGCCCCGAAATAACAGGGGGCACAAAGTTGACGAAAAAATTTGCCTCCAAATGGCGTCGTCCCTGCTTAGTGATTGCCGAAGAAAGTTCAACCAATCCTGAAACCCTTTTGAAGGCCTTCATCGAAGAGCATTTCATTGAAACCCTGAACGTCGCCGGACCTCGCGAATCAACCGAAGCCGGATTGACTGCTTTTGTTCGCGAGGTGCTTAGCGGTGCCTTCGGAAAACATCCCATTTAAACACACTATGGAAACGCAAATGAGCGAACCAAACAGCATCGCAAGCTCCGGAAATCTTTCGGAGACCGCGATTCTCAAGCAGGAGATCATCTCCAACCTGATCCGGAATCAGGCTCACAGTATTGAAACGGCGACTAACAACGACTGGTGGCGGGCGATTTGTCTCGCTGTCCGTGGCCGCATGCTGGAGCGGGCCTGCGAGGTTCACACCGAGCACCAGAAGAAAAACGTTCGCCGCGTTTACTACCTTTCGCTGGAGTATCTCATGGGCCGTCTCCTCGAGAATAATCTGGTGAGTCTCGGCATCCTTGAATCCTGCCGTGAGGCGATCTCGGAGCTGGGACTTGATTTAGATCATCTCTTCGAAGAGGCTCCCGACCTCGGCCTCGGCAACGGTGGCCTTGGTCGTCTCGCCGCCTGTTTCATGGATTCGCTCGCCACGCTCGATCTTCCGGCGGTTGGCTACGGCATCAACTACGAGTTCGGTCTTTTCCGCCAAAAGTTTGTCGATGGCAAGCAGATGGAGTCACCGGACGAGTGGCGTCGCTTCGGCAATCCCTGGGAAATTTGCCGCCCTGAGTATGCGGTGGAAGTTCCTCTCTACGGCCATGTCGAGAATCAGTTCGATGAACTCGGTCAGGGTCGTCCCGTCTGGACCGACACCCGCTCGATCCTCGGAGTGCCCTGGGATGTGCCTGTGGTCGGTTACACCGGGTCGACGATCAACTACCTCCGCCTCTGGGAGAGCAAGGCGTCCCGCGACTTCGATCTCGATGTTTTCAACCGTGGCGGCTATGTCGAAGCGGTCCGCGAAAAGGCGGAGAGTGAGTCGATTTCAAAAGTCCTCTACCCGAATGACTCGACCGAAGCAGGCAAGGAACTCCGCCTCGTGCAGCAGTATTTCTTTGTCGCCTGCTCCCTGCAGGACATTGTGAAACGTCATCGTCGCTCCAACGACACCTGGGACAGTCTCGTCGATAAAGCGGCGATCCAGCTCAATGACACGCACCCCGCCATCGCGGTTCCTGAGCTGATGCGCATCCTCATCGATGACGAGATGCTCCCCTGGGATCAGGCATGGGGAATCTGCCAAAAGGTTTTCTCCTACACAAATCACACGCTCCTCCCCGAGGCGTTGGAGAAGTGGAGCGTGCCACTCTTTGAAAAAGTGCTGCCGCGCCATCTCCAGATTATCTTCGAGATCAATAAGCGCTTCCTGACGGATTTCGTGGAGGTCAAATGGCCCGGCGACAGTCAGAAGAAAGCGGAAATGTCACTCATCGAAGAGGGTGCTCCGAAGCAGATTCGGATGGCCTACCTCGCGGTGGTTGGAAGTCACACGACCAATGGCGTCGCGGCGCTTCACACCGACCTCCTCAAGAAGCATCTCTTTAACAGCTTCTTTCAGCTCTTCCCGGAGCGATTCCAGAACAAGACCAATGGCATCACCCCGCGGCGCTGGCTCAAGGCGTGCAACCCTGAGCTTTCGGCGCTGATTGATCGCTCCATTGGAAACGACTGGCCTGCGCATCTTGATAAACTCCGCGGACTCGAGCAGTTCGCCGATGACCCGGCCTTTCAGGAGGAATTCATGGCGATTAAGCATCGTAACAAGGAGGCACTTGCCGCCTTGATCAGAGAACGTTGCGGTATCGACGTCGATCCCCATGCGATCTTTGATGTGCAGATCAAGCGCCTTCACGAATACAAGCGTCAGCACCTTAACCTGCTGAATATTTTGACGCAGTATCGTCGCCTCCTTCAGAATCCGGATCTCGATGTCGTCCCGCGCGTCTTTGTCTTCGGAGCGAAAGCGGCTCCGGGTTACACCCTCGCGAAAGAGATCATTCACGCGCTCAATGCAATCGGGGAAGTGATCAACAACGATGAGCGGATCGGTGGCAAGCTGAAGGTCGCTTTTATTCCCAACTACGGCGTCAGCTCGGCGGAGATTATCATTCCGGCATCGGATGTCTCCGAGCAGATCTCGACGGCGGGCAAAGAAGCGTCCGGCACGGGGAACATGAAGCTCGCGCTCAACGGTTCGCTCACGATTGGAACGCTCGACGGCGCCAACGTGGAAATTAAAGAGGAAGTTGGCGACGAGAACATCTTCATCTTCGGCCTCACCGTCGAAGAGGTCGAGGCAACCTGGAAGAGCGGTTATTGCTCGTTTGATGAGTACTGGGCTGACGAAGAATTGCGTGCCGTGATTGACTGGCTCAGCTCCGATTCATTCGCGCCGAAGGGCTCCTTCGACAGCATCCGTCGCAGCCTTCTTGAGGGCGGTGACCCCTACCTTGTGCTCGCTGATTATCGTTCCTACGTGGAAGCGCAGGACAGGGTTGATCAGGCTTATCGCGACAAATCAGCGTGGGCGAAAATGGCGATCCTGAATACAGCGCGTGTCGGGAAATTCTCGAGCGACCGGACAATTCAGGAATATGCCGACGAGATTTGGCATTTGCCACCCCTGACAGTGTAGGCGAGCGATTCCTTAAATGGACGAACTCGCCGCGAAGCAGGTCCTGCTCGACTTTGAAATCATCGCTCTGATCACGCTCTTCGCGGGCGTGATCACTTTTGCGCTGGTCCGGAGGCGGTCTCCCCGTGTCCTCGAACCTTCGCCTGATTTCGACGGGTTCGATCTTGCGCTGATGTTCTTTCCGTCGTTGCTCTTTCTCATCAACCCGCTTTTCGCGGTGATGCTGGCGGGAAAGGAACTTGAGGGGGCCGGAGGAGAGACTGAAACGGAGGCGGTCGGGACTCTTTTCGTCAACATCGCCTACTTTCTGTTCGTCGGGGTCATGACCTTCGGAATCATCGAGTGGGTCCGAAATCGTCGCGTCGTTGATCTTTTCGGGCTGAAGCGGCTCAGCCTGCCGTTGGTGATTATCTACACGATCTTCGGCGGGGTCGCTTCGCTTGTGATCTGCGCGTGGGCGCTGGGAGGGATTTCGCAGGAGTTGATGGATCGAGTTTTCTCTGAGTTGGCGGCCCAGGAATCTGTCGAGACACTCCAGACTTCCGACTCGATTCTCTATCTCGTGCTTTCAGTTGTCATGGCCTGCGTCGCCGCGCCTCTCGTGGAGGAACTCTTGTTCCGCGGTTATATGTATGGGGCCTTGAAGCGAGCCACCAATCCGATCTTTGCCGCCGTGGTCATCGGTGCTCTCTTCGCGGTCGTTCATGGGAACCTTCCCGCCCTGCTTCCTCTCTGGGGATTTTCAATTTTGCTGTGTCTTGCTTACGAGTGGACCCGTTGCCTTTGGGTGCCCATCGGGATGCATGCCTTCTTTAACGCGGCGAACATTGTCTTAATGCTAGTCCCTCAGGGAGCGGAGTGATGAGTGAAAAAAATCAGACCGTCGGGGAAGCCGGAGAGGAAGCGCTCGTTTCCAAGATCGTGGAACTTATCCCGGCGGACGGAAAGGTCGTCGTCGGTCCGGGCGACGATTGCGCTGTTGTCGAATTCCCGGGCGGCGCCTGGCAGTTGTTGAAAACTGACTGCCTCATCGAAGCGGTCCATTTTGAAAAAGGGACCGACCCTAAGCTCGTCGGAGCAAAAGCGCTCAAGCGGGTCCTCAGCGACATCGCGGCGATGGGAGGAACGCCCGGCCACGCTCTCGTCACTCTCGCTTTAAATGAAGATCGCGCGGTCGAGGAGGTCCTGGGCTGGTACGAAGGCATGGGCGAGGTCGCCGCCGCCTTTGGCTGTAATCTTGTCGGTGGTGAAACCGCAAAGCTTCCCGGCGAAGGCGCGCTCATTTCGATTGCGATGACGGGATCGGTCCTGCCGGAGCAATGCGTGCGACGCTCGGGAGCCAACAACGGCGATTTGATTCTCGTGACCGGTCGGCTCGGTGGTTCTTTTGAAAGCGGTCGTCATCTCACGTTCACGCCGCGCCTCCGCGAAGCGGCCTGGCTTGTCGCAAATCATTGTCCGTCTGCGATGATGGATCTGAGCGACGGCCTCGGTTCTGATTTGCCAAGGCTCGCGAAAGCAAGCGACTCCGGTTACACGATCGCATTGGATCGCATTCCCTGTCACGATGACGTTTCGGTAAAGGCGGCTGTTTCCGACGGGGAGGACTACGAGCTTCTCTTCACGATGGCTCCGGAAAAGGCCGGCTACCTGCTCGTCGCGTGGGCGGCGGCGTTCCCGGAGGTGCCTTTGACGGTCATCGGCGAAATGACTTCCGACACACCCGTGGAACTGGAACGCGGATGGGAGCATTACCAGGAACCATGAGTAAAACTCTTTCCATCGCGAGCGAAGCGGAAATGATTCAGGCAGGCCTTGCCCTCGGGGAAACCCTCGCGGCCGGCAGTGTCGTTGCGCTTTGCGGGGTGCTTGGAGCGGGGAAAACTCACTTTAGCAAAGGGGTCGTGCAGGGACTCGGAGCCGATGATCCGGTCAGCAGTCCGACTTTTTCTCTCGTGAATGAGTATCGGTCAGGACGACTTCCCGTTTTTCATTTTGATTTTTACCGGCTCGATTCGGCGGAGGAGTTGATTCAGATAGGGTGGGATGACTACCTCGACGAGGCAGGCGTCATTCTCGTCGAGTGGGCAGACAAGTTTCCCGAACTTCTCCCCGACGGCACGCTCACTTATCGGATCGAACTGGACGAGGGAAATCATCGAACGATACTGATTTCATGATTCTCGCTCTCGAAACTTCGACGACGCATGCCTCACTCGCGCTCGTTGCCAATGCCGGCGAGCCTGCGCTTCGCGAATGTCGTTTTGTCTCGGAGCGCGCTCACAATGCGGTGATTTTCGAACCGGTCACAGAATTGCTCGCTGATCACCGTGATGAAATACGGGGTATCGCCATCGGTCTCGGGCCGGGTTCGTATGGTGGTGTCAGGGTTGGGATCGCGGTTGCGAATGGACTCAGCCTCGTCCTTGGGATCCCTGTGCTTGGCGTTTCCTCACTGGAAGCGTGGGAAGCGGCGGCCCCGAAATACACCGTCCTCGGCGATGCCCGGCGGAAAACGTTTTTTCGCGCGGAAGTGGCGGATTCATTGCTTCAAGGCGAACCGGAATTGCTCCCCGAAGACGAAGTCATCGCGTCTGTCGCAGAATCGATCCGACGTGAAGAAGGCATCTACGTCACCGCCGATGCCAGGGTCGCTGATGCCGTTCCCGGGGTGATTCTATCCTATCCCGCCGCCGCCCGCATCGCGAATCGCGCCCTTCAGTCCGCTGTCTCGACCTGGCCTGAGGACGCGCTTCTCGAACCTCATTATCTGCGAGCGCCTTACATCACCGTCCCTAAGGCGAAGTGATTAAGTTCAGCGGAAGCGGAGGCCTCACCTCCAGTGACATCGTGTCGAATGGCTCTCCGAATTGCTTCAAAAACTCGGGGCCAATGAGGCGGACGAAAACATAGAGCGGGAGCATGAGTACAGTCCCGAGGTAGGGAATGATGAGTGGGATCGCCGCGATGCAGCAGGTGCCGACGATGAGAAGGAGCACGGCAAGACCGGTGAGGACGCCGACGACGAGCAGCCAGAGATAGAAGAGAATGAAGGAACCGACCTGCTGACGATGGAGGGGGAGGAAGGTTCGCCATGCTGCATTCGTCGGGATTCCTTCACGGTGCATGATGGGGATGACGAAGCTATCCAGCAAGGTCATGATGTAGGAAAGGGCAATGATGCCGAGGAAAAGAATCACCCCTATAATGACGAAAAACGGAATCACATCGGAGTCGAATGTTTGGGCCTCGATCATTGGCCAAACGAGATAAAATGTCCACCCGCCGAGGGCGAGAAAGAAGAAGGTCACGACCAGGCCGAAGACCAGTCGCCAAAGAAAGAGTGAATTGGCAAGCTGGCGGAACTGTTTCCACGGTTCCGAGATGAGGGTGCGGTTGCGGATCACATTATCAAAAAACATGAATTTCCCACGGGACTGAACCCAGAGAATCGCGATTCCAATAACGGCGAAGACCGCGAGGACAACGAGGCCGATGATCACAATCAGCATCAAATTTTCCTGAATCCAGGTGGTGGCGGCTTCAAAAGGCGAGGAGCCGTCTTCCGATGGCTCGAAGTCGGATCCATCGAATCCGCCGCCGCCACTCGAACCGCCCCCTTCGCCGAGCGCTGCCAACCAGGCGGAAAAGCCGAGGACAAACCACTTCTGAATGTCAAAAGGGCGGAAGAGAATGTTTTTCATCCCCTCGAAAGCCCGTTTTGTGGGGGCAATGTATTCGATCTTTCCCGGTTCCATTCTTCGAACCTATTCTGAAAGTTGCATTTGTTCTAGCTCATTCAGAGAGGAGTTCCGCGCACAGAAGGCGCGCTCATCCGCCCGGACGCCTGGTCTTTCTTCGTCCGGAAAACACCTTGCCCGACTCGTGCTCATGGGAATAATAGCGGCGCGCACGCTTTGGTCTTTTCATCCCACATCTTCCTCTTCGGTTTTCTGCCGATCGCCCTGCTTCTCTATTACCTGACTCCGCAGCGCGGGCGCTCGGTCACGCTGGCGCTCCTGAGCTACGTATTCTACGGATGGTGGAATCCGTGGTTCGTATTCCTCATGTTGGGGTCCACCCTCGTCGATTACTTCTGCGGCGGGATCATCGCGAAGGAGGGACAAACAGCGCGAAGGCGAAAGGCGGCGCTCTGGACTTCGATCTCGGTCAATCTGCTTTGCCTCGGTTTTTTTAAATACGCCATTTTCGTCTCCGGAAATATCGGAATCGTCGCGGCGTGGTTTGGTCTCGAGGGAGTCGCCGCCCCTGATTTTCTCAGCCAAATCATTCTCCCCGTCGGGATCTCTTTCTACACCTTTCAGTCGATGAGTTACAGCATCGACCTCTATCGGGGCGAGGCGAAGCCGGCGCGGAATTTCGCGGACTTTGCCTGCTACGTTTCCATGTTCCCGCAGCTCGTCGCGGGTCCCATCGTGCGCTATGCCTCCATCGCGGAGCAGTTGAAAAGTCGTCCCCATACCGTGGAGGGGTTTGCGGCGGGGATGACGCGTTTCAACTACGGCTTCGCCAAAAAAATCCTCCTCGCCAATCCCATGGGGCAGATAGCCGACCTTTGCTTCGAGGCGGGTGATGGCTCTCTCACTGCCGTCGCCGCCTGGATCGGGGTGATGGTCTATGCGATGCAAATTTACTTCGATTTCTCCGCCTACTCGGATATGGCGCTCGGGCTTGGGCGCATGTTAGGGTTTCGGTTTGCGGAAAATTTCAACTCACCCTACAAGAGCGCGAGCTTTACCGAGTTCTGGCGGCGCTGGCACATTTCCCTGTCGAGCTTCCTTCGTGATTACCTCTACATTCCGCTGGGCGGAAACCGGAAAGGCGTCGGGCGGACTTACGCCAATCTCCTTCTCGTCATGTTGATCGGTGGGCTTTGGCACGGGGCGCAATGGACCTTTCTCATCTGGGGGGCACTGCATGGATTGCTCCTCGCGGGAGAGCGGTTTTTGAAAGCAAAGACTTCGCTCGCCGTGCCGCGCTGGGCGGGGCGAATCCTCACCGCGGTTCTCCTTCTCATTACCTGGGTTTTCTTTCGCGCCGAGTCACTTGAGGTCGCGATGCGTTATCTAACCGCGATGTTTGGAGGCGGGAATGCCGGAGAAGCCGCCACGCTCTTGCATGAGATGCTCTTTCACCCGCTCGCCGTGGTCCAGCTCCTGATCTGCCTGGGCATTGCCGCGTTCCTTCCGAATACCGGGAAATTTCTGGCGCGGCTTTCCATCTGGAAAGTGATCGGCGGCGTGTGTCTCCTTGTCATCAGCGTTCGCGTCATGGCGGTGCAGGGCTTTAATCCATTTCTCTATTTTCAGTTCTAAGATGAATCGATCGGAAGATAGCAACGAAGAAACGAACTGCCCGCCGTTAACGGCCCGGGCGTGGAGTGGGGTCTTCCTCATTCTCATTTCGCTACCTCTGCTGCTCTCGCTTTTTAGTTCAGGCCGGGAGACGCATCTCAATTGGCGTGGAGAAACCCTGCGGGAAAAGCTTTCGGGGCTTGAGGATGATTTTGCATCGCTACCGCTCTTTGAGTGGATGCGGGATCACGACCAGGCAAGGCTGGCCCTGAATTATCGCGTCGGTAATTCCCGGGTCGTGGTGGGTCATGACGGCTGGCTCTACTACCGTCCGGATCTTGATGCGGTGATCGGGAAAGGTCCCTTTTACGATGAACCGCCCTCGGTCGCGCGCGCTCCGGGCTTGAATCCGTGGATGAAACCTCTGCCGGTCATTCTCGAATTTGGCGGGCAGCTTCAAGAGCGTGGCATCGAGCTGGTCATCGTGCCGGTGCCGACGAAAGCCATGATGGCGTCGCTCGACGGTGCGCCGCGCCTTCTCCCGGCGGAAGGGTATGAGACCTTGCTCGACCGCTTGCGTGAGGCGGGTATCGAAGTCGTTGATCTAAGGGCGGTGCTGAATGCTCCGGATGCGTTTTTGAAATACGACACACATTGGACTCCCCCTGCGATGGAGGCATCGGCGAAATGGATCGCGGAATCACTGGGCGGGGCGTTGGATGAGTCGATCATCGTCGAAGCGACGGAGGAAGTCATGTCAGGAGATCTTGCCGGAATGTTAGTGCAAGATGATTACTTCCTGTCGGGAACGGGACTTCAATCTGTCATCTTAAATCAGGTCCGGGAGGTTTCGGAAAATGGACTCATGGCCCCGGACGCGAGCGCTCCCTGGATGCTCCTCGGCGACAGCTTCGTGAATGTCTTTGATGACCCTTCGCTGGGTTTTCCTGAATGGAGCGACGGAGACCGGATCGGCGCCGGTTTGGCCTCGCATCTTTCGCGTCAGTTAGGGCGACCGCTCCATGTCATCGCGATGAATGGGAGCGGGGCGACTGGAGTTAGAAAAGCTTTCGCGTCTCTGCCTGACAACGTGGTGCGGAGTAAAGAGAAGGGCATCTGGGTGCTCTCGGCCCGTGATCTGCTCCTTGCAGAGATTCCGGGAAGGAGAGCGGGGATCGAATGGGAGCAGGTTCAGTTTAATCCGCTGAGTGAGGGCTCGAAAACAAGCGGAGCGGAACTCGTCGTCACCGCGACGCTATTGGAGAAGTCCGGATTCGGCGACCCGGGGACGACCCCCTACGCCTCGGCGATTTACGCGACTCATTTCGATTCCGTCACGGTCGAGGCGGGAGCATACCCGCACGACGAAGCGCATCTTTTTCTATGGGCCTTTCAGGAGCGGGAGATCGTCGCGACGGGTCGGCTTGAGGTGGGGGCGCGCTACCGGCTCCGGCTCCTTCCATTTCCGACGGAGGGTCCAATTGCTCAGGCCAAGCAACTCGATGATTTTTTCCTCCCTGACTTGCCCCGGTTTTTCGTGCAATCGGTTGAAGAAGTGGATTGAAAAGTGATTCTGTCGGGTAGACGAACCGCTTTGTGAGGGGTATGAAAAACAGCCTCATCGTTCTCCCTGATTCCGCTTCATGACCGACATTGAAATTGCCCGCGCCGCTACCCTTCAAAAGATTTCCGACCTTGGTGCTGAGCGTCTCGGATTGGGAGAGGATCAGATGATTCGCTACGGGAAATACAAGGCGAAGCTCGATCTGGAGACGATGGAGGCGTCTTCCCCGGAGAATGATGGAAAGCTGATTCTGGTCACCGCGATTTCCCCGACTCCGGCGGGTGAGGGGAAAACGACAACGACGGTGGGCCTCGGCGACGGGTTGAGCCGGATCGGCAAGAAGGCAATGGTCTGCCTGCGCGAGCCGAGCCTCGGGCCCTCCTTCGGATTGAAGGGTGGCGCGGCTGGTGGCGGTCATGCCCAGGTCGTGCCGATGGAGGAAATCAATCTGCACTTCACGGGGGACTTTCACGCGATCACTTCGGCAAACAATCTCCTCGCCGCGATGATCGATAATCATCTCTACTGGGGGAACAAGCTGAAGCTCGACCCCCGTCGGATCAGTTGGCGGCGCTGCATGGATTTAAACGACCGCTCCCTGCGTCAGAGCATCACGGGAATGGGCAACGTCCTCGACTATCCCCGGGAGACCGGGTTCGATATCACAGTCGCGTCGGAGGTCATGGCGATCCTCTGTCTCGCCACGGATTTGAAGGATCTCGAAGGCCGCCTCGGTCGCATTGTGATTGGGAAAAATTTCGCGGGAGAGGACATTTTGGCTTCGGATCTCAAGGCGGAGGGGTCGATGGCGGTGCTGCTCAAAGACGCGCTCAATCCGAATTTAGTGCAAACCCTCGAGCACACCCCGGCCTTCGTTCACGGCGGGCCCTTCGCAAATATTGCCCATGGTTGCAACTCGATCGTCGCGACGCGGACCGCCCTGCAACTCGCGGACTACGTCGTCACTGAAGCAGGTTTCGGGGCTGATCTCGGGGCGGAGAAATTTTTTGATATCAAGTGTCGCAAGGCGGGCTTGAAGCCGAACGCCGCTGTCGTCGTCGCGACAGTTCGGGCGCTCAAGTACCATGGCGGGGTCGAGCGCAAGGAACTCGGCGTGGAAAATGTCGGAGCGGTCGAGCGGGGATTTGCGAACCTGAAGCGACACCTTGAAAATATTGCGAAGTTCGGGGTCCCGACTGTCGTCGCGGTGAACGCGTTTACTTCCGACACGGAAGCGGAAACGCAAAAGCTCCTCGATCTTTGTGACGCCCTCGGGGTTCCCTGTGTCCTCGCGACGCATTGGGCCGAGGGAGGGAAAGGCGCTGAGGCGCTCGCGCGCGAGGTCGTGAAACTCGCCGGGGGGAATACTCCTTCCGCGTTTAAAACGCTCTATCCTGACGAACTCTCTCTCGTCGAAAAACTTCGGACCGTGGCGCAGGAAATCTACCGGGCCAATGACATCGAACTCAGTAGTCTCGCAGAGCGGAAACTGAAGGCGTGGCAGGGAACCGTCGCGGGTTCGTTTCCCGTTTGTATCGCGAAGACGCCCTACAGTTTCAGTGCCGATCCCGAAAATAGGGGCGCGACGGAAAACTTCACGCTCCCGGTCCGGGACGTCCGGCTTTCGGCAGGGGCGGGCTTCGTGATTGCTCTCACCGGTGACATCATGACGATGCCCGGTTTGCCCCGCGTCCCCGCTGCCGAGCACATTTCGCTGACGGCTGACGGAGAGATCGACGGACTCAGTTGATAGACATCATGTTCGGACGCGTTAGCGGTCTTGTCATGGCGGGGGGACGATCCTATCCTCGCGGCATGAAATTTTTGATTCCCTTGACCTGTCTTTGGCTGTCGCTCACTTCGACGCAGGCGCAAAAAAATTATCCCCCAAGCTTTGAGGGTGCCGTTGAGCAGGTCTACAAAACGGTTGGGGAAACTGAGCTCAAGCTGTGGGGATTCTATCCGGAAGACTGGAAGGCGGCGGACTCGCGACCGGCGATCTTGTTTTTCTTCGGCGGCGGATGGACGTCCGGGTCTCCCGGTCAGTTCGAGCCCCACGCCCGCTATCTCGCGGATCGCGGCATGGTCGCTTTTCTAGTCGACTATCGGGTTTCCTCCCGTCACGGGACTCTGGCGAAGGACTGTCTCGAGGATGCTCGCGACGCCATGCGCTTTGTGCGGACAAAGGCGGGTGAACTCGGGGTCAATCCGAAGCGAATCGCGGCCGGTGGCGGCAGCGCGGGGGGACACCTTGCCGCGTGCCTTGGAACGATCGAAGCCGATCCGGAGTCAAAGCCCGCCGCTCTGGCTCTCTTCAACCCCGCTTGCATCCTCGCCCCGTTTGCCGGGAAAGACCCGTGGCCGGAAGATCGCTCTGCGGAACTCAAGGAGCGCATGGGCGCAGAACCGGAAGCGCTTTCCCCGATTCACCATGTCACCGGGGCAGCACCGCCCTGTGTGATTTTTCACGGCACCGCAGACGAGATGGTGCCCTTTGAAACGGCGGCTCTCTTTGCCGTGGAAATGAAGCGCTCGGGAGTGAAGTGCATCCTTCACGAATACGAGGGGGAAGGTCACGGATTCTTCAATGCCGGTCGCACTCCGGCGGAGGGAAACGAGCCGGCGCTTCCGCAGACGCTCACGCAACTCGATGGTTTTCTGGTTGAGTTAGGGTGGCTCGAATAATAGGCAAAAAGAAACCCCGGTGGGAGAACACCGGGGCTTCAGCACATGGAGCGACCAACAAGGGCCGCTCACTGCGGTTTGGCATCGGTCCTTTCCTCTACGGAGGGCCTTCTGTCAAGAATCGGTGGATTTTTGCCCCGCTTCATGGGAGAAGAGAGGAATGAAAAAAGATCCCAACTGGGTGCCCCGTGAACGGGAGATCTCTTCCTGTCCCTGCAAGAGTTGGAAGAAATACGAGGAGTGCTGCATGCCGTTTCACTATGGTCGGGCGAAGCCGGAGACTGCCGAGCAGCTCATGCGCTCCCGATATAGCGCCTACTTTTTTCGCCTCACGGATTATCTCGTTGAGACCACGCATCCTGATACCCGGACGCCGCGACTGAAGGAGGAGTTGGAGAAAAACATCCGCGAGGTGAACTGGAGCGGTCTCGAAATTCTCGAGGTCGTCAAAGGCGGGAAAGATGACAAAGTCGGCAAGGTCGAGTTCGTCGCTGATTATTACTACAACGACGAGCCTCAGGAGTTGCACGAGCGGTCGAGGTTTCGTCGTTACAAAGGCGCCTGGCGATACCTCGACGGGAAGGCGTGAGGAATTGGCGTCGGTTCACATGGCCACAAGCTTGCTCCAAACGCGGACGATCTGAGACTTGATCGTGCTGAGGTCACCGGAGTAGTTGGTGATGAAAATTGCAAAGGCATACTCCTTGCCGGAGCGGGCGCTGACATAGCCGGAGTAGTTCCGGACGCGGCCGATCGTGCCGCTTTTGGCGCGGATTCTTCCCTCGGCGGAGCTGCCGCCTCCGATACTGCGAAGCGTGCCTGACTGTCCGGCGACGGGGAGGGTGTATTTGAAGTCGTCAAAGTTTTCCCCTTTTGAAGCATGATAGAGTATTCCCGCCATCTGCCGTGGCGTCACGAGATTAGCCCGCGAAAGTCCGGAGCCGTCGTCCATGTAGGAACCGGTCATGTCGACGCCTTTGGCCGACCAATGGTCGCGGACGGCCTCGGCGGATGCTGCAATCGTTCCTTTGCCTTTCACCTCGTGACCGATCATTCGAAAGATGCATTCGGCGCGAAGGTTGACCGATTTCATGTTTGTCGAATACATGATTTCCTTGAGGGTGCCGGATTCCTCTTCGTGAATGATCTTTCGCGCGGCAAGTGATTCGCCGGCGTCATTCATGAGGCGAACCGTCGTCGGTTCGTGAGTGACTTCGAAGCCACCGCTCGTGAGATGTTTTGAAAAGCCGGTCGCACAGAAGAGGGCAGGGTCGGGGAGTGCTCCGCGAATCGTGAAGTTTCCTCCATCGGGAACCGTCCCGCGAAGGTAGAAGACGTTTCCGTAGGGGGCGCCGTAGATGTAGCCGTTGTCTCCCGAACCGGATGATCCGACACGCATTTCGTTAAAGAATTTCATGCCGGGCAGTTTCGGGTCGGTTCCGATGAGAGGCGCGGGGCCTCCGACCCGGGGCGTACTGAATCTCGCGAAAAATTGGTTTTGATGAAAGGTTAGTCCACACGGACCGGAACCGTAGTAGTTACCGAAATCATTCCACGGCCACGAATCGGAAACGCGCTGGGTTCCGAAAATCGTGGCGTCGCCGACAATTGATCCCTGGATCTTTTTGATTCCGGCTTTCTCGAGCGCGACTTTCCATTTCGCAAAGGTAGAGGAAATCCCCGACTCGGCGAGAGTCGGGTCGCCTCCGCCACGGATCACGAGGTTGCCGGTGAGGGTGCCCTCTTCGTTGATCGTGCCGGCGGTCTCGAGTCGGGTTTGAAATCGAAAATCCGGTCCGAGGATTTCATTCGCGGCGGCGGTCGTGATCACCTTCATCGTCGAGGCGGGAATCAGCCCGGTATCGATCCGGTAGCCCTGCGCGTCGGAAGATTCTCCATCGAGCGGAATGAAACAAAGTCCGATTGAGGCGGTTTTCGTGGCCGACTCGTTCTGGATTTTCTCCATCTCCGCGATGACCGCTTCGGGCGAAGCTGTCGCAGAGGTGAGACCGAGAGCGAGGAAAAAACCGGCGGAGAGGAGGGGGCGGAGCATGACTCTAAGAAAGGTCGAAACGCGCTGGATTCAATGTCCGTTTCCGGAGAATCTCGCCTCATTCCGCAAGCCAGCCGCCGGGTTGCGGGGTCGCGCCTTCCTGTGTTTCGGCGAACCACGCTTTCAGCTCGCGGAGCATTTTGGCGGCTCTGTCAGGGTGTTTTCGGGCCAAGTCGGTCGTTTCGGAAAGGTCGTTCCTGAGATGGTAGAGTTCCACTTTTTCATTCTCGAAAGTTCCCGGAGCGGCTTTCGGATGAAGGACGACGAGCTTCCACGGGCCGTCCCGCATCGCCTCGGATCGGTTTCCCTGATTACTCATCGAAGCCCAGAAGAGCGGGCGCGCGGCGAGCTCTTCCTGTCGCATGAGAACGGGAGAAAGATCGACCCCGTCAGGGTGGAGCGGCCCGGCGTCGAGTCCCGCGAGGGAGAGCATCGTCGGCATGAGATCGAGACTGAACAGGGTTTGGTCGGAGACTGAACCCTGTTTGATTTGGCCGGGCCAGGCGGCGATGGCAGGGACGCGATGCCCGCCCTCGTAGACTTGCCCTTTGTTCCCGCGAAGCCCGGGGCTGCCGCTGGGAAATTCGATGGCGCCGCCGTTGTCGGAGAAAAAGAAAATGAGCGTGTTTTCGGTTTCGCCGAGTTCTTCAAGCGTCTTTCGGAGCTGTCCGAGGCCTTCATCGACGGGGAGGGTCATCCCCTTGTATTTTTCGATGACTTCCTCTTTCGGAGCCTTCCGCCAGTCCCAGCGCGTCCATTCCTCTTCGGTGCGGCGGACCGGATCGCCCGGAACCTGGATGGGATTGTGAATTGCTTCGTGAGCAATGTAGAGGCAGAAGGGCTCGTCGGACGCGGCGTGTCGCCGCACGAAATCGTCGGCGTAGTTGTTAATGAGATGGGTCGAATAGCCATCCTCTTCAGTCCGATTTTTTCCATGCCACCAGTCGTGAAGGTTGTGATCCCCGACGTGGCTTACGAAGTCGATGTTGCCACTGTGGTAGCCGACGAATTCATCAAAGCCATGATGCTGCGGATGAAAGTCGTGGGAGTTCTGTGGGTAGCCTTGATGCCATTTTCCAACGAGGCCGGTCGTGTAGCCTGATTCCTTCAAGATCTCGGCAAAGGTGGTTTCGGAAAGCTGGAGGCCTTTGCGGTGCTCGGGGTGATCGGTGACCGGATGGATCACGGCCTCGATCCCGGCGCGTTGCTGATAGCGTCCCGTGAGGAGGCCGGTCCGCGTCGGCGAGCAGACGGTGCCGGAGGAATGGAAATCAGTAAAGCGGATCCCGTCGGCGGCGAGGCGGTCGAGTTCGGGTGTTTCAAAATAGGGATTGCCGAAACAACTGAGTCCGGCGTAGCCCATGTCATCGACCATGATGATGATCATGTTAGGGCGCTCCTCGGCGGAGAGGGGCCACGCGTTGAGTGCGAGGGCGGTGAGTAGTGCGGTGAGTGATTTCATGCCGACTGAAGCGCCTGGAGATGATGCCGGACCGCGAGGGCGAGGCCGGACTGATTGTAGCCGCCCTCGAGCACGGAGACGAGGCGGCCTTCCGCGAACTCACCGGCCATGTCGGAGAGGATTCCGGTGAGCTTAACGAAGTCGTCGTCGGTGAGAGTGAGCTGGCCGAGCGGGTCGCCGAGGCGGCTGTCGAATCCGGCGGAAATGATGACAAGGTCGGGTTTGAACTCTTTCATCTTTTTGGTGAAGGGGCCGCGGAAGGCGGCTTCGATTTCCGCGATCCCTGAACCGGACGGGAGCGGTGTGTTCAGCGTCGTGTTTCTACCCTGACCACGACCGGTTTCGTCCTTCGCCCCGGTCCCGGGATACCAGGGAGATTGATGGGTGGAGAAGTAGAAAACGCTTCCGTCTTCGTAGAAAATGTCCTGGGTTCCGTTGCCGTGGTGGACGTCCCAATCCATGATCACGACTCGCTCGAGGCCGTGCTTTTGTTGCGCGTAGCGGGCGGCAATGGCAGCGTTGTTAAAAATGCAGAAACCCATCCCGCGATCGGGCGTGGCGTGGTGGCCGGGCGGGCGGACGGCGCAGAAAGCGTTCTGGATTTCTCCACTGATCACTCCATCGACCGCGCCGAGAAGTCCTCCGGCGGCGTGGCGGGCTACTTCCAGAGAGTGAGGGCCAAAGTTCGTGTCGCCAGTGCTGAGTTGGCCGGAGCTCCCGTCGATTTCCCGGAGGACGGTCTTGAGATAGCCGTCGGTGTGCGCGAGGAGAACCTCGTCGTCTGTGACGGCGCGTTGGGGGAGAGCGACGCAGGACTCGGAAAGACCGGATCGGGTCAGCTCTTCGATGATGGCTTCGATCCGACCCGGCGCTTCGGGATGGTGGGCTCCGGGATCGTGGTCAGTGAAGGAGCGGTCGAGGAGGAGGCCGGTTTTCATCAGGATCTTCGAAAGAGTGCGGACAAAATAATACCGCCCCCTCCCATGATGAACAAGCCCGGGAACCAGATCGAGTAGAGAGCCGCCTTGGTGTCCTTTTTCAAAACCACGGTGGCAGGGGCGGTCGGATCGACGTAGCAGACCGTCTGCGTCCCTGCTTTGTAGTTCTCGATGTGCTTCTTGAGTTTTCGCGGATCACTCGCCTCGGTGGGGAGACGCTTGATGCGGTTGCCGGTGTAGTCTTTGCCGTCAAACTCGTAAGCGTACTCCACCTGCATGACGTATTTTGTCATCCCACGTTGATTCAGCTCATCGTCGGTGACGTCCATCATCGTGATGACGCATGGGGTTTCGACCCAGGGGTCCATGGTCGAGGCGCGCTCGTATGAATCCCAGAGGTAGTAAACGAAAATGCTGCCCACCCCGATGAGGACGAGCCCCATGACGATTTTCCAGATTCGACCGGCGAGATTGAGAGGAGGGCGGGAGGAAGACATCGGGGGAGTGTTTTTACGTCGCGAAATGGTTGATCATGCGTAGCTTAGCGCATGAGCGAACTATCCCAACAGATTACGGAAGACATGAAGACAGCGATGCGTGAGAAGAACACTCTCGCGCTCGGGACGATCCGGATGTTGAAGTCCTCGATCAAGAATGCGGCGATTGAAAAAGGCGGAGCCGATGCCGAGTTGACCGATCCCGAAGTCGTCGCGGTGATTCGCAAAGAGGTGAAAAAGCGCCAGGATTCCATCGAGCAATACACGATCGCCGGTCGCGCCGAACTCGTTGAGCAGGAGGAAGCCGAGATGGCGGTCCTCAATGGCTACCTCCCGGAACCGATGAGCGAGGAAAAGATCGCCGCGATCATCGACGCCGCAATCGCTGAAGTCGGAGCGACTTCGCGCAAGGAAATGGGCCAGGTCATGAAGATCGTGCAGGAAAAAACCGAGGGTCGCGCCGATGGCAAAACGCTGTCACAGGCGGTCATGGCGAAACTGAGCTGAGAGTGGAGGCTCTTTTTCTACACTCTCCACTGAATTGGTGGGCTTTTTCTCCGGAGGGAAGGTTTGCCATTTTCGCTTCCCTTCCTTTCATTGAACCGTCATGAAAATCTCCGCGATCATCGTCGCTGCCGGGAGCAGTCGCCGCATGGGCTTTGACAAGCTCGCGGCCGACCTCGCGGGTGAGTCGGTGCTCTCGCGTTCGATACTCGCCTTTCAAGCCTGTCCCGAAGTCGTCGAGATCCGCGTCGTCACTTCGCCGGAAAAGATCGCGCCGGTTACTGCCGGTGCGGAAAGGCTTGGGATCACCAAATTTGTTGAAGCTCTCAAAGGCGGTGCCGAGCGTCATTTCTCGGTGAATGTCGGCCTCAGTCGCGTGGGTGCCGGGATGGATCTCGTCGCGGTTCACGACGGCGCGCGTCCCCTCGTTTCGTCTCAAGCGATTACTCATTGCGCCGAAGTCGCGATGGAAACCGGAGCCGCCAGCCTCGCGCATCGGGTGACAGATACCTTGAAGCGAGCCGACGAAAATAGCGATGTGTCAGGATCGGTTTCGCGTCATGATCTCTGGGCGATGGAAACCCCTCAAATTTTCAGGGTCGAGCTGCTGCGGCGGGCCTATGCCGAGGTGCTGGGAGCGGGCGCTCTTGTGACCGACGAAGTTTCCGCGATCGAAGCCCTCGGCGAAAAAGTCAGACTGGTGGAAAATCACGAGCCGAATCTGAAAATCACCGTGCCGGGCGATTTGGTCGTCGCGGCGGCAGTGCTGGGTGTCGCGAAGCCAAGGTAGCGACAAACGTGTCGCTCGATGAGGAGGTTCGGGCTGGGCGCTGGGGACTGGTGGTCGGCTACGCAATCTGCATGCGACCAGCCACGTGCCGTGTTCGCTATTCCGCGCGGAAACCCACCTCGCTGCTGACCATGGCGTCGCGCTCGTCGGTGAGGGTCATGATCCAGGTGTTGGCGCTTTCAGGAAGGCCTTTGGCGATGACTTTGCCTTCTCCGATGACAGCGGGATCGGTTCTCCATTTTCGCTCCGTTCGCAGACCTTCGTCGGAGGTGTAGTGAAGGACGGCTGCTTTGAGTGGGATCTCTGACTCGTAGGCGACCGTGACAGTGCCGGCATCATTCACCGTCATTTCGCCGACTTGCGGCAGAGGCGTGCCGCCGATGAGAAGGGAATCGACGAAGATCCCGATTTCTTTTGGCTCCCATCCCGGCTGATGGCCATGTCTCATGCGGGGTTCGATGCGGATTGTGCGCGGTCCCGAAACGATGCCGTAGGATTTCGCGTAGCTGTCGAGAACGTAGTGCTTGTCGTGAGTGCCATTGACCCAGAGCGTCGGCACGGTGCACTTGCCGAGGTGGCTTCCCGGATCGTAAGAGGCGACCCACGCCTCGCGCCGATCACCGAGTGCGTCGATGGAGGGTTTTTGGACCGATTCGCCCTCGTGCAGAAAACCGCATCCGTAGACAGGGACGGCGGCTTTAAAACGGCTGTCGAGCGAGGCGACGAGTGAGGTCGTGTAGCCGCCCCAACTGATCCCGGTGACGGCGGTTTTGTCGGGATCAACTTCGGAAAAGCTTCGCAAAAGGGTGTGCGCTTTCATGACGTTGGCGGCGGCATGGAAGGGCCAGTCGTTGCTGCGATCACCGTCACCGATGCTTTCGAATTTTTCGAGGTGCGAATGATCAAGGCCTGCCTTTTCGAGTCGAACCCGTTCCTCTCGCGGATGATTGGCGTCGGGGATTTTTGAGCCATCGGGGCGATAAGTCGGCGTGGGGGGACGCCGTCCTGACAGGTCCATCGCGATCGCAGCGTAACCGCGCTGCGCCCAGAGCCAGACCCAGTCGGAGAAAGCGGTACCGCCGCCACCGTGGATGAGGACAATGCCGGGAACTTTTTGACCTTCTTCGTAGGTGCCGAGCGTCTTCGGCGAGGCGTAGAAGGCGAAGACTTCGGTGGGTTTTCCATCGACCGGTTCGCCGGTGTAGAGGATCGACTGGATCGGGGCGGCTTCGTCTTCGATGGTGAAGGCGGGGATTTCGGACTGGAGGCGATCAATCGGCCATGTGCCGGGCTTGTCTTCGGCGAGGGCAGGAAGAGTGACCGCGATGAGGGCGGGGATGAGGTGCGTGGGCTTCATGGAGAGGTAGGGAGATGAGGTTTGAACCACGTTCGGAGCTAAGTGGAGGAAGCTGAAGGCAAATCGACACGGATTCACGCGGATACAGAGACGTCGGAGTCCTGTTTTAGTGAGTGAAAATTAGTGTCGATTAGTGGTTTAACTTGCTGCGAAGCCTCGGCATCTCACTGCCACCGGTAAACCTGAATGCCGTTCAGTGATCTCACGAGCAATTGATCGCCATCAATCCCGAGATGCGCCCAAGTCGGATCTTTTGCGCTGATGATACGGCGGTCGAGAAGGGAGAACTTCTCCGGCGAGGCGTTGAAGAGGATTAACTCACCTTGTTGATCCAGCGCGAGGATGCGGTCGCCTTGATTGATCATCGACCAATACTCGCCGAATTCCTCCTCCGTGGACCAGGCGACGCTGCCGTCTTCGAGGGAGAGACAGTGCAGTTTTTTGTCGCGGCCATGCAGGTAAACGTGATCGCCCCGGACCACGGGAGATCCCATGTAGCCTTCGAGCGCTTCTTTATTCCAAAGCTGTTTCACGGCAAGTTTCCCTGCTTCATCGGCAGTGATGGAAAAGAGAAAGGCTCCGCCGCCGTAGCTTGCGGTGAAAATTTTGTCGTCGCCGATGATGGTCGGCGTCAAAATGTTCATCCCGCGAAAGGCTTTCACGGGAGTGGACCAAAGTTCTTTGCCAGTGTCGAGGTCAAGTCCGGCAAGGGCGAGTCGCGCCTGAACGACGAGTTGGCGCTTTCCGCCGAGCGTCGCGATGACGGGTGAGGAAAAGGCGCTCCCGAACATGGCGCGTTTGTCTTCAAGACCGGTCCAGATCGTCTCGCCGGTTTCGGCGTTGAGTTTTGCGACGGCGAGACCTGCCTGAACGTAGAGGTCGTTGCCATCGAGAAGCGGGGAGCAGACTTGACCGAAGGACGGGACTTCCGTTTTTTCCCGTTCCGTGAAATCGACCCGCCAGATTTCGCCACCGGTGGCGGTGTTCATTTTCACGAGAAGGTCACGCATCCCGCCGACGTAGATTGCGCTGTCCGCGACAAGAGGGGTGCTGCGGACCCAGCTTCCGTTTTTGGCGGCGAAGAAGGGCACTTTCATGGCTCCAGCCCACGATTTTTCCCAGGCGATTTCCCCTGTCGTGAGGTCGAAGGCTTTGACGATTTCGCTCTCCTTATCCTGCGTTGCGATGGTGAAAACCTGACCGCTCGACGCAATGGGGCTTGCGTAGCCTTCGCTGAGTTTGGCTTCCCACATGAGCGAAAGATGGTCGCCGCTCAATTTATCGGGCCAGGGGACGTCAGGGCTGACTTCACCGGTCCGGAGCGGGCCGCGCCACTGGTTCCAGTCCGCTCTCGCGAAGGTTCCCGGAAGGATGAAAGAAGCTGCAAGCAGGAGAGCGATTTGATTTTTCCTCATGGGAAGAAAACGCTCCTCTCGTGGTTTTGGACGCGAGGGGTCACTCATTTGTTTGTGCTTCAATCTCAATGAGTTTCGCGGCAAAGCGGCGTCCGATTTCCTCCTGGCTTGCGGTGTCGAAATGGACCGAGTCTCCAATGTGTCCCTTGAGATCGCGGGCATCGACGCAGGCGGTGTGCGGACGTTGCCGGGGGAGGTCGAGGAGAAGTTTATTCATCATCGAGAATTGGGTGGCTTCGGTGTCCGGCCGGATTTCCCCGATGGTGCAGGCGATGAAAGGGAGATCGGGCTGATCGAGGTCGGTTCGCAGTCGATCGACGAGATCGTTCAATGCGGCGGCGTAGGAGGGTAGTTTTTCGACTTTGGCGTCGGCTTCGCCCTGGAGCCAGAGGACGGCGCGGAGTCGGGTTTTGCCTGCCGGTCCTTGCGTGAGCGCGAGTTGGGTTTTGCGAATCGCCGTGAGATAGAGGGCACCGGTCTCGCTCCAGAGACTGATCGCAGAACCGCCGCGGGCCGCGGGGATGAGACCGATCCGCGCTTTCGGGTCGTGGTCGGCGAGGGTCATGGAAAAAGCGAGTCCGGGGCCGACTCCGGCGTTGTCATGGCCCCGGAATGTCTCCGGATCGCCGGTGAGATGGAGGGGATGCCGGGCGTGATACCATTGATCGTTTTTCAAATGCATCATGACGAAGCGCGGATCGTTCAGTGCTTCTTCCGGCATGAAACCGCGGCCCTTCATGTTCGACTGGCCGATGAGGAGGACGAGATCGAGGCGGTTGGCGCCTTTGGGAAGGGCGGAAATGGTGGCCTCAATGAGAGGAGGTTTCTCAGGCGGAGGAGTCTCGATTTTTTGTGCCAGGATCGGACTGACGAGGGATAGCAAAGGGAGGATCGAAAGAATGAGGCGCATGAGATGAGTATTCAGAGAAAAGAATGAGGAGGAAGGCTGAATTGCGGCGTGAAGGCGGTGGTTTTTGGGGGTCGCAGGGCGGCAAGCGGGGCGGCAAGCGGGGCGGCAAGCGGGGCGGCAAGCGGGGCGCTCGCCCTACAGGGATGGTGATTCGTTGAGGGCGTTTTCGGATTTAGAAAACGCACAATGGACATTTACGGTAAAAAGATGCAGTTTTGCGCAGTCATGAGTCGACGCCAACCTTTAGAGATTGCTCTCGCAATTAATGTCGGAATCACCCACCTCGAGCGGGTCGTCCGGGGCATTCGTGAGTATGCGGAGCGTCACACGAGCTGGCGGTTTCTCATCAGTCCGGAGACGCATTACCTTTCGCCGACGGCTTTGGAGGGCTGGAAGGGCAATGGGGTCATCGCCCTCGCTAATACGCCGGAGGATATCGCGGTCCTCGATTCGCTGAATTGTCCGGTCGTGAATTTGTCCGGCGCCCTTGCCAAGACGCCTTTTCCGCGGGTTCGTCCGGACTACGAGCAACTCGGAAAGATGGGGGCCTGGCATTTGCTGGACCGCGGCTATCGAAGGTTCGGGTTCTACGGCATCGCCGATATCTGGTATTCGCAGTGCTACGAGAGAGGATTTTCCGCTGAGCTGGAGCGAAAGGGCTTTGATTGTTCGATCCTGCAGGTCCCGGGGACGCTGAGCGCGAAGACGCGCTGGGATGTCGGGCAGGGGGAGCTTGAGCTTTGGCTCGGGACGCTCACGCCGCCCTTCGCGGTGATGGCGGCGCACGATCCACGGGCCGCGATGGTGATCCGCGCCTGTGAACGGGTCGGGTTGCGGGTCCCCGAGGATGTCGCGGTGATCGGGGTGAATAATGACACGACGGCCTGCGAGTCGTGCCGCCCGCCCTTGACGAGCATCGAGCGGAATGACGCCGAGATCGGACATGAAGCGGCGAGGATGCTCGATCGATTGATCCAGGGGAAAGTGCTGACGAGCGATGAGCATGTCGTCTTGCCGGGGGAAATCAGAGATCGCGCCTCAACCGACAGCCTCGCGGTGGATCATCCGGATTTACTCTCGGCGGTCGAGTTCGCGCGATCTCATTTTCACGAGCCGATCGGGGTGAATGACCTCGTCGATGCCACTCCGCGGTCGCGTCGCTGGCTCGAGGATGCCTTTCTCGAAAGCCTCGGGTGCACCCCGCGAGCTTTCATTTTTCGCCTCCGGATCCGGGAGGCGCAGCGGCTTCTCGTGGAAGAGCCGGACCTTGCCCAGGGTGAGGTTGCCCGCCGTTGCGGTTACAGTGGGACGCGCCAGATGAATGCCCAGTTTCGCAGCGAATTGGGTATCACTGCGAAGGATTACGGGCGGGACGAAGTTTAGCCCACCGGCTGGTCGTCTGATGCGGTGGCCGGAGCCGGGATCGGTGGGGCACCGAGTGGCTGAGTCAGCTCCGGGTTGACCTCGATTTTCTCACCGCCGCGCTCGACCAGAAGGTCATAGTGCTGATAAGCAAGATGCATCATCGCGAACTGCATCCAGGCTGCGACCGCATAGACACCCACGATCAGGGCAAGATAGCCGACAAGCACCAACGGAATTGCAATGAGGGCAAGGAGGAGGGTGTAGCCAAGAAAGCTCATTCCGACTTTGCTCACGAAACTCTTCATGAAGCTCCACGAAAAGCCGGCTTTGAAATCCATCATCAAGCCTGAACGAAGGAGGACGGCGTAGGAAAGCACCGTGAAGACGATGATGAAGGCCATGTAGACAAGGAATCCGACGGACGCGATGGCAATGATGGCCGCCTCATTTCCGTTCTCCGCCAGTGGGATGATCACTGCGGGCAGGATCCCGAAGGCAATTACCACCGGAATAATGAAGAGGCTGAAAACGATCGAGGCGAGCACCGGCCAGAGCCCCATTTTCAAATAGTCTCCGAAGAAATTAAAGTCGAAGTCTTCGGCGGGGTGTCCCTGTCGCTCTCTCGCAAACCGCCGGAAGATAAACCCGAAGATCACCATCGGTCCGACGATGGGGATGAGCATGCAGACGGACAATCCGAGGATCGTCATCCATTTGTTTTCCGTTTTGAAAATGTCTTTGCAGGCTTCGCCGAATTGAATGGTCATGATGCTTTTGGTCGTCGAATCGAGTTTACTGCCGGTCCTGATTGTCCTTACGGAAAAAATGAGTCGATTACGGCCGTGTTGCGCCAGAAATAAATGACACCGGGTTATAATTTCCAGAGAGGTTCGT
>CAZOUP010000068.1:0-29757 GCA_964583035.1 uncultured Akkermansia sp.
CGAATTGTCCAGTCGACTTCTCATGGAATCATCGACTGGAATTCCTTCTCGATTCAGAATGGAGAGATAACTCAATTTTTACAGCCGGGCGCTTCCTCCGTGACCCTCAACCGTGTCACGGGCCAATCTATCTCCCGCATTGACGGTAGCCTTCTCGCGAACGGCCGGGTTTTTCTGCTCAATCCAAATGGTGTTCTCGTGGGACGATCAGGTGTCGTCGATACGGGTGGGTTCACGGCTTCAACTCTAGACCTTTCGAATGAGAATTTTCTTTCAGGTGGGGATTTGCGTTTTCAAGGGACCTCAACCGCCGGAGTGGTAAATCTGGGAAGTATTAATGCGGTGGAGGGTGATGTCTTTCTTATTGCTTCATCCGTCTTGAACGAAGGGACGATTTCCGCGAGGAACGGATCTGTCGGACTCGCTGCTGGAAATGATGTTCTCATCGCTGAGTCCGGAAGCGAAAGGGTTTTCGTTCGAGGTGCGGGCGCGGCGACCGAGAATTCAGGGGTGATCAATCAGGGCACCGTCAATGCGAATATTGCCGAGCTGAAGTCATTTGGTGGGAATATCTACGGCATGGCGGTCAAGAATGAGGGCCGGGTTGCGGCGACGGGGGTTTCCCGCGAAGGCGGACAGATCTTTCTGCGGGCAGGCGGCGGCCGTGTTCGCAGTAGTGGAACTCTCACAGCAAGCAAACCGGATGAGGGTGGCGAGGTTACGATTGACAGTGGAACCACGGGGACGACGGAAATTAGTGGAACCGTTGACGTCGGTAGTGATTCGGGAAGAGGTGGCGAGATTGTCATTCTGGGCAATGAAATAGATCTCTTAGAAAGCAGTCTTATTATCGCAGATGGGGACTCCGGCGGTGGTCGCATTTTGATCGGAGGGGGCCGTCGCGGTCTCGATCCTGGATTTAACAACGCGCTTAATGTGACGGTTCATCAGGGGGCAACGATTCAAGCGAACGGTGTAGTTGATGGCAACGGAGGCGAAATCATTGTCTTCGCGAGCGATACGCTTGATTTTACCGGATCGATTTCTGCGACGGGCGGAGCGTTGGGAGGTGACGGTGGATTCATTGAGCTTTCCGGGAAGAAGCGGGTTTTGATTCCGGATCTTGCGAGTCGGGCCAATCTTTCGGCATCGAATGGAAGGGGGGGCACCCTTCTTTTTGATCCCACTGATATCGAGATTCTATCAGGGATTATCATGGGAGAAGGTCCGCTCGATCTCAGTTCCGGGTCCACCAGCGCCAGTGTTCTGTATGCGGATGATATCAGCACTTTCCTGAGCAGCGGGTTCAGTTTGGTTATCGAGAGCGATAGCAATGCATCAGGCGATGGGGACATCACTCTTCGAACCGGGGCCTCCATCCTCTGGGAAACTCTCGCATCTCTCAGTTTCAACGCAGCCGGGACCTTTGCGATGGAGGGAACGTCGACTATCATGAGCGGCGATCCCGATCCAAATAACCTCGTTCCGGGCGGAAATATTTCGATCTTTGCCCGCGGTGTACGTCTTGAGGGAGGAATGATCGGGTCCGTTGGAGGAGAAGACGCCTATTATGGAAACCTCACCATTGCGCCCATCGATCCTTCGCTTGCGATCAACCTCGGTGTCGGCGCAGAGAATATGGGCCTTCAACTTACGCATCTTGAGATTGGTAAACTTGCTGACGGGTTTTCTTCGATTTCGATTGGGGACGCGGACTGGGGTTATGGGAAGGTGACCATTAATGCGGTGACGTTCACAGATCCGATCACGATTGCGACGCCATATGGGGGCGACGATGAGATTGGCGAAGGAGAGATTCACATCCTCGGAGATTTAATCGGAACTGGTGACGCTTCGATCACATTGAATGGCGCAGGGCCTGCTTTTGACTGGGAAGGTACAGCCACTACCTACCTGTGGGCAGATATCGTGACCGAGGGGCAGATGATCACGATCGATGATGATTTGATCCTGAAAGCGAATGCGCGCCTCGACACAACCGCGAGGGGGAATGTCAATTTCCTAACAGGAGCAGATGTATCCATTTATGGAACAGTGACCAGTGAAAGTATCGAATCTTTTCCAAGCTTTGGGATCGATGCGGGTACAAACGGGAGTATTGACCTTCAGGATACGGTTGGTGTGAGTGAGTTTGGAATTGGGGGTATTGATTTCGATGCAGCTGATATGGAGCTGAACCACAGCCTGTCTTCGCGAGCCGGAATTGATATAAAGGTTCAGCGCAATTTCAGTCTTAATGAAACGGCTTTTCTTTTTGCTCAGGGAGATATCAAGATTTCGGCGAATCAGGGGGATCCACTGACTGCGGGGGACTTTCCCGGCATGGAAATCAATAGTGGTATTATTTCGGAGAATGGTAGTATCGAGCTTTCCGCAACCGGGGGAGAATCGGAGGAGGATGGCGATGGTAATCGAGGAGTGTGGATTCGAGCCGGTGAGGGTCTCGAAGCGAAGAATGACATTACCATCATCGGAAGAACTTTGGTCGATACCGATCTAGCCGCCGCAATCGTTATCGATGCGGAAGTCAACAGCTTGACCGGGAAGGTTGAGCTTCGCTCGAACGGTGGAGATATTCTGGTGAACAGATCAGTGTTCGCTAACTCAGACGAGGTCTCTGAAGGGGATGGACGGATCGACTTTTTTGGTTCGGCGACGGAAGGCACAACGTTTCTTATTCAAGGAGACCTTGGGATGGATGAACAGGACATCACCTTCACTGGTGGAGCAGCTCTTGATGATAGGGTTAGTTTCGCGGGTTCAAGCGCAGAGTGGGACGATGTGGAGGCCGATCAATTTGCAGGCATTGAATTTCTCATCGGGAATTTCACCGAAGAAGGGGATTTTGGAGATTATTTTTATGGTTCAGCGACACAGAACGCGACTTTCACTTTCACAGGAGGAGACACCTTTGACTACCGCGACGATGGCAACCAGATCCGCGTCTCGGGATTTGAATTTGTGTTTGGTGAGTCCGGAGAGGATGCCTTCGTCGGAGCCGACAGCGGGGCGACTTTCAACTTCACCTCCGGAGATGAATTTGAGTATAGCGACACAGAGGGATTCATCGTCACGGGCATCGGATTTCAAGAGGTGTTTGGCGGCGACGGGGATGATGAATTTAAGTTCGAAGAATACAGCTACACGGACTCAATCTTCGGCGGCGGTGGATACAACACGGTTAATTTTTCCAGTTTCGACGACAATATTTATGTGGATCTCGCGCTGGCTTGGGTTCAGGGCGACAGAGGCGACTACGGTGGTGAAGATTCAGATGAGATCATTTATGAATTTGGTGGAATTGACGAATTTATTGGTGCGTCCGGGGCAGATTATAATGAACTTTATGGAAGTAACTACGACGATACCGTCAAGATCACGGGATCGTCAGGCGGCAGTATTGAATACTCGGAGCCTGTTGGCGAAGGACTATTCGTAGCGCACAAGGTCGATTTCTCGGGGTTTAACTACATCGATACCTGGGATGGGAACGATGAGTTTATTGTCGGCATGGGCGAGACCTACCTCTATTTCAACGGGAGCCTCTCCGGAGGGCGTGGGGATGATATATTCAGGATGCGCAGCGGTTGGGTTAGAGAGATCGACGGGGGGAGTTACTACGTTGATGGTAATGACGGGTATGACACTATAGATTACTCCCTTGGTAGCTACGAAGACATCAGCGTGGATTACCTAGGCAACGTGGACTATTACGATTACACCGGTTACGGGGAAGCCGCTGGCGGTTACAGTACTGGAGTTGATGACTTTTTTCAGATTAACGAGTTTATTGGTGGTAGCGGAAACAGTGTAGACAGCGGCTTCTACGGAACCTCCGACGCTGATGAAATCACGATCACGGGACCATCCGGTGGATTCCTTGAGTATATTTCGGCCATTGGAATTTTTCACCATGAGACTGATGGGGCTTCCTTCGTAGTTGAAACTACCAAGGTCGACTTCTCCGGGTTCAACGACGTCTACGGGTCCGAGGGAGACGACACCTTTTACATCGATGTAGCCCAAAGTGGATCTCTGGGACCGAAGCCGCCGATATTTTCAGGTGTTCTTAACGGCGGTAATGGCGATGATACTTTCGTGTTCCGGACGGGGATGGTGAGCGAGATCATCGGAGGTAAGACGTTTGACTATGGGGGTGGATTTGAGACCAGTTTTTTCGGAGGAGAGTTGGGAGGCGGGCCGGAGATAGAAGATCCTGAGAATGACCTGCTTGATTTCAGTGAACTCACGGATGACCTGACGGTAGATCTTGTCCAGTTCAGTGCTCTCACCGACGCAGTATTCGTGGGGGCACCGGGGACGTATCAGGGGCCAAGCGGTGCCTCAACCTTTTCAGGCATTGAAAGTGTCACCGGGGGTGGGGGCGAAAACACTCTCAAGGGAACTGCGATGGCAGACGAAATTTCCGTTTCGGGCGACGGAAGCGGGACGATTACTTTCGAAGCAGAAGGTTATGCCGGTGGCGGAGGAGGGCTTGCGCTCGCCTCATTTGCGGTTGTTCCATTCGGAGGTGAAGGGCCACCATTTCCTGGTGGAAATTTCGAAGCGACCCTCGCCTTCGAAGAGTTTCGCGAGATAGATGCCGGAGGAGGTGAGGATGTCTTCTCGATCAAGCTTCCGACGGAAACGATCTTTTCAGGAACTCTCGCCGGCGGAGCGGGTGAGGACAATTTCCTGATCTCGCGAGGCGGAAGTGTCGGTGAGATTGATGGCGGTAGCGAAGTCGATACGCTTGACTACAGCGGATTTTCTACGCCGGTTTCATTCCGTCTCGACACGGCGAGCGCGACCCAATTGGAAAGTTTCTCGAGCATCGAGTCGGTGATTGGCGGGGCTGCTGAGGACACTCTCACCGGCACCAATGAGGCGGACCTGTTTCAGATCGTACGCGACGGTGGCGGATTCCTCAATTCAGGAGAGTTCGACAGCTTTGAGATTCTTCGAGGGCAAGGCGGAAATGATCGGTTTGTTTTTCTGAATCAGGGGAACGTTTCCCGTATCGAAGGAGGCGCGGATAGCGATACTTTCACCCTTGATGATTCAACTCTGGGCGGAACAAATACCTACGTTATCAGTGGAAATAGTGTCTCAAGAAACCCGTTCTATCAGTTCAGCGAGATGGAGTTTCTCCAATTCTTCCTCGGCCCTGGAAATGACACCGTGTTTGTGAACGACAACGGTCTCATTCAAATTCTCAATGGCGGTGCTGGAAACGATACGATTAATTTTGGATCGGCCCCTGTGGTTGGTCGCGCGCCGTTTATTCTTGGAGGGAGCCAGGTGTTTCAAAGCCAGTTCGAGAACTTCATATTCGTGCAAGATGAGTCCAGTAATCCGGAGAACATCGTTACGCCAGCCCCAGATGGCGGAGGAGAGCAGGGGCCCGGCACCTTGGTTGATCAATTTACGAATACCAGTGGGTTTGGAAATAATTTCGGTGCCTTCGCAGGTAGTGCTTTGATCGCGGGTCAAGCCATCGTGCTTCAGGTCGAAGGCGGGCAGGTCGAAGCACCACTTAGTCTCGACGGATTTTTCACGCTCCCCCCACCGGAGGTTGTCGGTTCACTGAGTGAGAGCCTCGAAGTGGATGCCTGGGCTGAGCTTGCAAACGCGATCGATTTTGGAGGTGCCACGATCCTGGTTCGCAATGACGGTCCATATTCAGTCTCTTTGGATGGGGTACCACCGAATGAGATTGTCGAGCTGCTCCAGCAATTACTCCAAATGGAGCCGGCTGGTGAGCTCTTCGAGGCATTGGAGATGACGATTGTTTTACCCATCACTGCCGCCGATGGAGCCATTTCAATCCTTGCTGTCCCAGTTCAAATTGAAGAAGCTGTTTTTCAGCAGTTGATTGGAAACCTTGACGGAGCGGCATTCTCAGAGTTGACCTCAGCCCTTGATGGTTAAATACTCCGTATAAGATGCTCAATTCATGAAGAGAACGCCGACCAGTCAGATTTTGCTGATTGCAGGGCTGGCGGTATTAATGATTACCCCCGGATCTGTTGTTGGGCAGAGTCGTCCCATCGAAAGAGCGGCAGAGCAAATTCGTTTAGCTTTGGGAATAGGAAACGATCCCACTGAGGGTTCAGGGGAGATTGAAGATCGTCGTGAAGAATCGGCGGAAACGGAAGGGGATACGACTCCATTGGGAGTTAACGTCGGAGCGATTCATCTAATTTCCCATCAGGATAAAGCGACGATGGATGCCGGTGTCGGAACGGACTCTTTGGTGATTGATGAGGATCTGCCAGCGCCGGAGGAGCTTGAAGAAATCTTGAGCGCCTATATTGATCAACCGATGTCGATGGCGCTTCTTTCTCAGATCGGAAAGGATATCGTCTTAGTGTGGCGTGAAAGCGATTATCCGCTCGTCGATGTTTATTATCCGGAACAGAATATCACTGAGGGAAAGTTGCAGATTGTGGTCCGGGAGGCTGTTCTGGGAGAGAAAACTGTCGAAGGGGCCGCCGTCACCCGCGAAGACTATTTACTTTCCAATTTGAGAGTCGATCCGGGTGATCGAATCAACAAGAGGGTTGTAGGCGCAGACATTGACTGGATGAATGAGAATCCGATTCGGCAGGTTAATTTGATTTACGAACGCGGAGATGATGATGGGACCAGTGACATCGTTCTTGATGTAATCGAGGAGGATTCAGTGAGCGCCTACGTCAGCTTTGCGAATACCGGGGTTAACTTCACCGGTGAGGAGGAGTGGTCCTTTGGCTTCACACTCAGCAATCCCGGCCGCAGAGAGCATACTTTGGGATACAATCTGACCACTGATCTTGAGTCGGACAATCTTCATGCGCACTCAGTTTTCTATCAGGCATTTTTGCCGTGGCGCCACATCCTTCAGGTATCCGCCGCGTATGTCACGAGTGAGGCGCTTGATAAGAGCTTCACTGACACAAATGGCCTAAGTCGTCAGCTTTCGACCGTGTATCGAATTCCTCTAACTCGTCCAGATTTCAACCCTGCCTGGAAACATTATGTGTCCTTTGCTTTCGACTACAAATCAACGAACACGGATTTGCTTTTTGGAGGGGTGAATATTTTCGATAGCGATGTTGCGGTGGGACAATTCCGTGCGTTTTATGAATTCAGTGTCCCGGATAAGCACGGACTGACGAAGGCCAGCATTGGTTTTGTGGGAGCTCCGGGAGACATGTTCGAGGACAACGATGACGATAGCTTTGATGTGGCAAGACTGGGTTCTGAGTCGAGTTACTTCTATGCCTATGGAGACATTGAACGCCTTCAACGACTCCCTGCTGAATATACTCTCCGATTGAACATTCGCGGTCAGGCGACAGAAAATCGTCTTGGGTCCACAGAGCAAATTCTTGCCGGGGGCTACAATACGGTTCGCGGATTTGATGAGAGTATCATCCGGGGGGACTCGGGCCTCATTTCAAACCTTGAACTTATCTCGCCTGCTTTTTCCCTCCTCAGTGTGATCAACGAAGGGTTCAATGATAACTGGAATGCGCTCGTGTTCTACGATGCCGCTGTCATGGGGATCAGTGAATCTTTCCCCGCAGAGGGCGCGCAATCACTTCAGAGTGCCGGTTTGGGCCTCAATTGCAGATTTGGTGAGCATGGATTCGCACGTGCCGCTTACGGCTGGGAAGTCGCGAGCCACGGGCTCCAGGATCGGGAGGAGGCAGGGAAATTCCACTTCGGACTCACCCTCCTCTACTGAGGACTTACTCGACGGAGCTGCCGTCGATCAAGGTCTGAAGATTCGCCGCTGCGATAGCGGGGTCCATCGTGAAGTCGTTGAAGACAACGTTACCTTCGCGATCAATCACGATCCACCAAGGCGTACCGCCGGTCTCGTAGGCGACATTGATGCTGTAAGTATCCTTAGTCTTCGCGAGGTGTCCGATGGGAATGTCCAGCTTGTGTTTTTCAGCGATTGATTTGAGCTGGAGTTCGCTGTTGGTCGCGAAATCTTCGAAAGGAGTCTGCACGGCGACGAAAGCAATTTCATCATTTCCGCTGAACTCTTTGACGAGTTGCTTGAGAACCGGGAACTCCCTTTTCTCACAGGCGACACAGGTGCTTTGAAAGCAAAAGACGACAAGAACCTTGTCTTTAAAATCCGGAATGCCAAGACGCTCCTTGCCTTCAGGGAGCTGAATCCAGGTGGTGACGCCGAGAGGAGGCGCCTTTTTTCCTTTGATCCCCGTTTTTGCCTCCTGCGCCTGCGCCTGTAATGGCAAGGCGAGAAAGGCGAGGGCGAAAAGGAGAGATCGGGTGAAATGCTTCATGAAGGGGGAGAGGTCTTTGAATTTAAAAATCTGGCACATTATCGCGGTCTTGCGACGGAAAAGATCTACCGTCATGATAAGGCCTATGAAGAAATCCCTTACTCTTTTCGTTCTCTTTTTCGTCGCGGCAGGGTTTGCCATGGGTGGGCATCCTGAAAAAGATGCTGAAGGCTTCGTGACGATCTTCGACGGATCCAGTATGGATCACCTCGAAACCGAGGGCAATTGGCAGATCGCGGATGACGGATCGCTCTACCTCGAACCACGCGAAGGCGAAGAGGGCTGGAAGCGCTATCATCACTATGTCTGGCTCAAGGAGCAGTATGGCGATTTCGTATTCGATTTCGAGTACAAGCACAAGGAGGGCGGGAACTCAGGGTTCTACTTCCGCGCCGGGGATCGCAAAGACCCGGTCGAGAGCGGCTTCGAGGTTCAGATCCTCGATTCAACCGGCAAGGCTGACGAAGAAATGGGCCATCATGATAACGGCGGCATCATCAAGACTCAGGGCGCATCTAAGAACATGACGATTGCCCCGGGCGAGTGGAACCGAATGACGGTGACGATGAAAGGCAATCACCTCACCGTCGTGATGAACGGCGAACAGGTGCAGGATTTCGATCTTTCCGCGAAAAAGCCGGAAGACAAAGAACTTTTCGCGAAGGGCTACCTCACAATTCAGGATCACGGCGATCTCTTCTGGATTCGGAATTTGCGGGTCAAAGCCCTCTGATTAGGGCAGTGCTTCCTCAGCTCAGGCAATTAAACAGGGTTGAGTCACTGGCCTAACCCTCTTGATTCAATTGACGGGATCAAAAAAATCGCGTTGCGAATCCCCGTTTTCCCCGCACTTTAGGCCCCTCGAAAGGTCATTATTTTGCCAGACTCACTTACCATAGCCAAAACCTGCGCGACACACGCAGATGAGATTCAGGCGGAGGATATCATCATTCTCGACCTCCGCGGTATTTCCACTCTTGCTGATTACTTCGTGATTTGCACGGCCACCTCTCTTCCTCACCTGAAGGCCGTCAACCGTGATATCCGTCTCAAGACCGAGGAGGAAATCGGGGAGAAACCACGATCTTCAGAGGGCGATGTGAGCAGTATGTGGCTGGTGATCGATTACGTGGACGTCGTCGTTCATGTTTTTCACGAGGAAAAGCGCTATCTCTATGCGCTGGAGGACCTCTGGTCTGACGCGCCGAGGGTCGAGCTGGATTTTCTTCCGGAACGCCCCGTTTCCTCTGACTCTCAGGGAAGCTGACATCTGCAATGAGAGTGGAAGTGGTCAACACGGGGACTGAGCTCCTTCTCGGGAAAGTCGTTAATACTCACGCCGGTTACTTCGGGCAGGAGCTTTTCAAACTCGGGCTGCGGATTCAGCGTCAGACAACGATTCCTGATGGGGACGAGATTCGGACCGTGCTGGCTGAAGCTTTCCCCCGAACGGATGTGATTCTCATCACGGGTGGTCTCGGGCCGACGAGTGACGACATCACTCGTGAAGTCGTCGCCGAAATGCTGGGCCGTGAGCTTCATCTTGATCAGGCGATTCTCGACGAGATCAATGACATGTTTCGTCGGCGCGGCTACAAAATGAACCGCTCGAATGATCGGCAGGCGATGGTCCCGAAGGGCGCGCTCGTGCTTGATAATCCAAACGGAACTGCTCCAGGCTTGTATCTCCCTGCTTCTGAAGCTGACTCCTCTCCGCATCTTTTTCTCCTTCCCGGTCCACCGCGTGAGCTGAAGCCGATGTTTGCCGCGCTCGTTTATCCGAGGCTCGCTGAAATGCGACAGGCGGAGTTGCATGCGAACATCTGGAGGAATTTTCGGATTTATGGAGTCGGCGAGTCCTCTCTTGCCGCCGACCTTGAGCCGCGGTTCGCTTCGATCGAGGATCTGGAGCTAGGCTATTGTGCGAGACTGGGCGAGGTCGATCTCCGGCTCATCGGGCCTGAGTCCGCCGTTGAAGCCGCTTCGGAAATCGTGAGGAGTGAATACCGGGAAGACATTATTGCCGAGTCGGAAGACCCCATCGAACAGGTCGTCCTTGATCTGCTTTTGAAACGGGGGGAAACGGTCTCAACGGCCGAAAGCTGCACGGGCGGGCAAATCGTCACAACGTTGACCAACGTCTCCGGTTCCAGCGCGATTCTTCATCAGGGGTACATCACCTACGCGAACGAAGCGAAAAGCTCGATCCTCGGTGTCCCTGCGGAATTAATCGAAGCCCACGGGGCGGTGAGTGAGGAGGTCGTTCGCGCCATGGCTGAGGGCTGCCTTCGCGTGAGCGGGGCGGATCATGCCATCGCCGTCAGCGGGGTTGCCGGTCCAACCGGCGGGTCGGAAGAAAAACCGGTCGGGACCGTCTACATTGGCATCGCGGGGAAAGGATTCGAGACCTACGTGAAACGCCATTTCACGCCGGCTGACCGGATCAGTTTTAAGATGCGGGTGACGCGCCTCGCCCTCGATCTTCTCCGTCGTCGCCTCTGTGGGTTCGTGCTCGAAAAGTGAGGGATTTCAGCTTAGTGTAGCGAGTTGGACGGAGTCGAAGTTTCACCTGTCCTCGCAACCTCTCTATGATTTCCTGTCCTCAGAACAGATTTCGCTTATCGAGCTTTTCCGGCAAAGTGATCCTCGTTTTCGTGGCGCTCGTGTTTTCGCAACCCTCTGAAGCGCAGCTCTTTGGGGGAAAGGGGCTCTTAAATCGGAAGACGGAAGCCCCTCGCGATTTGACGGAGGAAGAGATCGGTCAGCCGACTCCGGTGACCGGGAAGGTGGAGGTTCTCAAGGGAACGGAAGCGACCTTTGAGATCCGGGCTGAGACGAAGACGGTGGCCTCTACGGTTGAGTTCCTTGTCCGGACCTTTCCTTCGGCAGGAAAGATCGTTTCGATCACGAGCAACCCTAATGCGCGGAATCGTGCCATCGTCACCTATTACGCTGAGCCGGGTTCGAGTGCGGACAAAGATGCCTTTGCCTTTGCAGTTCGTTATCGCGGTGGTCGTTACTCTTCGGCGATGCGTTTCGATATCGATCTCGTGGACACGCAGGCTGAGATCCAGATTGCAAAGGAAGTCGATTTCGGATCGGCCATGGTCGGAGATACCGTCAAAAAAGAAATCACAGTCAGTAACCTCGGTAACGGATTGTTTGAACGCCAGCTTTACCTTGCCCCTCCGTGGTTTGTGACCGATCCGAAGGATGGAAAGCTCACGCTGCGGTCCCGCGAAAGTAAGAGCATCACGGTTTCGTTTCGTCCTCAGATGATTGGCGAGACAAGTTACTTTCTCAGCCTCAGTCGAAGCGCCTCAGGGACGACGAAACTCGTCGGCGCCGGCCTGGACCCTTTCACGGTCGTCTCCGAAGAGGTCGAACTCACTCTTGATCCTGACAATTACACACGAAAAGGTGAAATTGTGCTCATGAACGGGGGCGCTCGCCCCATTCTCGTCCAGGCAAGTGGCAGCACACGCCTCCAGCAGGCTTTGGAAAAGGAATACATTTTAGCCCCGGGCAAAGAGACCCGAATCCCCGTGAGTCTGGGACGGACTGACACTGCTCCATTTGATGGGATGGTTCAGTTCAGCCTCAAAAATGGCTACCTGAAAACGGTGCAGGTTGTTTCGGCGGTGGTTCCGGGGCGTCTTGAAATTGAGATCCCGGAATCGATTTCCAGCGAACTCATCAATTTCGGAAAAGTTGGAGCGGGGCGATCCACCGAGAAAGGTTTCACGATTTCCAATACCGGGGGCGTTGCCGTTCCTCTCGAGTTTCATTTGCCGGAGCCTTTCCGCATGCTCAATGATCCGGGGACTCAGCTCGCCCCGCTCTCATCGGTCAATATAGCGGTGGGTCTTTTCCCTGCAGCTTCGCAACGCGGGATGGTTGATGTGACAATGAATGTTTATGGTAATGAGCAGACCCTGCCGGTTCGCCTTCTCGGTAACGTCGTGAAATCAGAAGGCGGTGTGGTGAGTGCGCCTCCGAAGCCCTCCGCAGTTTTGCCGAAAGGGCTGCGTCTCAGCTCCGGGGGGAAAGGAGTGATGCCTGACAAATCAACAAAAGTCGAGCCGGCGTTCCCTTCGTTGATTCTAGGGCCCGGAGATCCAGGCGTGGAGGAGGAATCGAATTCGCCCCCTCCGGGCAATGGCAAAGACCTTTGGTTTTCGGGGCTCGATCCGGAAGAGATCGAAGCGATGCGTTCTCCTTCAGGTCACATCGTCAAGCCTCTCATCATCAGAAGGACTGCTCCGGACCTCGAGAGCCCCGAAGATCTTTCCATTGTTGAGCGTGACTCAGGTTCGCTGACGATTGGGTGGACTGCTCCCAAGGACGCTGAGTTCGCGAGTTTTGAAGTCGAGTTGACCAGAATCCAGGCGATTCCCGGAGCTTTACCGTCAGCGGTCTGGGTCCCGCACGGGAACGTCGAATTTGAGCGGATCGACAGACTCGTTAAGGCGAAGATCAGGGGTCTTGCTCCTGCTTCGACCTATGAGTTGCGCGTTTTTGCTGTCAATGAAGAGAACTCCAGTTCACTCCCGTCCGAAGTGCTCGTGGCTCAGACGGAGTTGCCGATGGATTGGACTTATATTTATTTGGGATTGGGAATCTTGTTCCTTGTCGGCACGATCTATGGCATCCGGAGAATCTATCGGGATCGACAGCCTGAGGTCTATCAGGCAAAACACGTCGATTCATGATTGCGATGTGATCGCGAGGCCGTAGAATCGACTTCCGGTTCGCTTTGGCGAAGGCATCAAGGGGCAACCGCAGACTTTCTGATTTACACCCTCACGCGCCGGTCCGGCAGCGCTCGCAGACTTCCTGCCCCCCGGCGTTGACTCGGAAATCCAATTCGGGGTCGGTTTGGTCATTCGCCCCGCATTGTTCACATTCGTGGAAAAAGGGAGTCTCAGACTGGTTGGCCTTTTCAAAGCGATGGCGACGCACGGCGCTTTCACTGCGTTGCTTTGCTCCGGAGATGATACCGGGGACAAAGGCGATGAGGTAGGGGAGCAATCCGGCGGCGACGAGTAAGCCGATCAAGAACGGAGCCGGGGAACCGATCACTGTTGCGCAGAGTATCGCGGCGCCGGCAAATCCCAGCCATTTAGCTTTGATCGGAATGATCAGGAAGAGATGGATGATCTGATTGGGGAAAAGGGTTGCGAAAGCGAAGAACGCCGCCGAGTAAAAAACACTGTTCATCATCAAGCCGGCCCCGGCGAGCGGAGGAAGGAGTCCGATCAGTGCGAGGCACAAAATCGAACTCAGCACGTAGACGTTCAGCCGAAAGCTACTCCAATGGCCCTCGAGGCTGTCATTGATGAAGAACATGAAGAGAACGGTAATGAGGACAAAGAGCGGATTCTGCGCGGCAGGGAGAAGGACCCAGGAAAATAGCCGCCAGATCTGGCCCGTCAAAATGGCTTCCCGGTCGTAGACGATCCAGGCGAGGAGATCGGGAGAAAAGAGTGAAAGCGCCCACGTAAACGCCTGAAATCCCGCGATCCAGCGCAGAATCTTCGGAAGAGCGAGTCCTCCGAAGCGACGTTCGAAGTCGTCGAGGATGCGATTGCCGGTGTCGAGAATCATGACCGCAAAGGTCGAGAGAATTATCGGAATTTCAATGTGAAGTTTCCTCCCGAATTGTTCGCGCATTGACTTCGTGGGAGAGCCAGCGAGGATCGATTCATGAAACGTTCACCTCTCCACGACCGTCACGAATCACTTTCGGCGCGACTGCTGCCCTTCGCCGGATGGGAGATGCCGATCCAATATGAAGGCATCGTCGCCGAGCATCGTGCCGTCCGGGAGTCAGTCGGGGTTTTCGATATTTCGCACATGGGCGAGCTCGTCGTTTCCGGGGAAGAAAGCGAAGCAGGTCTGAATCGACTCCTCACCAACGACCTCTCCGTGCTTGGGGTGGGGGAAGGGCAATACACCCTCATGCTGAATGAGCACGGCGGCGTGATCGATGATCTCATCGTTTACCGGACCGGACCGGATCGATTTTTCCTCGTCGTCAATGCGTCGAAGATTGAGGAGGATGTCGCGTGGTTTGAAACGCATCTTCCGACCGGGATCGCCCTCGAAAACCGAAGCGAAGATTACGGCGCTCTTGCCGTCCAGGGACCTGACGCCGTGGCGCTCTGGGAGAGGCTCGAAGCTGAAAAAACTTTGCCTTCAAAAAACGGCATCGCCGAATACGAAGGTGGCCTCATCCTCTGTCGCACCGGCTACACCGGGGAGGACGGGTTTGAATTGTTCGCCCCGACGAAAGCCATCGGTGACTGGTTCGACCGGATCCTCGCTGCCGGGGCGAGGCCCTGCGGATTGGGCGCGAGGGACACTTTGCGGCTCGAAAAAGGGTTCCCCCTCAACGGCTCGGATCTCGACGGTGAGCATACACCGCTGGAGGCCGGTCTTGGCTTCTTTGTGAAGTTGGACAAAGAATCTGGCTTCATCGGTTCCGGGGTGCTCGCGCGGCAAAAATCCGAAGGCCTGAAAGTCCGCCTCGTCGCGATTGCGATGACGGGGAAGGCGCCACCCCCGAGGCATGGCTATGAGGTCCGCGATGAGGAAGGGGAGACGGTGCCGGGAGTCCTCACGAGCGGTTCGCTTTCTCCCGGGCTCGGATTGGGAATCGGGATGGCCTACCTACCGGTCGCGAAGGCAAAGTTGGGCACGCCGCTGAGCATCATGGTTCGAGAGCGTCCGTTCCCCGCCCGGGTCGTGAAAAAGCCTTTCGTTTAAATCGTTGTCAGACACACTTTTTGCGCTTTGATACACACGCAGCTTTATGAATGTTCCCGACCACCTTCGATATTCTGATTCTCATGAATGGATCGATCCGACTGACCCGAACGCGGCCTCGATGGGGATCAGCGATCATGCTCAGGCCGAGTTGACCGACGTCGTTTATCTTGAACTGCCGGAAGTCGGTCGCGTCGTGAAAAAAGGAGAGGCCTTCGCGGTGATCGAGTCCGTGAAGGCGGCGAATGACATCTACGCGCCCGTCAGCGGTAAGGTCGTCGCGGTGAACGAAGCCCTCGCGGAAGCCCCCGAGCCGGTTAACGAAGATCCCTACGGCGGAGGTTGGATGGTTAAAATCAAGCTATCCGATTCCAGTGAACTCGAAGCATTGCACGACGCCGGGAGCTACCGTGAACAAATTTCCTGAGCCCTTCGCCACTTTCAGCGACCGCCACATCGGCCCCTCTGAGGACGAAGTGGTGGCGATGCTGAATGAACTTGGATGCGACTCGGTGGGGTCACTCATCGGAGAGGTCGTTCCGGCGGATCTGCTTTCCGATGCGCCTCTCGATCTCCCGGCAGCCCTGAGTGAGAGCGGCGCTCTCGAACGGCTCAATGGGATCATGTCGAAGAATGAGGCGAGAGCTTCCTTCATCGGATGTGGCTACTACGACACCCTGACGCCCCCGGTGATCCAGCGCTGTGTCCTTGAGAATCCGGGTTGGTACACCGCTTACACGCCCTACCAGGCCGAGATTTCCCAGGGCCGCCTCGAAGCTCTTCTGAATTTTCAGACCCTCATCTGTGAACTCACCGCGATGCCGGTCGCGAATGCGTCACTGCTCGATGAAGCTACCGCTGCCGCCGAAGCGGTATCACTGGCAGCGGCGGCGAAGCCAAAAGGGCGGATCTTTTTGGTGAGCGAACGCTGTTTTCCCCAGACGATTGAGGTCTTGAAAACCAGGGCGGAACCGCTCGCCTATGAGTTGCTCGTGGGAGATCCGGCGAGCTTTGATTTCAAAGCCCATGAAGGCGAACTTATCGGGATGCTCCTGCAAGTGCCGGACGAGACCGGTGCCCTCGGCGGGGGAGATGACCTCGTCAAAGCCTGTCAGGAATCGGGAGGACTCGTCGTTGTTGCGGCTGATCTGCTTGCCCTGACCCTCCTGCGCCCGCCCGGAGAGTGGGGCGCGGATATTGTTGTCGGCAGTGCGCAGCGCTTCGGTGTGCCGCTTGGTTTCGGGGGTCCTCATGCCGCCTACATGGCGTGTTCGGATGCCTTGAAGCGAAGGCTCCCCGGCCGCCTCGTCGGAGTCTCGCGGGATGCTGATGGACGACCCGCCTTGAGGCTTTCTCTGCAAACCCGCGAGCAACACATCCGCCGTGAGAAAGCGACCTCTAACATTTGCACCGCACAAGTTCTTCTCGCCGTCATGGCGGGTTTTTACGGGGTCTATCACGGCCCGGAGGGACTTCGCCGCATCGCAGAGCAGGTTTACGCAGCGACTTCATGCCTCGCCCGCGCCCTCAAATCGACAGGGTTTGAAATCGTCAATCAAAGCTGGTTCGACACCCTCACCGTTTCCGTCTCCACCGCGCAGCGGGAGGCGATTTTAGCGAAATGTCAGGAAGTGGGCGTCAACCTGCGCTCTGACAAAGAGGGCACACTCGGGATTTCTCTCGACGAGGTGAGCGTCGCGAACGGAAGTTGGAGACAGTTGCTCGTCGCCTTCGAGACCGGGGCAGCGCCACTCGCATGGGAGCTTGGCATTCCGGAGGCGTCGCAGCGAACGAGCGAGTTCCTGACTCAACCCGTTTTTCATCGTTATCGTACCGAAACAGAATTGCTTCGCTACATCCGCCGGCTTGAGGGCAAAGATATCGCGCTGAACTGGAGTATGATCCCGCTCGGGTCTTGCACCATGAAGCTGAATGCCGCTTCCGAGATGATGCCGCTGAGCTGGTCCGGTGTCGGAAAGATTCATCCCTTTGCGCCGTCGGAACAAACTGCCGGTTATTTGGAAATGATTCATGAGCTTGAGGAATGGCTCGCGACGATCACGGGATTCGACGCCGTCAGCCTTCAGCCCAACGCAGGATCTCAGGGCGAGTATGCCGGTCTCCTCGCGATCCGGCGCTTTCATGAAGCGGCAGGAAATAGCGGGCGCGATGTTTGTTTGATTCCCATGTCGGCTCATGGAACGAATCCCGCCAGCGCCGTCATGGCCGGGTTCCGCGTCGTTGCGGTGAAATGTGATGAACAGGGAAACATCGACGTCGCCGATCTCGAAGCGCGTGTCGCGGATCATGCCGACAGTCTTGCCTCGCTCATGATCACCTATCCCTCGACGCACGGGGTCTTCGAGTCATCCGTCGCCTCGATTTGCGAAACAGTTCATGCCGCCGGCGGTCAGGTTTACATGGATGGCGCGAATTTGAATGCCCAGGTTGGTCTCTGTTCGCCCGGTTCTATCGGAGCCGATGTCTGCCATCTCAACCTCCACAAAACTTTCTGCATTCCACACGGAGGAGGCGGACCCGGCGTCGGTCCGATCGGAGTCGCCTCGCACCTTGCGCCTTACCTTCCCGGGCACCGCCAGTGGCCTGGGAATGAGAGTCATGCCGTCAGCGCCGCGCCCTGGGGCAGCGCCAGTATTCTTACGATTTCCTGGATGTATATCGCCATGATGGGTCCGGCTTTGCGTCGCGCCACCGAGGTCGCGATCCTCAATGCGAACTACGTCGCGAAGCGGCTCGATCCGTATTTTCCGGTGCTTTACCGGGGCGAAAAAGAGCGCGTCGCTCACGAGTGCATCATCGATGTGCGAGGGTTCAAAGAAAGCGCCGGGATCGAAGTTGAGGACATCGCAAAGCGTCTCATCGATTATGGATTCCACGCCCCGACAATGTCCTGGCCTGTTGCAGGGACGCTCATGATCGAACCCACCGAGAGCGAATCGAAAGAGGAGTTGGATCGCTTTTGCGAAGCGATGATTCAGATCCATGCCGAGATCAGTGACATCATCGAAGGCCGCGCCGATGCCGAAGACAACGCCCTGAAGCATGCCCCGCATCCGGCCGAAACGCTTCTCGCAACCGGCTGGGCGAGAGCCTACTCAACCGACGCGGCCGCCTATCCCCTGAAGTGGGTCCGCGAGCGGAAATTCTGGCCGCCCGTGAGTCGGATCGATAACGTCTACGGCGATCGGAATCTCGTCTGCACCTGCGAAGGAATGGATGCCTACGAGGCAGATAAAGACTGATGGACGCCGTGGCCCCGAAACCTTTTCCGGAAACGTGGACCCCTAACATGGTCGCTAATCTCGTGTTTTTAACGCTAGGGGACGAGGTTCTCCTCATTCACAAAAAGACAGGACTGGGAGCCGGGAAAATCAATGGCCCCGGCGGGAAGCTCGAAGCCGGTGAGACCGCGCTCGAAGCCGCGATACGCGAAGTGCAGGAAGAGCTGCATATCACGCCTCATGAACTTGAGGAAATGGGCGTTCTTCACTTTGACTTCGTCGATGGTCTAAAGCTTCACTGCACCGTGTTTCGGGGGTCAGGTTTCGAGGGCACCCCGACGGAAACCCGCGAAGCCAAACCGCAGTGGTTTCCCATCGACGACCTCCCCCTCGACCGCATGTGGGCCGACGATCGTCACTGGCTCCCGCAAATGCTTTCAGGGAAACGCTTTCAGGCCTGGTTTCGTTTCGACGGCGAAACGATGCTTTCGAAAGAGGTCCGTTTTGCCGACGACTGATCAGGAAATCGAATCACCGTCGGCACCTTTCCGCAGGTCGCTGCTCCAAACACCGCCGCGGCGTTGGGAACAATGCCGCCCATTCGTATTCACCGAACAGAATGTGGATCGAGGCACGATCACTCCTTGCGATCCTGAGCGCCTCCGTATTTGAGAACATTCGCCTCAAGAAATTCGCGGGTCGGGCGGTCGGTTTCGATTCCGTTTTCCGGGATCTCAAGACCGGCGGACCAGGCAACGCCGTTGAGAACAGTCTTTCGGAAATTGTCGTCTTCCCAGTTCCAGTGGTAGTGCAGTCCCGTGAAGCCGTAGCCCCGTCCGTTTTTGTAATCCTCGCCGCGCTCGTAGGCCCAGGCGACGTGCTGGGGTTCGCCTGCATCGACCGCTTTTCGGACGGCGGGATTGCCGGAGTGATTTCCGTCGGGGCGCTTCATCGTTTCCTTCGGCGCGACGGCGGAGAGGATGGGGGAGACGCCTTGCATGTCACCGACGAAACGCATATGGAAATACCATTCGTCGTCGATCTCAAAGGGCTGAATTCCGTTCGCTGCAGGATGGTCTGAGAAAGATTCGAAACTCGCAATCCAGTGGGGATTGACTGACCAATTGGTTTCAAAATAGCCACCCATCCAGGCGAGCATTCCTTTTCCGCTAGGCCCGATCGGGACTTCGACGCCGTAGTGAAGGCAGGCGATCCCCGCACCGGTGCGCATGACTTTGTCGAATTCGGGGACGTGATTATTCACGAGATGCCTCGGGCCACCAGTGCAGAAAAAGACGACTGTATCGGCATCTTTGAAAAAGGTGTCGGGGTCTTCGGGCCACTCAATGGAGTGACGTGACTCAACCGTTTCATCCCCGTATTTCTCTGCGATCCACTCACCGATGAGTCGTGATCCCGCTGCGTACTCGTGTTTTCCGAATCCATGTGAGGTTTGGTGAACGACAAAGCAGAGGACGGTTTTCCCGTCCCCGTTGATGTCGGCCATTGATGGCGAGGAGAGGATCATTAATCCAATGAAAACGGCGGCCCGAAGGGAAATTGCCTTTCGAGTGAGAGAGAAAAATTGATGCATCCTCAGACGGTTGTGGATTAGAGCGAAAATTACAAGTCAGGGTTCACTGCGGCATCACGTGGTGCTGCGAATATCATTCGTGTGTTGCAGTAGCTTCACTCGACATGGCCTCTAATTTGCTTAAGTTCGGAGACATGTCTCAACACTATCGTCACACCAAAATCATCGCCACTCTCGGCCCGGCTACGCAGTCCAAAGAGATGCTTTCGAAACTGATTCTTGGAGGGGTCGATATTCTGCGGCTCAACATGGCGCATGCTTCTCCCCAGTGGGTCGCGGACGCGATGTGGTTCATCCGTGAAGTCTCGACGGAGGTTGATCGACAGGTCGCGGTGATGATGGATGTGAAGGGTCCGGAGATTCGGACCGGGGCGGTTGATGAACCGATCAAACTGGCGGCGGGCGACTTGATCGAATTTTACATCGTCGGAGCTGAGCCGACTGGCGATATTCCGGCGGTGACCGTGAACTACCCCGGTCTTCCGGCTGAGATTCAAATTGGATCCACGGTGCTCGTCGACAGCGGTCTTATTCAATTGAAGGCTCTGGAAAAGACGCACGAGCGGATACGGCTTGAGGTGCTGACTGCGGGCGAAATGGGGTCGCGTCGCCACATCAATCTTCCGGGAATCCAGGTCGACCTTCCTGCTTTGACCGAAAAAGACGAAGATGATCTGCGCGCCGGGGTGGAGGCGGGGATCGACTTTGTGGCGCTCTCCTTTGTGCGGGAAGCGGACGACGTCAAAGTGCTGCGGACCTTTCTCGACAGCCTGGGATCAAAAGCGAGAATCATTGCGAAGATCGAGGATCAGGCGGGCGTCCGAAATATGGAGGCGATCATTCGCGAAGCGGACGGCATCATGGTTGCGAGGGGAGATCTGGGAATCGAAATCGACTACCACAAACTGCCGCTCGTGCAGTCACAGCTTATCCGTGCCTGCCATGCGGAGGGCAAGCCGGTCATCGTCGCGACGCACATGCTTGAGTCGATGATCAGCTCACCGCTGCCGACGCGGGCGGAGGTGTCGGACGTTTCTCATGCGATCCGCGAGCAGGCCGACGCGGTCATGCTCTCCGGCGAAACGACGACAGGGGCCTACCCGCTGGAATCGGTGCAGGTTTTTCGCAATATTATTGAAACGATCGAGCCTTCCGTGGAGCGAAAGCTGAATACCCTCATCAAGCTCAAAGAGCCAAAGGCAAAAATGCTTCGTTCAGCAGCAGTCCTCGCCGCTGATCTTGAAGATTCCGGGATCATTGTCTTCAGTCGCAGTGGCTTCCTGCCTTATGTGCTCGGTGCGTTGCGCCCTCACGGAATTCCGATCTATGCCTTCACCGACATCGAACCGATCTTCCGGCAGTTGCTTCTGCCCTGGGGAGTGGAGCCGTTTCTGATGGAGTTTTCCGATGATCCGGAAAAAACGATTCAGGATGCGATGGTCTACCTCAAGCGCAAAGGCTGGGTGAAGACGGGGAGCTGGCTTGTCGTCATCACCAACGCGCTTGCGGAGCAGGGTAAGATTGTCGATTCACTCCAAATCCGCCAGGTCGAGGACTGATCAGAATTTCTGCGGCACGATCATGTCTTCCGGCACCGGATTCCGGTGGTAGTCGGGATAGTGTTCACGGGCGGGGAGTTCGACCGTTTCCTGTTCCATCTCGATGTAGGGGATCTGGCTCAGGAAATGGTTGATGCAGTTGAGTCGTGCCTTCTTCTTGTTGTCGGCGGGGACGACCCACCACGGAGCTTCCGGGATGTGGGTCTTTTTCAGCATTGTCTCCTTCGCTTTGGTGTAGTCCTCCCAGCGGCGCCGCGATTCAAGATCCATCGGGCTGAGCTTCCACCTTTTCAGAGGGTCATGGATTCGTGATGCAAAGCGGAACTTCTGCTCCTCATCCTGGATCGAAAACCAGTATTTGATGACCCGGATACCTGATCGGACGAGCATGCGCTCGAATTCGGGGACCGAGCGATAGAACTCTTTGTATTCCTCTTTCGAGCAGAATCCCATGACGCGCTCGACGCCGGCGCGGTTGTACCAACTCCGGTCGAAGAGAATGATTTCCCCGGCGGCGGGAAGGTGGCTCACATAGCGCTGGAAATACCACTGAGTCTTTTCGCGGTCACTCGGTGCGGGAAGCGCGGCGACACGGCAAACGCGCGGATTGAGGCGCTGAGTAAAGCGACTGATCGTTCCTCCTTTGCCGGCGGAATCCCGTCCTTCAAAAATGACGACGATCTTTTCTCCAGTCGCGACGACCCAGTCTTGGAGCTTGACGAGCTCAACTTGTAGGCGCAAGAGCTCGCGGAAATACTTGCGGCGAAACTCCGAGAGACCCTCTGCCTGCTTTGCGTCCGAGCGAAGCTCGTCCGAATACTCTCCCAGCTCGATCTCAAGCTCCTCATCGAAATTGTCGGTGAACTCGGCACGGACCCTTTTGAACATTTCCTCTTCGTCCATAACTACCAAGATGGACGAAGTCTGGAGAATGCGATAAGAAATTCCGAGTCGAATTTGTCACGGATTACCGCCCTTTCGGAGCCTTCGATATTGCGAGGACTCTCGCCCTTCGCGAAACCTCACTCTTTCCCCAACAATTTCGCCCGCTCGATCGCCCGCATCATGCCTTTGGCTTTGTTCACGGTCTCGTTGTATTCGTTTTCGGGAACGGAATCGGCGACGACACCGGCACCGGCCTGGACGTAGGCTTTGCCGTTTTTGAGGACGACGGTGCGGAGGGCGATGCAGCTGTCGTGGTTTCCGTCGAAGCCAAAGTATCCAACCGCGCCGGCATAGGCGCCGCGCTTGGATTTTTCGAACTCGTTGATGATCTGCATCGCGCGGACTTTCGGACTACCGCTCACGGTGCCGGCAGGGAAGGTTGCCCGCATCACGTCGTAGGCGCTCTGATCCTCGCGGAGCTTGCCGCGCACGTTCGAGACGATGTGCATGACGTGGCTGTATCGCTCGATAATCATGAACTCGCTCATCTCGACGGATTCGTATTCGGCGACGCGTCCGACATCGTTCCGGGCGAGATCGATGAGCATGACGTGCTCGGCGCGTTCTTTGGGATCATTCAGCAGTTCATCGGCGAGGGCGTCGTCCTCTTCCTGCGTCTTTCCGCGCCAGCGGGTCCCTGCGATGGGGCGAATTTTGATCTGGCCGTCGATGGCCTGGACGTGGACTTCGGGCGAGCTGCCGACGAGCGAAAACTCATCGCCGAATTCGAGACAAAACATGTAGGGCGAGGGATTCACATGGCGAAGCGCCCGATAGAGATCGATGGGGCGACCGGTGTAGTCACTTTCAAATCGCTGCGAGGGGACGACCTGAAAGATGTCACCGGCGTAGATGTATTCCTTCGCGCGGAGGACCATGTCCTCGTATTCCGCCTTGCTCGTGTTGCTGCGAATTTCCTCCGGCGAATCGGGTTCCTCCATCAGCGAGAAGGGAGCCGAAATTTGTGGCTTCGAAAGTTCGGCGATGACGGCGTCGATTTTTTCCCGGGCGGTTTCGTAGGCGACTTCGAGGGAATCAAAGTCGTCGGTGCAGATGTTGGCGACGACCTGCAGTTTGCGAAAACGATGATCAAAAATGACGAGGGTGTCCGTGATGACAAAAGCCATGTCAGGGAGGCCAAGTCCGTTGTCGATCGGCCCGGGCACGGTAGGCTCGAAAAAACGCACCATGTCGTAGCCGATAAACCCTACCGCGCCGCCGGTGAAGACGGGGAGGCCCTCGACCGCGACAGGCCGAAATTTCGACATGATCCGCTCGACTTCATGGAGGGGATCGCCGTCGGCTTCCGGTAATTCGCGGGAGCTGAAGTTGCTTTCATCTTTTTCCCGCGTTGAAATCGTCCGACCGCTCGACCGGATTTCAAAACGGGAGTCAGCTCCAAGAAAAGAAAAGCGCCCGATCTGATCGCTGCTCTCAGCGGATTCGAGAAGAAAACACGGCGTCTTTTTCCCTTCACTCAGTTTTTGAAAAGCCGAGACGGGTGTTTCGTAATCAGCCGCGAGTTCGGTCCAGACGGGGATGAGATTCCCGGTTTGGGCAAGAGACGAAAATTCCTCAAAAGACGGTTTCAGCACAGTCATCGCGGTCGTTTATGGCGGCGGTGTTCGTTGCGATCCGGATTAAAACGCCCACTCCGTCTGCTTCCAATCATTGGGCAGCTCAGCTTGGGGTTCCGGGGCGGAAGGCTCGCACACGCGGGAGGATTTCGCAGGTTTTTCTTCCACCGGAAGATAGATCTTCGCGACCGCCCGTGCCGCCGCTTTCAGCGGAATCGGCTTGGAACGGTGCGCGCATTCGACCGCGACTTCATTGAGGCCGGAATCGGCGAGCTTGCGCGCGATGACCGAGATCGCGAGTTCGGAGGTGTTGCAGTCACTGCTGAGGTGGCCGAGGACGACACGGGTGAGGTTCGGACCCGCGATCTCCGAGACCAGTTCGGCGGTTTGATCATTCGAGAGATGGCCGTGCCGATTACTGATCCGCTGCTTCGTCGACCAGGGGCGCTTTGTGTCATTTTGCAGCATGACCTCGTCGTAGTTGGCTTCGGTGAAAAGGGTATCAACTCCTTTGAGGTGATCGATGATCATGCGGGTGACATGGCCAACATCGCTGAGAATCCCGATGCTGCTCTCTTCGCAGCGAAAGACGAACCCGACGGGATCGACGGCATCATGAGGAACAGAGAACGATTCGACCTTGATCCCGCCGATGGAAAGTTGCGTGCCGGATTCAAAAGGTCGCCAAGTTACTGCGGAGTTTACGTTTTCACTGACGACGGCGCAGGTGTGAGTCGTTGCGTAGACAGGCAGAGGGCGTTTCCGGCAGAAAACTTCGATGCCACGAGTGTGGTCGCCGTGTTCGTGAGTGAGAATGATCCCGCTGAGGGAGTCAGGATCGACTCCGAGCGCTTCGAGCCTGAGACAGAGTTGCTTTGCGGAAAGACCCGCGTCGATGAGGACACGCGTTTCGCCAAGGCACACGAGAGCACTGTTTCCAGAACTGCCGCTTCCAAGGATCGCTAACTCAAGCATGGCATTCAGGTTAGGTATTTAAGCCCTCCAAACAAACGAAAAATGCGGTTTTTACCAAATCGGCCACTATTCAGCCGGTTCGGTGAGTGGAACCGGCGAGATCACGGGGTCGATCACGGTGCGGTCGGGGACTTGGGTGTGGTGCACCCAGTAGACCGCTCCGGCGATGGCTCCTGAGTTAATGACCACCTCGACTGCGTCGCCTTCGGCGCGTCTCGTCGTCGCGAGGAGATAGGCATTGATGCGACGGATGCTTTGTTCTGTGAGGTCGGCGCTGGCTCGTTCTCCGGGGGAGGAGTAGGTCGTGAAAAAGCGGCGCAGGTCTTCGGGGCTGTCGGCGAGATAAACCGGTTCGCCGGTCGACCCGAGTGTCAGTTCCGAACCGGCGGGGGCAGGGGCGTTCTCTGCCTGAGCCTCTCCCCCGGGGAATCTGTTTTTCGCCATCTGAATGCCGATGCTTCCTGAGAAGTAGATCCCGCCGATGAAGGCGAAGAAAAAGAGAACCTGCAGGACAAAGTCGAGGCCACGCCGACGGGGTTTCGAGCGGCTCGGGGATTGAGGCGACGTTTCACTCATTGATCGTCTTTCTTGTTCCCGATTTTCCTGGAAAGCCGCTCGCTGGATTTTTCGAGGAGCTTCTTCTCTTCGTCGCTGAGGCTTTGAAATCCCTTTTCGTTAATTTTATCGAGGATGGCATCGACGTCATTGGAGACGAAGGCCTTCTTTTTTTTCGGCTTTCGAGCTCGCGGTGAGTCATTCGAATCCCGGAGAATGCGGATGGGGAATCGCTTGAAGAGGGAACCTTCCCGGGTGCTGTCGTACCAGTATTTGATGTAGAGCCAACCGAAAAGCATCCCGCCGAAGTGGGCCATGACGGCAATCCCGCTTCCTTGTCCGGTGAGGACCATGATGAGAGTGACAACGTTAAATCCGATCGAGAGCCAGAGCACGGTCCGCAGCGTCATGCTGATCGGAATGATGAAAAAGAGCAGGAGCTGGAAGCGTTGGTGGGGGAGAAGGGTCGCAGCAGCGGCAAGGATTGAAAGGACCGCACCCGATGCTCCGATGACAAGACCTCCGCTCCCGATGGCGAGATGAAAGAGGACCTCGAGAAATCCTCCGGCGAGTCCGCCGAGAAGATAAACCCTGAGCAATCGTTCCGGGCCGATGATGCCGAGAAGGAGCCGGCCGAGGAAAAACAGTCCCAGCATGTTTCCCGCAAAATGAAAAAGCCCGAAGTGGGTGAACTGGTAAGTGATCGGCGTCCAGAGCCAGAACGATTTGAGAGACTCAACGGTCAGCCCGAGGTAAGCACCGAATTTGCCGACCGAGATCAAGTTGACCAGAAAAACGGCTGCATTGATCACCAGAAGCCAGGTCACGATGTTCCAGGTCGAGGGGCTCCCGGGCCGCTGCGAACTCCCGTCCCGCATGTAATCACGTGAATAAATGCTCATAATCTCACGAAAAAACCCGGAATAATGACGATTTGTTAAAAAAGCTTATCATTTAGGGTTGAAAGTATCTAAGAATTCTTGATGATCTGGAATCAAATATGAATAACTCGGGTTATCTGATTCTCATTGCTGCGCTTATAGTGCTGACGGCGTTTATGCTCTACGCGAGATTTGCAGCGCGTTCCAGAGAGAAATCTGTTCATCATGCTCCCGCAGACTCAGGGGTGTTACGATTTGAGGAGAGGGCGGAGATCTCTGAGATACTGCAGGAGACGGCTCAAAGTTTCCCAGACCCTATCGTAATGGATCTGAAGCCGTTTCGCAATGAACTCGATGAAGCAAAGGAGAAAGAGAAACCGGCGAAAGTTGAAGACACGTATTTTGATGAATTGCAGGAAGCGGCCGCCGGTCTTGCCATGCTGATGCGTTCCTCGCCGACGCAACAGCGATCTCAGCCAGTCGTTTTTGAGACGGAAGAGAGTGAGTCTGGTGAGATCACCGGGGATGACAGCCCGGTTGTTGATCTCGAGGAGGAGCTCGTTTCTTCCGAAATAGTGGAAGAGGAGATCACAGCGGTGATTGCCGATACTAAGAAGTTGGTCGCAGAGGTTGAAGAGATGTCTGTCGAGACCTCCAGTGAGCTTGTGATCGAAGAGGTTTCCCCGACCGAATCTGAAGAGCTGGTTTCCGGCGAAGGGGATTCGATGGGTGAGGCGATGGATAAAGTTGAGGCTTTGCTGGATGGCCCGCCGGTCTTCAGCGGAGAGGAGGAGAGTGCTTTTGTTGCTGATGAATCGAATTTAGATGTCGGCAAAGACCGTTTGGAGATGGTCCTCGGTGAAAAAGTCGCGGCTCAGTTGGTGGCGATCGATTCCGGGCTCGATGAACTGGAGTCACTGGTCGTAAGTATTGAGGACCAGTTGGCTCTTCTTGAAGACTTCATCACCGCACCTCTCGAGGCGGATGTCAGCAGGGCAGCCTAGTCCAGGCCGACTGAATCTTTACAGTCGGCGCTCCTGAGAAAAATTACGGCCATGGGAATGTTTGGAGCAATGGGGGGATTCTCAGGGGCTGTCGCACTGTTGGGCTACGCGATTTGTCGACTTGCCCCGCGAGCATGGGAGGCGTTGCAATCTCCTCTTTCAGCAGGGCAATGGGTTTTTCTCGTGATTTTTGCCCTCTTCCTGCTCGTTGCGGAAGGGCATCGCGGATTTCAGAAGAAGTTTTCCCCGCGGACTGCGGCACGAGTTAAGTGTCTCCGGGAAAACCCAAGGCTGTCTCATGTCATCCTCGCTCCATTCTTTTGCATGAGGTATTTCTTTGCGAAGCGTAAGGCCCGGATCACGGCGCTTTGCCTGACCTTCGTGATGATCCTTCCGGTCGTGCTGGTGGGCTTTCTGCCGTTCCCGTGGCGGGGGTTGGTTGATATTGGAGTGGCGCTGGGACTGACCTGCGGGGTTCTCTCATTTGCGGCATTCATGATCAAGGCGATCTCGGATCCAGTCTACCAACATTCTCCGGAGGTTCCTGCAGAGTGATTTTCAAAAAATGGGAAAAGCTGCCTTTGATTCCTGAGATTCAATCACTTGGCTCCAGAGCTGCCGATTTTTACGGCTTGTTTCCGGGGTAAAGAACACGATCTTATCAAATTACTATGCCTGACATCCCTCACACGCTCTCTCAATTCGAAGAAGGTCTTAAGAGTACGAAAAAATCGATTCTGTTAATGGGGAGTACGGCGCAGGAGAATCTTTCTAATGCGATCCGTGGCTTGCTCACTCGAAACGACGAGCTCTGTAATTTGGCGATTCGCGAAGACAAGGCGGTCAACGACTTCGAGCGCGAGATCGGGGAAGAGGGAATGGAAATTTTGACCCGCTTTAATCCCATGGCGACAGATTTGCGTGCCGTGGTCGGGGCCATGAAGATTGCAACGAATCTGGAGCGGGTTTCGGATGAGGCGGAGAATATTGCGAGGCGGGCGATCAAGCTTCAGAAAAAAGGAGAGGCTCCTGAAATTCAACTCGTTGAACCCATCTTCCGTCTTGCCGAGGCATTACTCGAAGACTCGATGCGCTCATTCTCGGAGGGGGATGTCGATCTCGCGCTCACCTTATATGATCGCGATCAGAAACTGGACGAACTTCATCGCAAGACGATCAAAAAGTTAACGCAGGCGATGGAGGCTGATGTGGCCAATCTCCGAATCTTTCTTCACTGCATTTTTGTCGTGAGATGCCTCGAGAGGATCGGTGATCACGCGGTAAACATTGGTGAGGAAGTCGTTTACATTCACCGCGCGGCAGACATCAGGCACGTCGGGCCTGCGGCCCTCAGCGAAGAGGAGTAGGTCTTCCCGGGAAAGGTCATTTTTTTCTCATTTTCCGTGTGACAAAGCCGTCACATTTGGCAAGCTCGGCACTTCGTTCTTTCTTGCATGGATACCCTTGTCTTCATTCTCAAAATTCTCGGATCTCTCGGCGTCTTTCTTTATGGAATGAAAGTCATGTCGGAGGGCATGCAGCGAACGGCGGGTGACCGCATGCGCCGCATCCTCGCGACGATGACGAGGAACCGCCTCACCGGCGTTATCACCGGCGTTACGACAACTGGAATGATTCAGTCGTCATCGGCCACGACGGTGATGGTCGTCAGCTTTGTGAGCGCCGGACTCCTCACCCTTACTGAGTCAATCGGAGTCATTATGGGGGCCAATCTCGGAACGACTCTGACAGCCTGGATTATTGCCCTTGTCGGTAAATTTTCGCTCTCTGCCATTGCGCTCCCGATCATCGGAATTGGTCTGCCACTCTTTTTCGCGGGAAGAAACCGGTGGAGAAGTTTCGGGGAGATCTTGATCGGATTCGGCCTCCTCTTCTACGGACTTTCCCTGCTCAAAGACTCGGTGCCGGATCTGAAGTCGATGCTCGCGAGTGCCGACCCCGCGATGAAGGCGCAAGCGGAAGACATTAGGCAGTTCGTTGCCGACATCAGTGGGAAGGGATATTTTTCGATCCTGCTTTTCCTTGGCATCGGGGTTCTCCTCACTCTCGTCGTCCAATCTTCCTCCGCCGCGATGGCGATCACGGTCACGATAACCTTGCAGGGCTGGATCGGGTTTCACGAGTCCGCCGCGATTGTTCTCGGCGAAAACATCGGAACCACGGTCACGGCCTGGCTCGCCTCAATCGGGGCCAGTGCCGATGCGAAACGGGCGGCGCGGGCGCACTTCATGTTCAATGTGATTGGTGTGATCTGGATGCTGATCATCTTTTATCCCTTCACGGCCGGGGTGAACTGGCTTGGTGATATGTTG